>JBIKLI010000120.1:0-11806 GCA_044359885.1 Alphaproteobacteria bacterium | reverse complement strand
CCAGACGTCGAACCCGGCCACGAGCCCCGGAAGGTTCCACCGCCCCCCGCGCGCACGACGCCGCCGGCGCCGGTGGCGGTCTTCGTTCCTTCCGTCCCCGGCGCCGCACGCGCGGAATCCGGCATCGCCACAGGGGCGATCGCGCCAGAGCGGTCGGCCCGTCTTCGCCAACCCACAGGAGGAAACTGCCATGTCGCTCTCGCGCCGGAAAACCCTGGCACTGATCGGTGGCGGCACCGTCGCCGCCGCCACGGCCTATGCCGGGTGGGAGGTGACGCGCGAGCCCACCACCGCGCGCCTGCCCTGGTCGCAGGCCGGTGCGCCACAGGATCCGCGCCTGCGCGCCCTGTCCTGGGCGCTGCTCGCGCCGAATCCCCATAATCGCCAGCCATGGCTCGCCGACTGCCGGACGCCCGGGGAGATCACGCTATACGCCCATCTGGATCGTCTTCTGCCCCATACCGATCCGTTCGGGCGCCAGATCACGATCGGACTTGGATGCTTTCTCGAGCTGATGCGGATGGCGGCGGCCCATGATGGCTATCGGGTCGATGTCGCGACCTTCCCCAATGGCGCCGATCCGCGCGCGCTCGACGCAAATCCCGTCGCTCGGGTCGTGTTCGTGCGCGATCAAGGGGTCGAGCGCGATCCCTTGTTCGCGCATGCCCGCGCGCGGCGGTCGACGAAGGAACCCTACGACACCGCACGCAACGTCGCCCCCGAGGCGATCGCGAACCTGGCGAGATTGGGCCGCCCGAACGCGCGCTTCGGCGGCAGCGTGGCAGCCGCCGACATCGAATTCTGGCGCCGCCTGACAGCCGAAGCCTTCGCGATCGAGTTCCAGACGCCGCGGACATATCGCGAGAGCGTCGAACTGTTCCGGATCGGACGGCGCGAGATCGACGCGAACCCCGACGGGATCGACCTCGGTGGTCCGATGATGGAGACGCTCAGGCTCGCCGGCCTCCTGACCCGCGAAGCGGCCCTCGATCCGACGTCGGTCGCCTACAAGGGCGGCATCGACGCCGTGACCGAAAACGCCCGGACCGGCATGGGATATGTATGGCTAATGACGCCAGGCAACAGCCGTCAGGAACAATTGGCCGTCGGCGCCGACTGGCTGCGCGTCAATCTGGCGGCGACGGCCTCTGGAATAGCCTTCCACCCGATGAGCCAGGCACTGCAGGAGTTTCAGGAAATGGAACGCCTCTATACCCAGGTCCACCGCCGTTTGGCGCCCGAAGGCGGCACGGTGCAGATGCTGGCCCGTATCGGCTACTGTGCCGAAACGATCCCGCCCAGCCCACGCTGGCCGGTAGCGAGTTTCGTCCGCCTTGCCTGAACGAAGTCGGCGTGCATGACACCGGCCCCGTCGCGTCCGCCCGTCGACACCACCCGGCCTTGCCGGCACGGCTCCAGTCAGCCACGCCTCGCTCTCCAATCTCGCCGGAGATGTCTTGGACCTTCCTCGCATTGGCAAGACGGCTGCGTTATGACGGCGCTGAAGACGGGTCCTGGATGGGGATACCGGTCCGCCACGGCGACGCCTCCGACCTGTCCAGCCCCTGTCTCCCACCCCCGGAAGCCCCCATGTCCAACACCGCGCCGATCACCGATGCGAATCCGACGGTTCCGGAAATGGAAGCGCGCGTCGCGCGGTTCAGCCGTCTGACGCCGACGCCGGACTACATCGACGCCGGTATTCCGGGCTGCGAACGCACCACCTTCCGCGTGCTCGGCCACCGGCCGGGCGCGCCGCTCCAGGCAGAAGATTTCCACCTCAACATCGTACGCTGCGATCCCGGAAAATCCGCCCCCCTGCACAACCACCTCACCCAGGAAGTCTTCATGGCCATCACCGGACGGTGGGAGATATTCTGGGGGCCGGCGGGGTTGCGGGCGCTGGTGCTGGATCCCCTGGACACGATCAGCATCCCGCCCGGCGTGTCCAGGGGGTTCCGCAACGTGTCGGCCGGGCCAGGCCTGCTCGTCGGCATCGCCGGCGGCCGCGATCCCGGAAACATCAACTGGCCGCCCGAGGTTCGCGCCGCCGCACGGGCCGCGGGCATCGAACTGCCCGCGGCCTGACGTCCGACGACGGCCGTCGCGGATGGAGACGGGCAGCCGCGTCGCGACGGATCGCCCGGCCGCCGTCGTCGGCTCCCCGGCGATCCGAAGGACCCGGGAACCAGGAACGGAGCCAACGATGCGCGCCGCCGGACATCTCCCTGCCGACCTCGTCGCGACGAAGCGACGCGAAAACGAATCCAGCGCAGCACGCCATCGCCGGCCACAGGGTCGCCGTCGTCCGGCACCGCATCCGGACGGTCGAGAGCATTCCCGCCTCGTCGGCGGCATGTGTCCGGCGCGGCATCGCGTTGGATTTCGAGCCGGCGAGACATCGCATGGAACCGAGCCAGACCACGCTGCACTGCCCCGCTCTCCGCGATCCGAAGGCATTCAGACCTCTCGCGCCGATCGTGGCCACCAGGCCGGGCACAACCCCGGTCGCAGTCATCCGGAAGTCCTGATCCAGAACTGCCGCGCCGAGGATCCCGGCCGTATCCGCGCGGCATCGCGGCGGCTCGGGGCCTCGTGCCGGACCCCAGCATGGAGATGAAGATGCCCGACCTGTCCCGCCGCCACGTCCTGCTCTCCGGCGCCGCTTCCGCCATCGTCCTCGCCGGCAAGGCCGAGGCCCATCACGGCTGGGGCTCCTACGACGCCGGCACGGCCGTCACGATCGACGGCGAGATCCTCGCCGCCAGATACGAGAACCCTCATGGCGAGGTCGAGATCATGCACGCCGGAAGGCGCTGGACCTGCACCCTCGCACCGCCCTTGCGCATGCAGAACCGCGGCCTGCCGCCCGAGGCGCTCAGGCCAGGGGTACGGGCGAGGCTCGAGGGCTATCCCAGCCGCGTGCACGACTCCGAGATGCGCGCCGAGCGAATCACCATCGCCGGCAGGACGGTCGAGTTGCGCTGAACCGGTCATGGAGCCCTATGCCGACGCGCCGGCCTGGGCGGCCGCGCTGGAAGCCTCCCGCCTCGGCGTGCTGATGCGGGGCTCCTTCGCGCTCTACCCGATCGCCAATCTCGGCCATGTCTTCGGCCTCGTGCTTTTCGCCGGCAGCATCGTGGTGCTGGACCTGCGGCTGCTCGGCGCCTGGCGGCGACGGATCGGCGCCGCGGCGCTGTCGGCGGCGCTGGCGCCGCTGTTGATCGCGGGCTTCCTTCTGATGACGTCGACCGGCGTGCTGCTGCTCAGCGCCGATGCGCGGCCGCTGGCGGCCAACCCCGCCTTTCAGACGAAGGCGGCCCTGCTCGCGCTGGCGCTCGTCAATGCGATCGCCTTCCACCGCCTCTGGCGCCACCACCTGCCCTCCTGGGATGCGACCGCACCGGCGGCCGCACGCATCCAGGTCGCCGGCTCGCTCGCGCTGTGGATGATGGTGGCCGCGGCGGGACGGCTGATCGGCTATCTCTGACCTGCGTCCATCCCGATGCATCGGACGCCGGGACGCAACCGGCCGATCACGGCGCCGGGATGGCGACAGGTCGCTGGCGGCAGTCCATCGGCGCTCGATCCGGGGCGAATTCCTGTCCATGAACCGGCTGCCGTCGGCCCCGCACGATGCCATTCCGGCGGGCCATCGCCGGTTTGCGGCAGCGGGATCTGCGCCCCGCTGTCTTCAGGAAATGCCGCGCTGCGAAATGGCCGGAAGAGCACGCGGGGCGCCTGCCGTCGGTCGTGTCCAGCAGTCTTCGCATCAGGTTTCGCGTGGCCCGCTCGACACCTCCCCAACATCCCGGGAGATGGCCGCGGGGCGCAGGCGCGAAGAAGGCGTGATCGACACGCTGGCACGCCGTGCGCCGGTGCATTAGGGTTCCCTCCGGGGGAGAGAACAGTTCCGATGAGCGGCAGCGGCGGTTTCGCCGGAATCATTTCCATTGCGGCAGGCATGTCGCGCGACCTGCCGGGAACATGCGCGTGACCCGGGCGCTTCTCGAGGTCGAAGACCTGCGTACTCGCTTCAAGAGCGAGGATGGCGACGTCCCCGCAGTGGATGGCGTCACCTTCGCGATCGATGCCGGGCAGACGCTCGGGATCGTGGGCGAGTCGGGCTGCGGCAAGAGCGTCACCGGCCTGTCGATCATGCGGCTGATCCAGCCTCCAGGCCGGATCGTCTCCGGATCGATACGCTTCGACGGCGAGGAACTGCTGACCAAGACCGACGCCCAGATGCAGGCCATCCGCGGCGATCGCATCGCGATGATATTCCAGGAACCGATGACCTCGCTCAACCCCGTGTTCACGGTGGGGTTCCAGATCGGCGAAGCGATCGGCATCCACCGCGACCTCTCCCAGCGGCAGATCCGCGATCGCGCCGTGGAGCTTCTCGGGCTGGTCGGAATCCCGTCGCCGGAGCAGCGGATCGACGATTATCCCCACCGGTTGAGCGGCGGCATGCGCCAGCGCGTCATGATCGCGATGGCGCTGTGCTGCGATCCGAAGCTGCTGATCGCCGACGAGCCCACGACGGCCCTGGACGTGACGATCCAGGCCCAGATCCTCGATCTCCTGAAATCCCTGCAGCGGCGTTTCGCGACCGCGATCCTGCTGATCACCCACGATCTGGGCGTGATCGCCGAGTCCGCCGACGAGGTGGCGGTGATGTATCTGGGACGGATCGTCGAGCGGGCGCCCGTGGCCGCGCTCTTCGCCTCGCCGCGGCACCCTTACACCCGGGGCCTGCTGCGGTCCACGCCACGGCTCGATCGCGCCGATGCCAGGCTGCAGGAGATTCGCGGCACGGTGCCCAATCCCCTGTCCGGCCTGCGCGGCTGCCGGTTCCACACGCGCTGCGAGCACGCGACCGACATCTGCCGGGCCGAGGAACCCGCCTACCGGCCGGTTGCGCCAGGTGCCGGACACTGGGTCCGATGCTGGCACGCGGAGATGGCGGCATGACGATCCTTGCGCGCATTCGCGCCTCGCGGAGCGGCTGATGCTGCGTTTCGTCGCCAGCCGCTGCCTCCATTCGATCCCGGTGCTCGTCGGGGTGTCGGTCATCGCGTTCCTGATCCTGCGGCTCGCGCCGGGCGATCCCGTCCAGCTGATGCTGCCGAGCCACGCGACGCGCGACGAGATCGACGCGCTGCGCGCGAGCCTCGGACTGGACCGGCCTCTCGCCACGCAATACGTGCTGTGGGTCGTCCAGGTGCTGCAGGGCAATCTGGGGACCTCGCTCTTCACGTCGGGCCCGGTCCTCGGCGAACTGCTCGAGCGCTTTCCCAATACCCTGGTCCTGACGGCTGCCGCGATCGGCCTCGCGACCGCGCTCGGGATGCCGCTGGGGATCGTCGCTGCCGCGAAACGGGGCACCGCCCTCGACACGGGCAGCATGATCGCCTCGGTGGTCGGCTGGTCGATGCCAAATTTCTGGATCGGCCTCATCCTGGTCATCGTGTTCAGCGTCTGGCTGCGCTGGCTGCCGACCGGCGGGATGTACGACATCATGGCCGAGGAGCGGACGCTCGGCGATCTGGCAAGGCACCTCGTGCTGCCGGCGACGACGCTCGCGGTCGGTCACATGGCCTATGTCGCGCGGTTCACGCGCTCGTCGCTGCTTGAGGCGCTCGGCCAGGACTACATCCGCACGGCCCGCGCGAAGGGGCTCGGAGAGCGACTGGTGGTGCTGCGTCACGGGCTTCGCAATTCACT
This sequence comes from Alphaproteobacteria bacterium, assembly GCA_044359885.1. Lineage (GTDB taxonomy): Bacteria > Pseudomonadota > Alphaproteobacteria > CACIAM-22H2 > CACIAM-22H2 > CAIOSQ01. The sequence continues at coordinate 6,079 of JBIKLI010000120.1, read as the reverse complement.
GATCCCGATCATCAGCGTCCTGGGCGTGTCGATCGGCCACCTCCTGGGCGGCGCGGTGATCGTCGAGACCGTATTCAGTTGGCCCGGCCTGGGATCGCTCATGGTCCACTCGATCATGAATCGCGATTTCCCCGTCGTCCAGGGCGCGATGCTGTTCGCCGCGGTCGTCTTCATCATGGTCAACCTCGTCGCCGACCTGCTCTACGCGGCCGTCGATCCTCGGATCCGCTTCCGGTAGGCGCCAGCATGGAGACACGTCCGGGATCGTCGCTTCTGGAAGCCGTGGGGGGCGCGCCGTCGCGGCGGCGATCCGTCTGGCGACGTCTGATCGGCCGCCGCGTCGCGTTCGTCTGCGTCCTGGTGGTGATGGCGTTCGCGACCGTCGCCCTGCTCGCGCCCTGGCTGCCGATCCGCGATCCGAACGCCATCGCGTCGGCGGACCGCCTGCTGGCGCCGGGCCAGCGCGGCTACCTGCTCGGCACCGACGAACTCGGGCGGGATCTTCTGAGCCGCATGATCTGGGGCGCGCGGGTCTCGCTTGTCGCGGGCTTCGGCACGGCGCTGCTGTCGCTGGCGCTGGGCGGCGCCATCGGCCTCTTCGCGGGCTTCGCCGGCCGCTGGGTCGACAGCGCGCTGATGCGCGCGACCGACATCGTCCTCGCCTTCCCCGCGATCCTGCTCGCCATCGGCGTCGTCGCGGCGCTGGGCTCGGGTCTGACGAACGCGATGATCGCGGTGGCGATCGCGGGCTTCCCGCTCTACGCCCGGGTCGTGCGCGGCTCCGTGCTCGCCGTTCGTGAACTCGACTATGTCGAGGCAGCGCGCTCGATCGGCGCGACCGACACGGCGATCATGCTGCGCCACATCCTGCCCAACATCATGGCGCCGATCATCGTGGCGCTGTCGCTCGATGTCGGACACAAGATCGTGGTCACATCCAGCCTCAGCTTCCTCGGTCTCGGCGCGCAGCCGCCCACCGCCGACTGGGGCAACATGATCGCGTCGGGGCGCAACTATGTGCGCCTCGCCGCGCATCTCGTCCTGATCCCGGGCTGCGCGATATTCGCGATCGCGCTGTGCCTGAACGTCGTGGGCGACAGGCTGCGCGACGTCCTGGACCCGCGACTCAAGAACGCCTGACATCGACGACAGGCCGCAGCCCGGGCGGGAGCGGCGAACACCGGAGGGGGAACAGCGTGAAGATCACCGACATCAAGGTCCGGACGTTCCGGACCCTCATGGACAACTGGGACCGCGATCACGGCGTGCCGCTGCCAGGCGCCGAACGCATCCAGAGCGTGACGACGATCGAGACCGACGAAGGCGTGTCGGGGCATTATTTCGGCGGCGGGTTCAGCGGCGATTCCTATCCGCTCAACGCCGCCGAGCGCGATCTCGTACATGGGCGGATCCGCAAGCTTCTGGTCGGACAGGATCCGCTTGACCGGGAGATGATCTGGAAGTGGTTCTGGGTCGCCGCGAACATCCCGGAGAACGTCGCGAGCGTGATCGACAACGCGCTGTGGGACCTCGCCGGCAACTTCTTCCGGACGCCCGTTCACAAGCTCATGGGCGGCGCTGGCCGCCGGGTGAAGGCCTACGCCTCGTCCCACAAGAACATGGGCCAGGCGCGCGACTACGCGGACCATGCTGTGGCGTGCAAGGAGCAGGGCTATCTCGCGTACAAGATCCATCCGCATTACTTCTGGGATCCCGCGACGCGGAAGCCGACCCCGGGGCGTCCGTCGAACATCAAGGCCGACATCGAGGCGGCGCGCATGGTCCGCGAGGCGGTCGGTCCGGACTATGTCCTGATGTTCGACCCCTGGGGAACGTACATGACCTTCGAGGAGGCGCTGCTGGTCGGCCGCGAACTCGAACGCCTCGGCTTCTACTGGTTCGAGCACCCGATGCCCGAGACACGGCCGGAGATGTATATCCGCCTGTGCCGCGAACTGACGATCCCCGTGCTGTCGCCCGAGATCGCCGCAGGCGGCGTGTTCGCCCGGGCCGACTGGATCATGCGCGGCGCGTCCGACATGAGCCGGATCGACTGCCATCGCGGCGGCATCACCGGCGCGCGCAAGACCGCGATCGTCTGCGAGGCGCATGGCTATCGCTGCGAGCTGCACATGTCCGGCTGGGCAAATCTCCAGGTCATCGGCGCGACCCACGAGGATACCGCCGAATACTACGAGAAGGGGCTGCTCGCCCCCGGCGTCGACTACGACAAGGTGCCGCCGCATTTCGAGGCGAACTGCGACAAGCTCGATCCCGACGGCTACATCACCCTGCCGACCGGCCCCGGCCTGGGCTATCGCGTCGTGTGGGACTACATCGAAGACAATCTGGTCAAGTGACGCGACGGCAGGGGACGGAAGACATGGCCCGCGTCGCCTTCGTGATGAAGCTGAAACCCGGCTGCGAGGAGATCTACAAGCGCCGGCACGACGAGATCTGGCCCGAGCTGGTCGAGTCGATGAAGCGGCGCGGGACACGGAACTACAGCATCTTCCGTCACGGCCTCCTGCTGTTCGCTTATCTCGAGACGGACAACCCCCGGCGATCCGTGCCCCCCCACGAAGACGTCACCTTGCGGTGGTGGAAATCGATGGAGCCGTACATGGAGTGCAACCCGGACGGTTCGCCATGGCGCGAGCCGCTCCCCGAGATGTTCCATCTCGACTGAAGCCGCAGCGATCCAACCGAGGACGAGACATGAAGCCCTGCACCCTCACCGGCGTCGTTCCGATCCTGATCACGCCTTTCGACGAGGAAGGCCGGATCGACGAAGCGAGCCTGCGTCGTCTGGTCGAGTTCAACATCGCCGGAGGCGTCCACGGGCTGGGCGTCGCCAACGGCAGCGAGATGTTCAAGCTGTCGGAGGCCGAGCGCGCACAGGTCGTGCGCTGCGTCGTCGGCGCGGTCCGTGGCCGGGTGCCGGTCGTCATCAGCACCGGCGCGCCGGGCACCGACGTCACCATCGCCTTCAGCCGGGCCGCGGAGGCTGCGGGCGCGGACATGGTGATGATCACGCCGCCATCCTTCATGCCGGTGGCCGCCGACGGTGTCGTCGAGCATTTCCGTCGGGTGTCGCAGTCCATCGGCATCCCGATCTGCCTCCAGGACGTGCCGGCCGGACCGGTGCCGCCGGGACTGGCGCTGCGGATCGCCAGGGAATGCGAGAAGGTGACGACGATCAAGGTCGAGACCTTCCCGGTGACCGTCAAGGTGGCGGAGATGGTCGCCGCGGCGTCGAAGGCGCTGACGATCCTCGGCGGCGCGAACGGCACGTATTTCATCGAGGAGATGCGGCGCGGCGCCCAGGGCACCATGCCTTATTGCAGCCAGCCTGCGGTGTTCGTCGATGTATGGAACAGGTTCCGTGCCGGCGACGAGCCAGGCGCGCGGGCCCTGTTCGACGCGCGCATCATGGCCGTGAACCGTCTCGTCGGGCAGGGCAACGATACCCAGCATCACCTGCACAAGCAGTTCCTCGTGCGCCAAGGCATCATCCGCACCGCCAAGGTCCGCGGCCCGACCGTCCCGCCGGATCCGGTGACGCAGGGCGAGATCGACCGCCTGCTGGCGGCGCTCCTGCCGGAAGCGAGGGCTTTCGATGGCGATTGACGCCCGCCCGGCGCCGTCGCGATGAGCGCCCGGAACCGGCGATGACGCGACCTGGCGACCTCCCGGCCGGAACCGGCGACGATCCCCTTGTGGTGGTCGATCCCCATGTCCATATCTGGGATCTGGCTACCGGCCTCTACCCGCGCCGGGCCCGTCGGCGCGACGAGGGCGATGCGACGATCGGCGACTACTTCGTGTCGGACCTGCTGCGCGACGCCGGACCTGTCGTCGTCGCCAAGGCCGTCCATGTCGAGGCCTTTCCCACCGACGGGGTCGCGGAAGTCGAGCATGTCGGCGCGCTGGCGGACAAGGCGCCGCGCGGACTGCCGCAGGCCATCGTCGCCAACGCGGATCTCGCGTCCCCGGACATCGGCGTGATCCTGGCGCGGCTGGCGGCGATGCCGCGCGTGCGCGGCATCCGCCATGCCATCAATCGCTTCGACGAGACGCGCGACCTTCTGCGCGACGATGCGTGGCGCGACGGTCTCGGCCTGCTCGCCGGCCACGGGCTCTCCTTCGATCTCCAGGTTTCGCCGGCGCGCATGGACGAGGCCGCCGACCTGATCGCGCGCCATCCCGGCCTTGCCGTCGCGCTGAACCATGCCGGCTGGCCGCGGGAGCGGGGCTTCCAGGCCTGGCGCGGGTGGCGGTCAGGGCTGCGACGCCTGGCGGCGCTGCCGAATGTCTGGGTGAAGATCAGCGGCTTCGGCATGTTCGAACCCGCCTGGACGACCGAGAGCATCCGCCCCTATGTCTACGAAGCGCTCGATGCATTCGGCCCCGGCCGGGCCATGTTCGCCTCGAATTTCCCCGTGGACCGGCCGTTCCGGGATTACCCCGCGCTGTGGCGCGACTTCGCTGCGCTGGTCGCGGATTGCGACCCGGCCACGCGCGCAGGCATGCTGCGCGCGAACGCCGAAACCTTCTACCGGATCTGACGGCTGCCGATGGCTGGGATCCACGACTACATCATCGTCGGCGCCGGTTCCGCCGGATGCGTCCTCGCCGCCCGGCTCTCGGAACGCGCATCGAACCGCGTTCTGCTTCTCGAGGCCGGCCCCGATTATCCGCCCGGCCAGGAACCGGCGGAGATCACGGATCGCTACCCGTATTTCGCGGCCAACAACTGGGGGCATCTCTGGCCTGACCTGAGGGTCTGGCTCGCCCCGGTCGGCGACGATCCCGCGGCGCGTCCAGCCCCCGGCAAGTATCGTCAGGCGCGGATCGTCGGCGGTGGATCGAGCATCAACGGCATCCTCGCGATCCGCGGCACGCCCGACGACTACGATGGCTGGGCCGAGGCCGGCGCCGACGGCTGGGACTGGAACGGCGTCCTGCCCTATTTCCGGCGGCTCGAACGCGACCTCGACTTCGGCGGCGACCTGCACGGCGCCGCCGGCCCGATCCCGATCTGCCGCGTTCCCGAACACGAATGGCCCGGCATCTCGCGCGCCGTCGGCGCAGCCCTCTCGGCGCAGGGCTACGACCGCATCGACGATCACAACGCCCAGTTCGGCGATGGGTGGTTCCCTCTCGCGCTCTCCGCCGACCAGACGACGCGCGTCTCCGCAGCGATCGGCTACCTCGACGCCGCGACCCGCGCACGGCCGAATTTCTCGCTGCGCGCCGGCACCCAGGTCGAGGAACTCGTGGTCGAGGCCGGCCGCGTCGTGGGGGTGCGCGCCGGCGGCGAGACGATCCGCGGGCGCGAGATCGTGCTCTGCGCCGGCGCCCTGCAGAGCCCGGCGCTGATGCTGCAGGCCGGCATCGGTCCCGCGCGCGATCTGTCGGCGCTGGGCATCGCCGTGGTCGCCGATCGGCCCGGGGTCGGAAGGAACCTGCAGGAGCATCCGGCCCTGTCGCTGTCGGCCTACGTCGCCAGGCGCGCACGCCAGCCGAACGCGATGCGGCGGCATGTCCATATGGGGCTCCGGTTCTCTTCCGGGCTGGACGGAATGCCGGCCAGCGATCTCTACATGCTGGCGGTGGCGAAATCGGCCTGGCATCCGATCGGCAAGCGGATCGCCAGCCTCTTCGGGTGGATCAACAAGCCCGCGTCGGCCGGCTGGGTCCGGCTCGCGCGTGGCGAGAATGGCCTGCGTGCCGATATCGCTTTCCAGCTGCTGTCCGATCCGGGCGACCTGCTGCGCATGAAGCGGCTGGTCCGCTTCATGGCCGCGCAGTTCGCAACCCCTGCCCTCGCCGCGGCGACCGCCCGCCCCGCGGTCTCCACACATGGCGCGCTGGCGCAGTTGGTCGGCAAGCGCAGCGCGCTGAACTGGGCGCTGACCATGGCGCCCGCGCTGCTGATGGATGGCCCGCCGACGCTGCGAGACGCGACGCTCGACCTGCTCGTCGCCCAGGAACCGCCGCTCGCGGAAATCCTCGCGGACGAGTCGCAGCTGGAGGCGATGCTGCGGCGACGCACCATCGGGGGCTGGCATCCCTG
>JBIKLI010000119.1:0-11808 GCA_044359885.1 Alphaproteobacteria bacterium | reverse complement strand
GGGATGGGTGGCGGGATCGGCCAGCACCTCGAAGGCGCGGGTCAGCAGGCCGTCGCCGGCAAGGATCGCCGTCGCCTCGTCGAAGGCGCGGTGCGCGGTCAGCCGTCCGCGGCGCATGTCGTCGTCGTCCATCGCCGGCAGGTCGTCATGGACCAGCGAGTAGCAATGGACCATCTCCAGCGCCGCCGCGATGCGCAGCGCGCGGGCCGCATCGACCGCGAACAGCCGGCAGGATTCGAGCGCCAGGAAGGGCCGCAGCCGCTTGCCGCCTCCCAGCGCCGCGTAGCGCATCGCATCGAAGACGCGCCGCTCCGGACCATCGGGCGCCGCCAGCAGGGCGTCGAGCAGCGATTCCACGCGCGCTGCGTCGGCCGCCAGCGCTTCGGCAAGGTCCGGGGTCATCGTCGCGCGTTCAATCGAAGCGTGCCGGCTGGGCCGTGGGCACCCCGCCCGCACCGAGCGCGATCTGCTCGATCCGCGCCTCGGCCTCGGCCAGCTTGCGTTCGCAATGGGCCTTGAGCGCGGCGCCGCGCTCGTAGCTGCGGATCGCGTCCTCCAGCCGACCCTTGCCCTGCTCGAGGGCGCGCACGATGTCCTCGAGCTCCTTGAGCGCCTCCTCGAAGCTCATGGTCGCGACATCGGCATCGTTGGTCGGCTCGGCCATCGGGATCTCCCACGCGGGCCGACAAGCTAGCCCTCCGCAGCGGCGCGCGACAAGCCGCCGGGTCGCCGCCGACGGCCGCGAGAAGGATGGCCCCACCGCCGCGAATTGCGACTAGGATCGGGGCGATGCGCCGGGTTCCATTCCTTGCCGCCGCGCTTGCGGCGGCTCTCGCCTGCTGCGCGCCGGTCCATCCGCCCGACCCTGGCGGCGCCGGCGCGGCCGCGCCGGCCCGCGACGTCGACGCCGCCGCGCGCTTCGAGGCCTGGATGCAGCCGCGGCTCGACGCCGTGCAGACGATGCTCGACGCCAGCCAGCACGGCGTCGAGTTCGTCGCCCTGGTGCTGCGCGCGCGGGCCCCCGGGACCGGTGCCGCGCCGCCGCCGCTGGCCCCGGCGGCCGCGGGCATCGCGCGCGCCGAGGACAATGCCGGCCGGCGCCTCGACGGTCTGGCGCCGCTGCCGGAAGGCGATCGCGAGCAGCGGCTTCTGGCGGCCGAGTCGCAGGAACAGGCGGCGCGCATGCGCGCCGGTCTTGCCGCCTTCGTCGCGACCTTGCCGGCACTGGCCGAGGTCGGCGGCGGTCTCGGTCCGCTGAACGCCGACGAGACCGCGGCACTGGGCGAATCGCTGCTGCGCCTGCTGGACATCCAGGTGCGGGCCGACACGGTGTTCGCAGCCCTGGTGATCGGCCTGCTGACCCCCGAGTCCGAGGCCCTGCCCGAACGCGAGATCCAGCATGCCCGCTGGCGCGGCAACGCGATCCTGCTGACGACGCTGGAGGGGCTGCGGACGGGCACCATGCCGTCCGACGCGCTGCTGGCGGCGCTGGCAGCGCATCGGCGCGACATCGACACGGCCACGCGCAAGCTCGAGGCGTTGCGCGCGGCGGCGCTCGGCGTGCCCCGGTTCCAGGCCGGAGCGCTCGACCGCGTGATCCGCGGCTACGAGGACGGGCTCGACGCCGAGGAGGAATTCCTGGCCGCGGTCGCCCAGCTGGCGATGCCGGCGGCCGGCCGCGACGACCGGCTGGCCGACGCGTTCGACGGCGTGCGGCGGCTGATGGACCGGCTGGTCCACCGCCTTCGCGTCAACATCGACCGCCTGCGATTGCTGGGCGACATCGGCGGCGGACGCCGGGCCTGAGCGACGCGATGACGCCACCGGGCAACCGCAACCGTGTCCTGGCGGGGATCGCCGCGATGCTGACCAGCGTCATGCTGTTCGCGATCGTCTACACGCTCGTGAAATGGCTCGGCGCGCGCTACCCGCTCGCGCAGCTGATGTTCTTCCGCTGCGCGCTGGCGCTGGTTCCGGTGGCGGTCCTGATGCGGCGGCATCCGCGCGGCTTCGCGCTGATCCGGCCGGGCCGGCTGCGCGGGCATGTCGTGCGCAGCGTCTTCGGCCTGGCCGCGATGGCGGCCGGCTTCGCTGCGTTCCGCTACCTGCCGGCCGCCGACGTGATCGCGATCAACTTCGCCGCCCCGATCTTCGTCACGGCCCTGTCCGTGCCGCTGCTGGGCGAAAGCGTCGGCTGGCGGCGCTGGGCGGCGGTCGTGGCCGGCTTCGCGGGCGTCGTCGTGATGCTCCAGCCCGGCGCGCTCCTGGCCGGCACCGATCCCGGCGCCGCGCTCGGCGGCGCGCTGGCGCTGGGCAGCGCCCTCGCCTACGCCATCGTGGTCATCGCCATACGCCGCCTGTCGAGCGACGAGCCCGGCGAGACCATCGTCTTCTTCTACATGGCCTTCGTGGCGCTCGCGACGATCCCGGTCCTGCCCTTCGTCTGGGTCACTCCGGCCAGTCTCGCCGACATCGCGCTGCTGACGGCGCTGGGCCTCGTCGGCGGCGTGGCGCAGATCTTCATGACGCGGGCGGTCCAGATCGCGCCGCCCGCGGCGATCATGCCGTTCGAGTATTTCTCGCTGCTGGCGACCGGGTTCCTCGCCTGGGCGATCTGGCGCGAGCTGCCGTCTTCCGGCGCCGTGATCGGCGGCGCCATGGTCATCGCCTGCGGCCTCTTCATCCTGCGCCGCGAGGCACGTCTGGCCCGGGTCAGGCCGCCATCAGCGCCGTGACATGCGCGGCGGCCGACTCGGCGAGCGCAGCAAGGTCGTAGCCGCCCTCCAGCGTCGACACCAGCCGCCCCCCGGCATGGCGGTCCGCGATCGCGGCGATCGCGGCCGTCGCCCAGGCGAAGTCCTCGGCCTCGAGATCGAGCGCCGCCAGGGGATCGCGGCGATGCGCATCGAACCCCGCGGAGATCAGAACGAATTGCGGGGCGAAGGCGTCCAGCGCCGGCAGCACGAGCCGCTCCATCGCGCGCCGGAAATCCGTCCCGTCGGCATGGGGCCGCAGCGCGACGTTCACGACATTGCCGGCCACGCCGCGCTCGGCGGGATCGCCGGTGCCGGGGTAGAGCGGCATCTGATGGGTCGAGGCGAAGAAGAACCCGGCGTCGCCCTCGAGGATCGCCTGGGTCCCGTTGCCGTGATGGACGTCGAAATCGACCACCGCGACGCGATGCAGCCCATGCGCCACCCGCGCCCGCGCCGCCCCGATGGCGGCATTGTTGAACAGGCAGAATCCCATCGCCAGCGCCGCTTCCGCATGGTGGCCGGGCGGCCGGACGGCGCAGAAGGCGTTGCGCGCGCGGCCCTGCGCGACCGCGTCGACGGCCGCGACCACGGCCCCGGCGGCGCGCAGCGCGGCCTCGCCGGAGCCGGGGCTCAACGCCGTGTCGGCGTCCAGCGCCTGGCGGCCCGATCCCGGCACGGCGGCCAGAATGCGCTCGGCATGCGTGCGCGGATGGACCAGCGCAACGTCGTCCAGCGAGGCCCGCGGCGCCTCGGCCCGCGCCAGCGCCGCGAAGGCGGGCGCATCCAGCGCCGCGCGCACCGCACGCAGCCGCGCGGGGCTCTCGGGATGGCCGGGTCCCGGGTCATGCGCGAGGCAGGCGTCGTGGGTCAGCAGCAGCGTCGTCATGGTCGCCTCCGCGCGATGTCGCGACCGGCGACTGTCGGCCAGCGGCCCGCCGCGGGCAAGCCCCGGCTCGCCCGGCAGCGCCGCCGGCGAGCCGGTAAATTCGGCCCCAGGCTTGCCGAGCCGCGATATCCCCACATGTTTCGGGTGTAACGCGCTGTAACCTGGGGCTAGTATCCAGCCGCCTGCGGCCGGCCTAGACTGTCCGGGCCTCGCGAAGAACAGGGAACGAGAAGCGGACACGCATGCGCCTCATCACCCAAGTTGCGATCATTGCCCTGATGGGTGCCGCCGGATTCGGCGGCTACATGTATTGGGAGCAGACCAAGGCTGCGAAGCCCGCCGACGGCGCGGCTGCGCCCGCGCAGCGACCGGCAGGACCGCCGCTGACGGTCGAGGTCGCCCCCGTGCGCACCGGCGTGGTCTTCGAGAAGGCGGAGGCCGTCGGCACCGCGCGCGCCTACGAATCCGTGGTCATCACCGCCAAGCAGACGGGCTTCGTGTCCGCCTTCGCGTTCCAGGAGGGCCAGTCGGTGAAGGCCGGTCAGGTGCTGGTCGATCTCGATGCCTCGATATCGACGCGCGAGCGCCGGGCGGATGCCGACCAGGCGCGAAACGATCTCGAACAGGCGATCGCCGTGCGCGACGACACCCGCCAGAAGCTGGAGCGGGCGCGGCAGCTGAAGTCGACCGGCGCCATCACCCAGGCCAGGGTCGACGAACTGGACTCCCAGCTGCGCGCCGCGGAGGCGCGGGTGCGCAGCGGCGAGGCGCGGACACGGTCGCTCGACGCCCGGCTGGAGGACACGCGCATCCTCGCCCCCTTCGACGGCCGGGTCGGCATGCGCCAGATCAGCGTCGGCACGCTGCTGCTGCCGGGAACGGCGATCACGACGCTCGACGATCTGAGCCGGATCAAGCTCGACTTCTCGATCCCCGAGAACTTTCTCGGCAAGCTGCGCTCGGGGCTGGCGGTCTTCGCCCGCAGCGGCGCCTATCCGGGCCGGCTCTTCGAGGGCACGGTGACGGTCATCGACACCCGCGTCGACCCCGTGACCCGCGCGGTGCGGGTCAACGCGGTGTTCGACAACCGCGACGAAGCCCTGAAGCCAGGGATGTTCATCACCGTCGAACTCGCCCTCGAGCGGCGCGACAACGCGATCCTCGTCGACGAGGAGGCGCTGGTTCCCGAAGGCGCGCGCCAGTACGTCTTCGTCGTGCGCGACAACCGCGCCGTACGCGTCGAGGTCAAGCTCGGCAACCGCCAGCAAGGGACGGTCGAGGTCGTCGAGGGCCTGAAGGCCGGCGAACAGGTGATCGTCCGCGGCACCAGCCGCGTGCGGCCGAACCAGTCCGTGACCCCTCGCCCCTTCCGCCCGCAGGCCACAAGCTGACCTGAGCGCGGCGCGTCCGATCCTCCTTCCCAGCGGAAAGAGACCCCAATGGTCATCTCCGACGCCTCAATCAAGCGGCCGGTCTTCGCGACCGTGATCAGCCTCGTCGTCCTGGTGCTCGGCATCGCCGCCTTCACCAAGCTGCCGATCCGGGAGTACCCGGCGATCGATCCGCCGATCGTCTCGGTGACCACGGTCTATCGCGGCGCCTCCAACGACGTGGTCGAAAGCCGGATCACGGAACTGATCGAAAGCGCGGTCTCCGGGATCGAGGGCGTGCGCGCCATCACCTCGCAGAGCCGCGAGGAACGAAGCCAGGTCGTCATCGAGTTCCGCCTGGACCGCGACGTCGACGGTGCCGCCGCCGACGTGCGCGACCGCGTCGCCCGCGTCCGCGCCCGGCTGCCCGACGCGGCGGAAAACCCGGTGGTGGCGAAGGTCGACTCCGACGCCCGCTCGATCGTGTTCTTCAGCCTCACCTCCGAGCGCATGAACCAGATGGAGCTGACGGATTTCGCGCGTCGCAACCTGGTCGACAAGCTCTCGATCGTCCCCGGCGTCGCCCAGGTCCAGATCTCGGGCGAGCGTCGCTTCGCGATGCGCATCTGGATCGACCGTTCCGCGCTGGCCGCGCGCCAGCTGACGGTCGCGGATGTCGAGCAGGCGATCCGCCGCCAGAACATCGAGCTGCCCTCGGGCCGCATCGAGTCGACGCAGCGCGAATTCACGGTCAAGACGGACTCCCGCCTGCAGACCCCCGACCAGTTCCGCAACGTCGTCGTCGCCACCCGCAACGGCTATCCGGTGCGGGTCGGCGAGATCGCGCGCGTCGAGATCGCGCCGGAGGACGAGCGCAGCGAGATGCGCACGAACGGCCGCACCGCCGTCGGGCTCGGCATCCTGCGCCAGTCGACCGCCAACACCCTGACGGTCGCCGACGGCGCCAAGCAGGAGATGGAACGGCTGCGCGAGTCCTTCCCGGAGGGCACGTCCTACATCGTCAGCTACGACGAATCTGTCTTCATCAAGCAGTCGATCTACGAGGTGCTGCACGCGCTCGGCATCGGCGTCCTGCTGGTCGTCGGCGTGATCTTCTTCTTCCTGCGTTCGGTGCGTGCCACGATCATTCCGACCGTCGCCATCCCGGTCTCGATCATCGGGTCGTTCACGGTCATGGCGGCGCTCGGGTTCTCGCTCAACGTGCTCACGCTGCTCGCCCTGGTGCTGGCGATAGGAATCGTCGTCGACGACGCGATCGTGGTGCTGGAGAACATCCACCGTCGCATCGAACTCGGCGAGCCGCCGTTGCTGGCGGCGCTGCGCGGGTCGCGGCAGATCGCCTTCGCGGTCCTGTCGACGACGCTGACCCTGACCGCCGTGTTCGTGCCGATCTCCTTCATGGAGGGCAATATCGGGCGGCTGTTCACCGAATTCGGCATCGCGCTTGCCGCTTCGGTCGTGTTCTCGGGGCTGGTCGCGCTCACGCTGTCGCCGATGATGTGCTCGAAGATCCTCAAGGCGCACGAGAGCGAGGGCTTCGTCTACCGCGTCACCGAGCCGCTCTTCGTCGCGCTCAACAACGGCTACCGGTTCCTGCTGCGGGGGACGCTCGGCATGCCGGCGGTGATCATCGCGATGGCGCTCGCGATCTCCTCGCTCGCCTATGTGCTGTTCACGATCCTGCCGAAGGAACTGACCCCGGCCGAGGATCGCGGCGCGATGTGGATCCAGGTCTCGACCCCCGAGGGGGCGTCGCTGGCGTTCACGCGCGAGCAGGCCGTGCGCATCGAGCGAGAGATCCAGCCGCTGGTGGACCAGGGCCATGTCCAGGCGGTGATGACCAATCTGGCGCCCAGCTTCGCGCGCCCCGCGCCGGTCAACGTCGCCAACGTCTTCGTGCGGCTGAAACCCTGGGACCAGCGCGACCGCTCGCAGCAGGACATGATGCGCGAACTGTCGCCGAAGCTGGCGGCCATCCCCGGCGCCTTCGCGCGCGTCAGCAGCCCCGGAACACTGGGCCAGCGCGGCGATCCGAGCCCGATCCTGTTCGTGATCGGCGGCAGCGACTACGAGACGCTTCGCGGCTGGCGCGACCGGATCCTCGATCGCATCCGCACCGATCCGCGTTTCGTCAATCCGGATTCGAACTACCGCGAGAACAAGCCCGAGCTGCGCGTACGCATCGACCGCGCCAAGGCCGCTGATCTCGGCGTCTCGATCGAGGAGATCGGCCGGACGCTGGAGACCATGTTCGGTTCGCGCGAGGTCAACACCTATGTCGACCGCGGCGAGGAGTACAAGGTCATCCTCCAGGCGCGGTCCGAGGACCGCGCGACGCCGTCGGACCTCGCCTCGATCTTCGTGCGCTCGCAGACGACGCGCGAACTGATCCCGCTGTCCAATGTCGTGCGGCTGGTCGAGGCGGCCGGTCCGCAGGAGCTGAATCGCGTCGACCGGCTGCGCTCGATCACCATCCGCTCGCAGCTGGCGCCGGGCTTCACCATCGCCCAGGGGCTGGAGGTGCTGGAGAAGGTCGTGCGCGAGGACCTGCCGCCGGAGGTCCGGATCAGCTACCAGGGCACCAGCCGCGAGTTCAAGGAGAGCTCCAGCTCGCTGATGGTCACCTTCGGCCTGGCGCTGCTCGTGGTGTTCCTCGTGCTCGCCGGCCAGTTCGAGAGCTGGATCCACCCCTTCGTGATCATGCTCGCGGTGCCGCTGGCCGTCACCGGCGGGCTGGGTGCGCTCTGGTTCACGGGCATCAGTCTCAACATCTACAGCCAGATCGGGATGATCCTGCTGGTCGGGCTGATGGCGAAGAACGGGATCCTGATCGTCGAATTCGCCAATCAGATGCGCGACGAGGGCCGCAGCGTCTACGACGCGGTGCTCGAAGCCTCGGTCGCCCGCCTGCGGCCGATCCTGATGACCTCGATCGCGACGATCTGCGGCGCGGTGCCGCTGGCCGCCGCGCACGGCGCCGGCGCCGAGAGCCGCGAGGCGATCGGCTGGGTGATCATCGGCGGCGTCTCGTTCGCGACGCTGCTGACGATCTTCGTCATCCCCGCCATCTACCTGCTGCTCGCTCCGTTCACGACCCCGATGAACGCGATCGCCCAGCGCCTGACCCAGATGGAGAAGGACCATCGCGCCGCTCATGGACATGGCCACGCGCCGGCCGAGTGACGCCCGGCGCAGGGGCGTCGTCGCCGGACTGGCCGCGCTCGCCGCGCTGGCCGGCCTTGCGCCTATCGCGGTCGCCGAGGCCGAGGAGCCGCCGAAGATCGATTGGGGACGCATCCATGCGTCGGTGCATCATCCCCTGCCCGTCGGTTCGTCGATCACGCCACGCGTGCTGGACGACCATCCGGACAAGCGTCGCCTGATCCGCGGGCTGGCGGATGGGCTGCGGCAGGCCGGCCTCTCCTACCGCGCCGCGGGCGGTGCGCTGTCGCTGAACTTCGACACCGAGATCGAACGGGTCCCGCAGACCCTGCAGCGCGGCGTCCGGGACACGCGCGGCCGGGTCAAGTTCCTCATCGCGATGACGGTCGACGAGGAACAGTCCGGGCGCCGTCTGTGGACCGGCGAGGTCAGCTATCTGGGCGCGCCCCAGGACGAGGCGGCCATCTTCGACCAGATCCTGCGGCTGCTGGTGGACGAGATCGGCCGGTCGTCGAAGGCGCGCGGGTTCACCCTGGAATAGCCCCGCTCAACCGATCTCCTTGAACCGGCCGGCGGCGATCAGCCCGGTGATGAAGCCCGGCAGTTCGAGACCGCCTTTCACGCGGGCGTCGAGATCGGCCTCCGCCGCGCGAACCGCCGCGAGCCGCGCGATCACCGCATCGGCCGACGCGCGCGGCACGACGACGACCCCGTCCGCGTCGCCGATCACGATGTCGCCGGCTTCGACCGTGACGCCGCCGACGACGACCGGCATCCCGACGGTGCCCGGGCCGTTGCGGGCGGGAGAGTTCGGCGTCACGCCGGCCGCGAAGCAGGGCAGGCCGACCGCTTCGATGCCGGCGACGTCGCGCACCATCCCGTCGGTGACGAAACCCGCGAGGCCGCGATTGCGGGCCATGCCCAGAAGCAGGTCGCCGGTCACGGCCGTCGCGGCGAAACCATCGGTCGCGCAGACCATCACGTCGCCGGGCGCGCCATAGGCCAGCGCCCCGAACAGGGCGAGATTGTCGGCGGGTCCGGCGTGGCAGGTGATCGCGACCCCGGCGAAGGCGGCCGGCGTCCGCCCGATCGGCTTGATGCGCGCCTCAAGCGCGCCGCGTCCCCCCATCGCGTCGGTGACGAAGCCGGTCGGCGCGGCGGCGAGCGCAGCCAGTTGCGCGGCGCTGGGCCGCGGGAAACTCCTGCGTACGGTCAGAAGCGGCGGATCCTCGATCATGGCGTCCTCGTCAGGCGTTGCCCGGCCGATGATACAGGGTTTCTTGCGGCGCGCATCCCGCCGCAGCGCCCTTCCCGCCGCCGCCGTTTGGATGTAGCCATGTTCCGATGCGGATCCCCCATGACGATGTCGTCGCGCTGATGGACGAGGCCGCCGAGCGTTTCGTCATGCCGCGCTTCGGCCGCCTCGCTGCCGGCGAAATCGACGAGAAGCGCGCGAACGATTTCGTCACGGTGGCCGATCGCGAGGCCGAGGCGTTCCTCGCGCCGCGCCTCGCGGCCCTGCTGCCCGGTTCATGGGCGCTGGGCGAGGAGGCGGCGGCCGCCGATCCGTCGCTGCTCGCGCGCCTCGACGCCGACCGACCGCTGTGGATCGTCGATCCCATCGACGGGACGCGCAGTTTCGTCGGCGGCAAACCGGATTTCGGCCTGATCGTCGCGCTCGCGCGCGGCGACGAGGTGCTGGCAGGCTGGATCCTGCAGCCCTGCGCCGCCAGACGGGCCGCGGCCGAGCATGGCGCGGGCATGACGCGCGTGGGACCGCGGCCGTCCGCGGACGAAGCCGCCGCCGGCCTGCCGCGGGCCGTCCTCCTCGGCCGGCTGCCCGACGGGCGTCGCGCCCGCGAGCGGGCCCCCGACCGGTTCGCGCCGACGCCGACGCCCGGGGGCGGCGCGATCGCCTTCCTCGACCTGGCCTGGAACGCCGTCGACGTCGCGTATTTCGGCCGCGGCTGGCCCTGGGACCATGCCGCCGGCGCGTTGATCGCGCAGGAAATGGGCGGGGCGGCACGTTTCTTCGCCGATGCGCGCGCCTACACGCCGCGGCGCTGGAACGAGGGCCTGCTGGTCGTCGCCCGCGCAGGCGCCTGGCCGGCCGCGCGCGACGCCCTCGCCACACCCTGACAGGGGCGGCGCCTCAGGCGCCCATCGGCAGGCGGCGATGCTGGTGGACGGGGATCTGCGCGCGGACCTGGGCCACGCGCCGCGGATCGACGCGCGCGGCGACCACGCCCGGCCCGTCCGAGGCACGGGCGACGACATGGCCCCAGGGGTCGACCATCATCGAATGGCCATAGGTCTGGCGCATCGAATTCCCCTGCGCGAAGGCGCCGCACTGGGCCGAGGCGGCGAAATAGGTCTCGTTCTCGATCGCCCGCGCGCGGATCAGCACTTCCCAGTGGTCCTTGCCCGTCTGCAGGGTGAAGGCCGCCGGCAGCGCGATCAGCTGCGCGCCCTTCTTCGCCAGCGCCTGGAACAGCTCGGGAAAGCGCAGGTCGTAGCAGATCGCGGCCCCCACCGTGACGCCCTCGCAGTCATAGGTGACGACCGCGTCGCCGGGCGCCACATGCGCCGATTCGCGATACTCGACGCCGTCCGGCGTCGTGACGTCGAAGAGATGGATCTTGCGGTAGCGGGCGACCGGCTCGCCCGCGCGGTCGAAGACGACGGTGGTGTTGTAGACCTTGTCCTCGCCGGGCACCTTCTCGTTGATCGAGCCGGCATGGACGAAGATCCGGTGGGTCCGCGCCATCTCCTGGCACATCGCATAGGCGGGTCCGCCGGGGATCGTCTCGGCCGCCGCGAGCCGCTGCGCCGCCGTGCCGCCGGCCCAGTCGAAGGTCTCGGGCAGCAGCACCCAGTCCGGCTTCTCCTCGGCGACCGCCTGCTCGATCAGCGCGCGCGCCATGGCGATGTTCCGCGCCTTGTCGCCGATCGAATTCATCTGCACGAGCGAGCATTTCATCGCGGCGTCTCCCTGGCGTTCGCGGCGCGCATGATGCCCAAGCGGCCGGCGACGGTCCAGGCGGGCCGCACCGGCGGAGACGGATCGCGATGTCGCGGCGCGCGCGCAGCGACTAGATTGCGGCACATGCATGCGATGCGCACCGGATACCTGGCGGCGGAAGGCTTCCTGCCGCAGCTGCTCGCCGAGCTCGCGGACAGCGAGATCGAGGCGGAACGCGAGCGACTGGTCGTCGTGCGCGGCCCTGCACGACCGGTCGCCTGGGCGGCGAACATCTGGTTCGACCTTCTGCCGCTGCCGGTCGTGTCGATCGGCGACGCGGCACAGCGCCTGCGCGCGATCCAGCGCAACTGGACGCTGCATCCGACCGGGCATTTCCGCCGCGCCGCGCTGATCGCCGAACGGCTGCCCCCGATCCGCCCGCGACCGCATGTCTTCCCGCAGCCGGCACCGGCGGCACCGCTGGGCGCGTGGACGCTGTGGCAGCCGGATCTGGTCTATGCCAGCGCGCGCTGCAGTTCGGCCTTCGCGCACGGCGCGCCGGTCTTCGCCGAGGACCGCACGGGTCCGCCCAACCGCGCCTATCTCAAGCTCTGGGAGGCGCTGACCGTACTCGGCCGCCGGCCCGGCGCG
>JBIKLI010000006.1:0-35447 GCA_044359885.1 Alphaproteobacteria bacterium | reverse complement strand
GTCGGCGCCGATCGCATCGACGTCCAGGTCGACCATGCCCGGGCCATGCGCGCCGTCGACCAGCACCGGTATCCCATGTCCATGCGCCAGCTTCACGATCGCCGCCAGCGGCATCGCCACCGCCGAGGCCGAGGCGACGTGGTCGACCAGCAGCAGACGCGTGCGCGGCGTGATCGCGGCGGCGATGGCGTCGAGAACGCTGGCCTCGTCGGGCGTCGGGAAGGGAACCTGCGCCTCGACCGCCACCGCGCCGGTCATCGTGCCCAGCCAGGCGAGGTTCTTGCGCACGGCGTTGTAGACATGGCTGGTGGTCAGGATCTCGTCGCCTTCGTGCCAGCGCCGCGAACGCAGCACCGCGTTGGTTCCGGCCGAGGCGTTCTCGACGAAGCCCAGCCGCTCGGGCGCGGTGCCGACGAAGGCGGCGAGGCGCTGCGCGGCCGCGCGGATGGCGACGGGCAGCTCCTCGTTGAAGAAGCGCACCGGCTGGCTTTCCATGCGCGCGCGCCAGCGATCGGCCTCGGCGGCGATGGTCCGCGGCGTGGCGCCGTAGGAGCCGTGGTTGAGGAAGGCCATGCCGTCCTCGAGCTGCCAGAGCGGCAGCAGCGCACGTCCGTAGCGAATCATATCGTTCCTCCCGAAGCGACCCTCGCGATGGCGTCGCGCAGGTCGCGCGCCGGGCGAAACCCGGTATCGGCGGCGAGGCGCTCGACGGCCATCGGCGGCCGCCCGGCCTGCGCCTCGAAGCGCAATGACGCGGCCGCCGGATCGTCGACCATGCGGATGTCGGCGCCGGCCGCGCGGAACATCTCCAGCACCTGCGTCCACGGCAGGCCCACGCCGCGCGAGATGTTGTAAGCGTCGTGGTTCAGCCGCGCGGCCGCGAGCAGCGCGCAGATCCCCTCGCCGATGTCGTCGGCATGGGTCCAGTCGCGCATTCCCGGCGAGGCCGTCGTCGTCACCGGCCGGCGCGCACGCAGCGCTTCGAAGAGCGTATGGATATGGCTCATGGTCTGGCGATGCGCGGTCGGCCGCTCCATCTCGCCATAGGTCGCCGCAACGCGCGCGGCGACGATATCCTTGCCGCGCAGCGTGCGGTAGCGCCGCGCGAGGCCCTCGCACGCGACCTTGGAGACCGCGTAGAGCCCGATCGGATCGAGCGCGGTGCCCTCGGCGAGCGGGCTCGGCAGAAGCGGCCCGAAGCCATAGACGATCGAGCTCGACAGCAGAACGATCCGGACCGTGTCCGGAGAACCGGCGGCCGCATCGAGGACATTGGCCGCACCGAGGATGTTGATGTCGACCACGCGCAGCGGATCGGTCGTCTCCATCTCCGGCGACGGCGTGATCGCCGCCATGTGGACGACGAAGCGCGGGCGGTGCGCCGCGACGGCGGCGGCGACCGCGTGGCGGTCCGCGATGTCCAGGCGCAGCGGCACGACCGGGGCCGCGCCCCAGAACGCCCGCACGAAATCCGGCGGCGGCGCGATGTCGGCAGCCACGATCTCTTCGCCGGGCCAGTTGCGGGCCAGCGCAGCCACGGTATGCGCGCCCACGAAGCCGTTCGCGCCTGTCGCCAGGATTGTCATCGCGTTGCATATAGCCCATTGTCGCAGCGGTCGTCACCGTCGTCGGATCGCAAGATCCGCCGGCGCGCGGCGGGGGAAGATGGGACGAAGCATGGATCTGGACGGACGCGTGGCGGTGATCACGGGCGCCGCTTCGGGCATCGGCGCCGCGACCGCGCGGATGATGGCGGCGCGCGGCGCCAGGATCGTCGGCGTCGATCGCGATCCCCAGGCGCTCGGTGCGCTCTGCGCGACGCTGCCGGGGTCGCTCGCGCTGGCGGGCGATGTCGGCGACGAGGCCATGGTCGTGGCGCAGGCGCGCGAACTGGCCGAGCGCGTCGGGCCGGCGGACATTCTCGTGACCGCGGCCGGCTGGTCGACCGGCAAGACGGTCGTCGATTCGACGCTGCACGACTGGAACGCCGTGCTCGCCACGAACCTGACCGGCACCTTCCTGTGGTGCCGAGCGGTGCTGCCCGCGATGATCGCGCGACGCCGCGGCGCCATCGTGCTGGTGGGCTCGCAGCTGGCCTTCGCGGGCGGCCGATCGAACGCGCCCTATCTCGCCTCGAAGGGGGCCGTCGTCAGCCTCGCGCGGTCGATGGCGCTCGATCACGCCGCGGACGGCGTGCGCGTGAACGTCGTCGTTCCCGGCGCCATCGATACCCCGCTGCTGCAACGGGCCTTCGCACGCAACCAGGATCCGGTCGCCGCCCGCGCGCGATCGGAGGCCCGCCATCCGCTCGGCCGTCTCGGCCAGGCCGAAGAGGTCGCGCGCGCCATCCTTTTTCTCGCCGGCGACGATTCGAGCTTCACGACCGGCAGCTGCCTGATGGTGGACGGCGGCTGGCTCGCGGCATGACCCACACAGGAAACAGACCATGATCGACGCACCCGCTCTCGACCGAATCCGCAAGCTACTGGACGGCGTCGCGGTGCCGACGGTCGTCTCGCTGCTCTACCGCAAGGGTCTGCGCGGCATGATGATGCAGACGCCCAAGCCGCTGAATCCGGCCGCGTCGCGTTTCGTCGGCCGTGCCTTCACCGTGCGCACGATCCCCGTTCGCGAGGATCTGGTCGAGGCGACCGCGCGCGGCGAGCGCCCCAATCTCCAGGGCGAGGCGACCGCGCGGCTGGGCGAGGGCGACGTGCTGATCGTCGCCATGGACGGCGAGACGCGCACCGCCTTCATGGGCGACATCATGGCCACGCATTTCATGGCCAAGGGCGCGGCCGGCGTCGTTCTCGACGGCGGCGTGTCGGACGCCGCGGCGATCGCGACGATCCCCTTCCCACTTTTCTGCTGCGGCACGGCCGGAACCCCGGTGACCTCGCATCGTCTGGTCGTCGAGCTGCAGACCGCGGTCGGCTGCGCGGGCGTGCCGGTGTTCCCGGGCGACGTCGTCTTCGGCGACCCCAACGGCGTGGTCGTGATCCCGGCGCATCTCGCCGAGGAGATCGCCGCCGCCGCCGCCGAGCGCGAGGCGTTCGAGGCTTGGGTCATCGCCCAGGCGCGCGGCGGACGCCCGCTCAAGGGCCTCTATCCGGCGAACGACGCCACGATGAAGGAATACGAGGCCTGGAAGGCGAGCCGGCGCTGAGCGCGCGGCTAGCGCGCCCGATACGCGGCGAGGGTCTCGGCATTCGGCGGGTAGGTCCCCTCGAGCGGCGCGCCGGCGCGCAGACGCTCGAGCAGGAAGGTCTCGAGGCGCTCCTTCTCGAGCGCCTTGGCGGCGACCTGCCCGGCGAGCTGCGCGGGCACGACCACGACGCCCGCCTTGTCGCCGACGACGATGTCGCCGTCGTAGACCGGCACGCCGCGGCAATCGATCGGGCGCCGGATGTCGACGACCACGACCCGGCCCGACGCGGGCACCGGCGCCGAGCCGGCCGAGAACACCGGCAGCGGCACGTCGGCCAGCGCCGCGAGATCCGCGACGCCGCCATCGGTGACGATGGCCGCGACGCCGACATTCGCCAGATGCGTGCCGATCAGGTCGCCGAACAGCGAGATGCGCGGGATGTCGCCGATATCCGTGATCAGGACCTCGCCGGACCTGACGCCGGCCAGCGCCTGACGATGCGGATTGGCAAGCCGGCCCTCGGCGATCGCGGCGCGCACGTCCTCGCGCATGGGAATAGCACGCAACGTGCAGGCAGGTCCGGCGAAGCGACAGCGCTGCGGATTGGCCGGCGTCAGACCGGGCACGAAGGCGTTCATGATGCCGAGCCCGAACAGCGTCTGGCTGATCGCCGGGACGCCGGCCTCGATCAGCATGTCGAGCGTGGCTTTCGGGACCGGGGAGCTGGCCGGCGCGTCTTGCATGTTCCTGGATCCTCTCGGGACGATGCCGCAAGATCGCGCCCGACCGCGCCCAAGTCCAGCGCGACGGCGTTTATTGTGTTGACAGCACCCGACGCCGCGCTGCCACATGCGCGCGTTCCACAAGGCGTGCGGTAAGCCGATGGCGCTGTTCATCCTTCGCAGATTGCTGCAGGGCGCACAGCTCATGATCGCGATGTCGGTGATCGTGTTCGTCGGCGTCTACCTGATCGGCAATCCGGTCGACATCCTGATCCATCCCGCGGCGACGCAGCAGCAGAAGGCCGAGATCATCGCCCGGCTGGGGCTCGACCGGCCGCTCTGGGAGCAGTACGGCAATTTCATGCTCGGCGCGCTGCGCGGCGACCTGGGAACCAGCTATGTCTATCGCGTTCCCGCCTTCGCGCTGATCCTCAAGGCGCTGCCGGCGACGCTCGAACTCGCGGTCTGCGCGATGCTTCTGGCGCTGGCGATCGGCATCCCGCTCGGTCTCTGGGCGGGCTATCGCCCCGACAGCGTCCCGGCGCAGGCGATCACCGCCTTCTCGATCCTGGGATTCAGCCTGCCGACCTTCTGGGTGGGGCTGATGCTGATCGTGTTCTTCAGCGTCGACCTCGCGCTTCTGCCCTCCGGCGGGCGCGGCGCCACCTCGACGCTGCTGGGCGTGCCGCTCAGCGTCCTGACCCTCGACGGGCTGCGCCATCTCGCCCTGCCCGCGTTCAGTCTCGCGCTGTTCAAGATCGGTCTGGTGATCCGCCTCACGCGCGCCAGCATGCAGGAGACGCTGCGCCAGGATTTCGTGCGCTTCGCCCGCGCCAAGGGGGTGCCGGAACGGCGCGTCGTGCTCGCGCACGTGTTCCGCAACATCCAGCTGCCGCTGGTCACCGTGGTGGGCATGGAGTTCGGGTCGCTGGTCGCCTTCGCCGTGGTGACCGAGACCGTGTTCTCCTGGCCGGGCATGGGCAAGCTGATCATCGATTCGATCGGCGTCCTCGACCGGCCGGTGATCGTCGCCTACCTGATGTTCACGGCCTTCCTCTTCGTCGTGATCAACCTGCTCGTCGACATCGCCTATTCGATGCTCGATCCGCGGGTGAGGCTGGCGGGCCGATGACCGGCACCGGGCTGACCGGACGACCGTCGCGCGCCGCTGCGGCGCGCGCCTGGCTGCTGCTGTTCTGCAGCAGGCCGCAGGCGGCGCTGGGGGCGGCGCTGCTGCTGGCGGTCGTGGTGGCTGCGGTGTTCGCCCCGCTGCTTGCGCCGCAGGATCCCTACGACCTGGCGTCGCTGGACGTGATGGACAGCCGCCTGCGCCCCGGCGCGACGGGTTCGAACGGCATGGTCCATCACCTTGGCACCGACGACCAGGGACGCGACCTGTGGAGCGCGATCCTCTACGGCCTGCGGATCAGCCTCGGGATCGGGGCGCTCGCAGGGTTCATCGCCGCGTCGATCGGGACGACCGTCGGCGTGCTCTCGGCCTATCTGGGCGGCCGGGCGGATTCGCTGATCATGCGGATCGTCGACTTCCAGCTGAGCTTCCCGGCGATCCTCATCGCGCTGGTGCTGCTCGCCGCGCTCGGGCCGGGGATCGAGAAGGTGATCCTGGCGCTGGTCGCCGTCCAATGGGCCTATTTCGCCCGCACCGTGCGTTCGACCGCGCTGGTCGAACGCGAGAAGGACTACATCTCCGCGGCGCGCTCGCTGGGTCTCGCCGCGCCGCGCATCGTCTTCGGACACCTGGTGCCGAACTGCCTGCCGACGGTGCTGGTCGTGGCCGCCGTCCAGGTCGCCAACGCGATCGCGCTGGAGGCGACGCTGTCCTTCCTCGGTCTCGGCCTGCCGGTCACCCAGCCCTCGCTGGGACTGCTGATCGCCAACGGCTTTCAGCACATCCTTTCCGGCCGCACCTGGATCAGCGCCTATCCCGGCGTCGCCCTCGTGCTGCTGATCGTCGCGATCAATCTGGTGGGCGACCGCCTGCGCGACATGCTCGATCCGCGGGCCGCGACATGAGCCGCGCGGCCTTCGAGATCCGCGACCTGACCGTGGAGGCGCGGTGGAAGACCCGCACCCTGACACTGGTCGAGCGCGTGTCGCTGGCGGTGCCGCGCGGCGAGATCCTGGCGCTGGTCGGCGAATCGGGATCGGGAAAGTCGATCACCGCGCTGGCGGCGATGGGCCTGCTCGAGGCGCCGGTGCGGATCGCCGGCGGTACCGCGGTCCTCGATGGCCGGCCGGTCGACCCGCAGGACGGAGCCGCGATGCGCAGGATCCGCGGCCGCGACATCGCGATGATCTTCCAGGATCCGATGATGACCTTGAATCCGGTCATGCGGATCGACGCACAGATCTGCGAGGCGATCGAGGTGCACGACCCGGCCGTGTCGCGCGCCGAGGCGCGGCGCCGCGCGCGCGCGGCCCTCGAAGCGGTCGGGATCTCCGCGCCCGAGGAGCGCCTGGCCGCCTATCCTCACCAGCTTTCGGGCGGGATGCGCCAGCGCATCGTGATCGCGATCGCGCTCATCAACCGGCCCGCGGTCGTGCTGGCGGACGAGCCGACCACCGCGCTCGACGTGACCACCCAGGGCCAGATCCTGCACGAGGCGAAGCGGCTGGGCCGCGAGACCGGCACCGCGATGATCTGGATCACCCATGATCTCGCGGTGGTCGCCAGTCTCGCGCATTCGATCGCGGTAATGTATGCGGGCCGCATCGTCGAGAGCGGCCCGGCGGAGGCGATCCTGACCCGCCCCGCCCATCCCTATACGCGCGGCCTGCTGGACAGCGTGCCGATGATCGACGTGCGCGCCGGACGCCTGCGTCCGATCCCGGGCATGCCGCCCGTCGCCGGGTCGATCCGCGCCGGATGCCGCTTCGCCCCGCGCTGCGCGCACGCGACGGCCCTCTGCCGGGAGACGGAACCGGATCTGCCGCCCGCCGACGGTGCTGGACGCACGGTGCGCTGCTTCCACCCGCTGGACGCCGCGACGACGAAGGAGCGGCGATGAGCGTCGCGCGCGCACCCGCCGCCCCGATCCTGGAACTCGATGCGATCGAGATGCGCTTCGCGACCGAGCTCGACGTCGCGGCGAAGATGCTCAATCTTTTCGGCGCCGGCCACCGCCGCAAGGTCGTGCATGCCGTCGACGGCGTCAGCCTGTCGGTGCGCCGCGGCGAGGTCCTGGCCCTGGTGGGTGAATCGGGCTGCGGCAAGAGCACGCTGGGACGGATCATGTCCGGGATCCTGGCGCAGAGCGCCGGGACACTGCGCTACGATGGCGCCGACGTCGCGACGATGGACCGGCCGGCGCGGCGCCGTTTCGTGCGCGAGATCCAGATGATCTTCCAGGATCCCATGACCTCGCTGAACCCGCGCAAATCGGTGCGCGACGCGATCGTCGAGGCGCCGGTCGTCCACGGCCTGCTGCAGCCCGCCGCGGCCGACGGCTTCGCGCGGGACATGCTGGCGCGCGTCGGTCTCGATGCCGACTATGCCGGACGCTTTCCACATGCCCTGTCGGGGGGCCAGCGCCAGCGCGTCGGGATCGCCCGCGCGCTGGCGGTGCGCCCCGCGGTCGTCGTCTGCGACGAGGCGACCGCGGCGCTCGACGTGTCCATCCAGGCGCAGGTCCTGAACATGTTCATGGACCTGAAGGCCGAATTCGACCTGACTTACGTCTTCATCAGCCACAATCTGGGCGCGGTGCGCCATGTCGCCGACCGGGTGGCGGTGATGTATCTCGGGCGCATCGTCGAGCTGGCGGCGGCCGACGCGCTGTTCGCGGCTCCGGCGCATCCCTATACCCAGGCGCTGCTGCGCGAGGCTCCGAGCCTGTCGCGGCGCCGCGAATTCGAGCCGATCGCGGGCGAGATCCCGTCGCCGCTGACCCCGCCCGCCGGGTGCCATTTCCATCCTCGCTGCCCCTTCGCCGTCGAGCGCTGCCGCAGCGAGCGGCCGGCGCTCAGGCCCCACCCCGGCGATCCGGGGCATGTCCTGGCCTGCCATCGCGCCGGCGAAGCCGGACTTGTCGCCGCGGACATGCGGGCGGACGGCGGCTGACCGGGATCGGTGGCCGCCCCGGCAGGCAGCCGCTTGCGACGGGTCGCGGAGTGAGCTCCTGCTCGACAGGGTTTCTGCCGTGGAGAGGTTTTCTTTTCTTGCTATGCTCGCGGTCTGATCGGGCGCTGGAACAGGGGGGTTCTTGATGCTGGACCAGACGACATCGGATGTTCCGGCCGTGCCCGCGAGCGGCCGGGCGGCATCGCTCAAGACCCAGATCGTCGTGGTCGGCGGCGGGGCGGGCGGTCTCGAGCTGGTGCGCAAGCTCGGCGCCCATTACGGGCGAGATCGTTTCGACATCATCCTCGTCGACCGCAACCATACGCATATCTGGAAGCCGCTGCTGCACGAGGTCGCCGCCGGTTCGCTCGACGCCAATCTCGACGAGGTCGGCTATCGCGGCCACGGCCATCGCTGGGGGTACCGCTTCTTCCTCGGCAGTCTCGAATCGATCGACCGCGATTCCAGGCACGTGGTGATCGCGCCCATCCTGGACGACGACGGCTCCGTCCTCATCGGCCGTCATCGCATCCGCTACGACTATCTCGTCCTCGCCATAGGCGCCGTGTCCAACGATTTCGGGACTCCTGGTGCGCGCGAGCACTGCCTGTTCCTCGACAGCCGGCGCGAGGCCGACCGCTTCCGGCAGAAGCTGCTCGACCATTGCCTTCGCGTGTCGCGTCGGCTGAGCGCCGATCCTGGCGCCGACGCACGGGTCGAGATCGCCATCGTCGGCGGCGGCGCCACCGGCGTCGAGCTCGCGGCCGAGCTCTTCAACGCCGCCTCGGCGCTCGGGCATTACGGTCTCGAGGTGTTCGACGAGTCGCGGCTGACCGTGACCTTGATCGAGGCGGGTCCTCGCATCCTGCCGGCCCTTCCGGAGAAGCTCGCGGCGGCGGCGAAGACCGAGCTCGAGAATCTCGGCGTGCGCGTCCTGACCGGCACCAAGGTCACCGAGGTGCGGCCCGGCGAGGTGGTCACCGATTCCGGCATCGTCCAGGCGGATCTCAGGGTCTGGGCGGCCGGCGTGCGCGGTCCCGATCTGCTGAACGGGATCGGCGGTCTCGAGACCAACCGGGCGAACCAGCTGCTGGTGACGCCCACGCTGCAGACGACCCGCGACGCGCGCATCTTCGCGGTCGGCGATTGCGCATCCTTCGTCCCGCCGGGCGAGACGCGCCCGGTGCCGCCGCGCGCGCAGGCCGCCCATCAGATGGCGGACACCGCGCTGCGCAACATCAAGGCCCTCGTCGCGGGCAGGAACGACCTGACCCCCTTCGAGTACCGGGACAAGGGATCGCTGGTTTCGCTGTCGAGGTTCTCGACGGTCGGAAGCCTGATGGGCAACCTGATCGGCGGGCGCATGGCGATCGAAGGCCGGCTTGCACGCCTCGTCTACATCTCGCTCTACCGGATCCATCTCATCGCGATCCATGGCTGGCTGCGCGGCCTCGCGCTCATCGCCATCGGCCATGTCAACCAGGTGATCCGACCCCGGCTGAAGCTGCATTGAAAGCCCTCTCCAGCGCAGAAACCCCGGTTCGCCTTCTGCTCCCGGCGGCCGCCCTGCCCTGGCCCCGCCCCGCTCGCGCGTAGGCAGCGCTCCGGTCAAGGCCCTCGGCCGCGCCTTTCGCTGACGCCGTCTGCTCGGCACCGTCGCGACGATCGACGAGATCGCAGCCGCCGGAGGGGATGAAGCCCGCCCGGACGATGGAGACGTGGCCGGGGGAGTGGGAGGGGCAGAGCGGGGAGTGCGGGCGGATACCGCGCGGGCCGACAGTGTCTTCGCCCGATGCGTCACAAGCCCGCCGGTCGCGCATTGCGGGCTCAGCTCCGACCCCACCTGCCGGGACGCGGTCCCCAGAACGCGAGCCGGCGCGGCGAGGACGGTCTCCACGGTGACGGTCGAGCGGACCTGACGTTGCGAGTTTCACTGGCGTTGACCCATGCGCGGCAGGACCGGACCTCTGAACACAAAACGCGAGTAGGCGGAAATGAGCAATTGCTCGCATGATTTCTCCGGCTCCGTTCGTGGCCGCAGCCGTTTCAACGCAACCCTGAGGAACTGAGGATGACACCGTTCGATCGACATTCCGCGCGGCCGTGGCCGCGCCGCCGATTCAACGCCGCGCTGCTCGCCGCCGTCGCGGCATCGGAACTCGGCGGCTGCGCGCCGGCGGGCCGCCTGCTCGGGCCGCAGCCCGCCGGCGCGCAGCAGCGCCTGCACCCGACGCCCTCCGACTTCGAGGGCCCGTACCGGCCACTCCGGGGCACGACTTGGGGCGGCATCGACCTGATGAGCTCCCGGGATGCGGTTTCGCCCGGCAAGCCACTGGTGCTTGCCGGCCGGCTGCTCGACACGGCCGGGCGGCCACGCACCGGCCTGCAGCTGCAGGTCTGGCAGGCCAATTCCACCGGCCGCTATGACTACCATCCGGCCGAGACGCCGGGTCATGGCCGCCCGGATCCGGCCTTCCGCGGCTTCGGTGAGGGCGACATCGATGCCAACGGCTGGTACGCGTTCAGGACGATTCGCCCGGGCGGCTACAGGCGGACGCTGTTCGGATTCCTGCCGTGGACCTTCGTACCACACATCCACGTTGCGGTAAGGGCGGGCGGCCGCGATCTTCTGGTCACGCAGGCCGATCTCGACAAGGAGATCGCGCGGCGGGCGGCGCCGGCCCATGCCGACCATGCCGAGTTGATGCGATCGGTGGCGATAGGTCTGCTCGCGGAGGCCGTCGGCGGCACGGTCGTGACGCAGGCGGAACTGGTTCGCTTCGATATCGTGCTCGATCGGTCGGCCTGAACCGTCGGGCCGTGCGCGGCGCCGGCGCCCGCCGGCGGCCGGATGGCTGGTGGCCGCGCACGGTCCGACGATCTCCCGTCGGCGCGCCGCCGCGAAGCGTCGCCCCGCCCGGCATTGTGCTGGAAACAAGCCTGAAGGTGCGCGCAGTCAGTCCGGTCGGCGCGCGAAGTGGCGCAGGAGCAGCTTCCAGCTCAGTCTCAGATGCGAGACAGCGGCGCCAGAGAACAGGATCGACGAGACGATGTGCGTGTGGCTCCATACCTCGTCGTCGATCCCGAGGAACGCGCCGGTCGCCGCCTCGACCTGGGGAACGTCATGCCGGGCGAAGAGCCCGAGGCCCGAGAGGACCATCGCCACGAGCGAAAGCGCGAGCACGATGTCTGTCCAGCGCCTCAGGCGCGAGGGCGCGATTCGTGCGAGGGCTGTGCCGGCATGTTGCGTCATCGCCGGTCCTTCCCGGCCCGATGGCCAGCCACCGGGAATTCGAGCCCATCGCCCAGCGGCGAGCCTGAAGAATGGTAGGGCTCGGGTTCCGGATGGACGTCTTGCACATCGGGCTTGGGCTTCATGCGCGAGCCCTTCGCGTCATCGTGGAAGACGCCGGCGTCCCAGGACGGCGCCGAGGGGCGCGATCCAGGTCGTCGAGCACGGCGACGATGCGTGGGGTCTCGATGCTGTTCATGAATTTTCCCGTCGCGGTTCGGGTGCGAGAAAGGTAATGTGAGCAATTGCTCTTTTCAGAAAACTCGCATCCGCCCATGCCCCGCCGCCGCCCAAACGACCCCCGAAAAACGCCGCGCCAGTCGCGTTCGCGCGACACCTACGACGCGGTTCTGGAGGCGACGGCTCGCATCCTGGAGACCAAGGGCCTGGACGCGGCCAATACCAACGCGATCGCCGAACGCGCCGGAATCAGCGTCGGCTCGCTCTACCAGTATTTTCCGGGCAAGGAGGCGATCTTCGCCGAACTGATCCGTCGCAGCGATGCCGCAACCGCCGAGGGGCTGGCGGCGCTGGTCGCGGCAACCGCCGGACAGGATCTGGCGACGCGCCTGCGGGCGCTGGTCCATGCCGCCGTGGCGCAGCAATTCGAGCGTCCGCGACTGGCGCGGATCCTGGACTATCTCGAGACCGCGCTGGGTGCGGACGAGGCGCTGGCGGCGGCCGACGACCGGATCGTCGCGAGCGCCGAGGCGCTGCTGCGCGCGCATGGCGACGAACTCGCCGGGCCGCCGACGAAGGTGGTCGCGCGCGACATGCTGTGGATCGCCAAGGGCATGATCGACGGCGCCAGCTTCGCCGGCGAGACGGACCCGGCGCAGATCGAGGCGCGCGTGGTGGACGCGCTGCTCGGCTATCTGGGCGTCGGGGACACACGATCTCGCCGCAAATCGGCCGCGCGCGGCACCAGGACAGCCCGATCGCGCTCCTGATCCGCAAATCCTGCGCGAGGCCTGCCGCTCATCTGGAGAGCAGCGTCTCTAACATCGGCATCACAGAGATAAAGGCGAGAACAGCGAACAAACCCGCGACGAGGCGTGACCATACCGGAAGCGCCGATGCCATCCGCCGGCGTATGAAGGCATGAGAGAACACCGCGGCAACCGCGAGCGAATTGGTCAAGGCGAGCGCCGCGGTCGCGAGTATGAGCACGAGCGCCGGCAGCCAAGGCAGGTCACCGGCGGGACCGATGAACTGGGCGGCAAAGAACATGCCGGTCATCGGATTGGTCGAGGAGGTGCCGAAACCAACGGCCAGGTCGGCGCGGCGACCGGCGGGCACTTTGGCCGGGGATGACGTGTCGGCGCAGAGCCGCTTGGCCGTCTTCAAGATCCGCCAGCCCATCGTCGCAAGCAGGAAAGCCGAGAGACTCCGCCCGATCACCTCCCAGGATTCGCCGCCGGGCAGCAGGCCGGCGCCGACGAAAAAGACGACAGCCTGGACCGCCGCTCCCAGGCCGATACCCATCGCGAAGGGAAGCGTCGCGGTAAAGCCGTGCAAGGCGGCGAAGCTGGCCCGCCGATCGCACTCCGCCTTCGTCCAGGCGACCGCTTCGCGGCGCGATGCCGACGGCGACGTCGTCGAAAACGGTTGACCGCTTCGCGCCTTGAACCGCCGAGGCCGATCAGATCCGGCGGCAGCAGGCCATGCGATTTCAGGATGGGGGCGAGGCCGAGCATCGACCCACAGGCGATGAAAGACAGATTTGCGGCGATGGCCAAGCGACGCAGGGCGGGCATCTGGCGACCGCTCGAGGCGGCGACCGTCATGCCGCTTGCCAGGAAGCCGACGAGATCCGTGATGCTGCCCAAGTTTGGCTGCCCCTCTGCTCTTCTGCCGCTCGCGCCGGCCGGGCCGGCCGCGTCTTCGGCGGAATGTGCATCGGGACGCCGGCCTGGAGGGCGACGGCGTCGGACTAGTCCATCGCCGAGGCTATGCGTCGAAATGCCCTCTGAAAGTATTGCGACGTCCGGCCGTTCGTGCTTTTCCACCTTGGCGTGCGGCCCTGATTTCGTTTTCCGCGGAAGGCATCGCTTCGGTTCATCGAATGCGTCGGTTGAGTGTCCTGATTGTCGATGATCATCCCCTCGTGCGGGTAGGCCTGCGCACAGCCTTGCAGGGAGCCTTTCCGGGCGTGTCGGTGGAGGAATGCGCCGCTTTGGCCGAAGCCAAGGCGAAGCTGCTGGCTGGTCCGCCCGATATCGTCATCCTCGATCTCAGCCTGCCCGATTCCAGCGGGGCCGAGACCTATCTGGCGCTCCAGCACATGTGCCCCGATCTGCCCGTCATCGTCGTGACGGGCACCGATCCGCGCGATCTTCCGATCGCGCCGGCCTTCGAAGCGGCAGCAGGCGTGCTTTGGAAGGCGGATGGGCCCGAGGCGATCCTATCCGTTCTGGCGGAGCTGATGAGTTGCGAGCCGGAAACGCGGGACGGCACGAGCCGCCCCGACCTCACGGCCCGCGAGCGCGACATCCTGATCCTCTGCGCACGCGGCCTTCAGAACAAGGTCATCGGCCGCAGCCTGGGCATCAGCGAGAACACCGTTCGCGCGCATCTCGCCAGCGTGTTCAAGCGCTTCGGGCTCGCGCATCGCGGCGAGGTCAAGACCTTTCTGGATCGGGCGCGGATCGGCTGAGCAGCAGCACTTCGTCGAGCTTCTCGCGCAGGGCACGCGCGCCGACCGGCTTCTGCAGCACGAGAATGTTCTCCTCCCGCTTCGGCGCGGCCGGATCCGCCGTTACCAGCAGGGCCGGGATGGGAGAGCCGGCACGGGTCCGGATCGCCCGGATGAGATCGAGCCCGTCCATCTCGCCCGGCAGGCGCAGATCCGAAACGATGACATCCGGCAGCGCGCCGCCGGCATCGAGATCGGCAAGCGCCTGCCCGGCCTCGGTGCGTGTCGTGACGGCATAGCCCCAACCCGCCAGCATCTCGTGCAGGATGTCGCGCACCTGCGTGTGATCCTCGACCAGCAGCAGGCGGCCGCCGGACGGACGCACCGGAGGTGCGATGAGCACCGTCCCGGTCATCGCCTCAAGATGGGGCAAGGCCGCCGTGGCCGGCAGCGTGATCGCGAACATCGAACCCTTCCCGGGCCATGACCGCACCGCCACGCTTGCGCCGATCAGCTCGGCCATGCTTCGCGCGATGGTGAGGCCCAGGCCATGCCCGCGCCCCGCCTGGCGGCCCGGATTCGAGAGTTGGAGGAACGGTTCGAAAATGCGCGACAGGTCCTCCTCGGCGATGCCGGGACCGGTATCCCAGACCTGCAATTCGAGCTTCTCGCCCCGGAGCCGGACGCCCACCAGAACGCGTCCTCTTTCGGTGTATCGCACGGCATTGCCGACGAAGTTCCGCAGGATCTGCGTGAGAAGGGTCATCTCGCCCATGGCCCAGCGGCTCGTTCCCACGAAGCAGAGATCGAGCGACTTGTCGGCCGCCTCGACCGCGAACTCCACACCGACCTGGCGGAAGACCGCGGCGATCTCGACCGGCACAAGCCTTGGTTCATAGCCCTTCGAGCTGGCCCGCGCCGCTTCGAGCATGCGCTCCAGCAGATCGGAGATCGCATTGACCGATTCCCCGATCCTCGCGATCCGTTCGGCCCGCAGGTCCTGACCGGCGTCCTCGAGGGAATCGAGCAGCAGGCGGATGGCATAGAGCGGCTGGCGCAGGTCATGGCCGGCTGCCAGCAGGAAGCGTGTCTTCTCGCCGTTGGAGCGCTCGGCGCGGTCACGCGCCTCGGCCAGCTCCTGCGCGAACGCCTTCTCCTGGTTCCGAAGCCGGATGAGATCCCGCATCGTCCGGTTCTGCAGCATCGAATAGCCGAGATGCGTGACGAGAAATACGAGACCCAGCAAGGCCATCCAGCGACTGGCCTCGTCGCCGGCGAGAGCGAACCGCATCACGACCGGGCCCATCGCACTGAGCGCGAAGGCGGCATAGACGAGGCGATCGGCCGAAAGCGAGGCAACAGAGCCCGCCGTGAGCCCCACGAGCATCATGATGACGAAAAGCATCAGGGGCCCGTCGCCCGAGCCGGTCACCACCCAGCCGAACCAGCCGAACACGCTGCCGGAAGCGAGGCTGCCCAGCGCGAACCCGGCGCGCCAGATCCAGAGCGGTGTTTGGGTGCGCAGGCGCCAATAGGCCAGGACGAAAAGCCCGCGCAACGCGGCGAGCAGGACTGCCGCGATCAGCCAGTTCAAGGCGAGAGCGCTTGGGCCGAGGCGCAGATCGTGCACATAGGCCGCGGTGGGCGCCACCACGAGCACGGCGCCGAGAACGATCGGCATCTGCCGGGCCAGCAGCTCGACCAGCTCTTGCGATTCATCGGCCGCGCCAGCCGGCGCCTTCGATGTCTTGCCTGCCATTGGGTTGCCTGCTCAGCGCATTGCGGATCGGTCCTGCTGAAAGTCCTCTCCGGCGCGGAAACCCCGGCTCGCCTTCTGCTCCCGACGCCCCGCTCTCCAGGGGCTTCTGCGCCAGGGAGTGTTTTTCGGCCGCGGCGGCGCGCCGAAGCGCGCCGCCGCGGCCGGCCGGATCACTTCGGCTGGACGTTGATCGCCAGGGTCTCCTCGTCGACGCGCGGCGAGAAGCTGAGATACTCGGTGCGCGCACCCCAGATGACGTTGAGATGGACGAGCGGGATGACGGCGGTCTCCGCCATGACCGCCCGCGTCGCCTGTTCGAGCAGCTGCTTGCGCTGCGCCGCGTCCAGCGTCGTCGAGGCCTGCTGGATCAGGGCGTCGATGGCGGCGTTCGAGTGGTGCCAGTGGTTGAAGCCGCCGAAGCCACGGTCGCGATCGCGGGTATGGACCGCGGTGGTGATGAAGTAGCTGCCCTCGCCGGTCGGCGTGGAGAAGCCGTTCATCATCAGGCTGTAGTCGCCGCGCGCCTGGGCCGGAATGTAGACGGCGCGGGGCGTCGCATTGACCGTGACCTGGATGCCGATGCGCGCCAGCATCGGACCGAGCGCGGCGCAGACCGCGCCGTCGCCGGGCAGGCGGTCGGAGGTGCAATGCAGCGCCACCCGGAAGCCCTGCGGATAGCCGGCCTCCGCCATCAGCGCCCGCGCCCGGTCGGCATCGAACGGGATCGGGCGGAGATCGTCGGCATAGCCCGTGAACCCCTTGGTCAGGAACTGGTTGGCCGGCTGTGCGGCGTTTTCCAGCACGCGCGTCGCCAGCGCCTCGCGGTTGACCGCAAGCGAGATCGCCTCGCGAACCCGGCGGTCGCGGAACGGATTCTTCGCCATCGGCTGGCCGGCGTTGTCGGTGATGGTCGGCGACGGCTCGCGATAGTCGGTGAACAGGAAGAACAGGAAGATGCCCGGGCTCTCGATGACTCCCGTCCCCGACGTCGACTTCACGCGGGGGATGTCGGCGGCCGGCAGGCCGTTGATCAGATCGACGCGCTTGGACAGCAAGGCGGCGACGCGCGCGCTGTCGTTGGTGATCTCGGTGATCGTGACCCGCGTGAACCCGGATTTCGGGCCCCAGTAGTTGGCGTAGGGCTCCAGCACCATGTCGCCGCGCGGCGCGAAGGAGACCAGCTTGAACGGGCCGGTGCCGATCGCGAACTTGCCGTTGTTGAAATCGGCCGGCGTCGCGTCGAGCGGCGTCTCCGACGGCACCACCAGCAGGCGGCCCAGATCCTGGGGCAGCGAGGCCGTGGGCCCGGCGGTCTTGATGATCACGGTCTGCGCGTTCTCGGCGGCGATCGATTCGATGCGGCGCAGGAACGGCACGAGGCCGCCATCGGGCGGCGCCACCTTGCGGATGCGCGCCAGCGAGTGGACCACGTCCTGGGCATCGAAGGCCGAGCCGTCGTGGAAGGTCACGCCCGGTCGCAGCCGGACCCGCCACGTGGTCGGGTCGACCAGTTCCCAGGACAGCGCGAGCCCGGGAACCGGCTGCAGATTGTCGTCGAGCGCCACCAGCGACTCGAAGACGTTCTTCGCCGAGCCGATGTTCGAGCCCACGCCCGAGGCGTGGGGATCCATCGACTCGCCGCCCGCGCGCACGGCGATCTTGAGTTCCTTCGCCCAGGCGTCGCCGGCTGCGAACAGCCCCAGCGCCATGGCGGCGGCGATCATTGTCCTACGCATATGTCCGAACCTCCTCTGTGAGCCTTGCCCTGTCCGTCGCGGCCTGCCGGTTCCCGGCCCGCCGCCATCTCCCCGCCGCACGTCGCGGCCGGGAAATCCTCGCGCCGCACGTCATCGTCGCGGCAGATGCCTGTCCATCAGATCGGCCAGCCGGCGCCGCTGGCCGCCCGGATCGGGAAACAGCGTCTCCATGCCGCGCGTCCCGACCTCGGCGATGCCGGGGACGACCTCCTCGACGATCCGGCGCTTGAGCTCGACGCGCCGCGGCGGCGAGCGCAGCAGCAGGCGGGCCGCGAGATCGCTCGCGACCTCGTCGCCGAAGACGCTCTCCCAGGCCGTGCGCTCGGGTCCGAAATCGAAGGCGCCGCGCGCGGCACGCGGCGCAGCGCGCAGCGCGGCCGTCGTCGCCGCATCGATCCGCCCGTCCTCGATCGCGACGCCGTAGTCGCGCCGCGCCGCCGCGGCGCTGACGAATCCGGCGCGGACATCGGCCAGCACCCGCGCGGGATCGCGCGCGAAGGGATCGCCGAAGCCGCCGCCACCTGCGGTCATCACCGTGATCGTGTCGCCGGGCTGCGTGACCATCATGTCGATCTTGCCGAGGTCCCGTTCGTCCGGACGGCCGAGATTGAGGATCACCTTGCAGCGCGCGCCTGGACCACCGCCGGCCGCTCCCCACGGCCGGAAGACGAAGCGCTCGAGGCCGCGTGCAAGCACCGAGGAGCCTTCGCGCAGGATCCGGAAGCGCATGACCAGACCGGTGCCGCCGCGCCATTGGCCGGGACCGGCGCTGTCCCGCCGCAGCCCGTATTCCTCGATCAGCACGCCGACATCGGCTTCGCTGCGCTCGACCGGCGTGTTGTAGAGATTGGCGAGCCCGCTGTCGCGGCCATCGACCCCGTCCATCCCCGACTGGGCGCCGGTCCCGCCGACAAGCATCTGGATCACCGACAGGCGGCGCTCGCCCGTGCGCGGATCCTGTTCTGCGATCACCACAGGCACGTTGGTGCCGCCCGACGGCGCCGGGATCAGCCCGGGCAGCGCCGTGGTCAGCACGCCCACCAGCGTGTCGTTGACGCGCACCGCGGTGGCGTGGCGCACCCCGACCGCGGCGGGATATTCCGGGTTGAGAACCGTGCCGCGCGGCACGCCGACGGTGATGTTCTCGAACAGGCCGTAGTTGAGCGGGATCGTCGGGTCCCAGGTGCCGACCAGATGCATCAGCTTCAAGGTCAGCCAGGGATGCCGGATGCCGCCGGTCGGCACGTTGTAGGCGGAGCCGACCTGCGGATCGGTGCCGGTGTAGTCCAGATCGACCATCCCGTCCCTGACCGTCATCGTGCAGCGGATGCGCACGGGAACGCGGGTGGCGAAATCGTCGTCCATGTAGTCCCAGAAGCTGTAGGTGCCGTCCGGGATCCGCCGCTGCACCTCGCGGGACTTGGCCGCCGCCCATTGGGTCAGGTCCGCCGCCGCCGCCTCGAACGCGGCGATGCCGTGCTTGGCGACGATCGCGGCCACGCGCCGCTCGCCCGCCGCCAGCGCCGCAAGCATGGCGTTGACGTCGGCGACGTTGAGGTCCGGAACCCGGCTGTTCGCGCGATAGAGCGCGAGCAGCGTCTGGTTGATCCGGCCCGCCTCGACCAGCTTCATCGGCGGGATCTGCAGGCCTTCCTGGAACAGCTCGTTGAACCGCGGGCTGATGCTGGACGGAACCCCGCCGCCGACATCGGCGGAATGGATGAAGTCCCAGCCGTAGCAGATGATCCGCCCGCCATGGAAATAGGGCCGCACGAGCTGCAGGTCGGGCATGTGCGTCGACAGGCCGCCGCTGGCATAGGGGTGGTTGGTGATGATCACGTCGCCCGGCTGCAATTCGCCGACCGCGTCGATCGCCTTGCGGCAGCTGAGATCGAGGAATCCGGACACGCCCATCGATTCCGGATAGGCGAAGAACTTGCCGTCGAGATTGACGAGCGCGGTGCCGAAATCGGCCGCGTCCTTGACATAGGTCGACCGCGCGGCCCGCGCGAGGGTGATCGCCATCTCCTCGGTGCAGGCGCGAAGCTTCTGGTGCAGGACCTCGAGGGTGATCGGGTCGAGCTTCATGACGGGCTCCGTCTCAGGATCATGCTGCCATGGTCGTCGACGGCGACCTCCCATCCGGGCAGCACCAGGGTCGTGGTGTCGGGCTGCTCGACGATCGCGGGGCCCGCGACGCGCGCTCCGGCTCCCAGCGCCGCGCGGGCGAAGACCGGCGCGTCGAAGCCGCTCTCGAGATGGACACGCCGGATTTCCGCCGGCGCCGGGGCCGCCGCACCCGCCGCCACGCGCGGCAGCGTCACCGGATCGAGCTGCCCGGTGACGGCGAGGCGCATGTTCATCACCTCCACCGCGCTGCCGGCCTCGCGGAAGCCATAGGCGCGCTCATGCGCGCGATGGAAGGCCTCGACGGCCGCCGCCTCGTCGAGCAGAACGCCGCCGGCACCCGACAGCGCGATCGGCAATTCGTGCGACTGGCCGGGATAGCGCATGTCGGCCGTCGTCTGGAGCGAATGACCGCGGATCAGCGCGCCTTCGCGCGCGATCCAGGCCTGCGCCTCGTCCGCCAGCGACGCGGCCAGTTCGGTCACGCGCGCGAAGCCCGGTCCCCCGTCGCCGATCGCGACGCGCGCCGGACGGACGAAATCGCGCCGCAGATCCGAGATCAGCGCCCCGAGCGCGCAGAAGGTCCCCGGCGACGGCGGCACCATCACGGCGCCGACATGCGCCTCTTCGGCCAGGATGTTCGCCATGGTCGGCCCGGCGCCGCCGAAGGCGACGAGGACGCAGTCGCGCGGATCGGTGCCCTTCTGCGCCAGCAGCTTCGTCAGCTCGGTCGACATGCGCGCGGCGGCGACGCGGATGATCGCGTCGGCCATCGCCGTGGCGCCGTCCAGCCGCAGCCCCGTGGCCATCGCCGCGAGGGCGCGGGCGGCAGATCCGGCGTCGAGCTGCATGCGTCCGCCGAGAAAGCGTCCGGGATGAAGCACGCCCAGCGTCAGCAACGCGTCGGTGATCGTCGGCGCCGTGCCGCCGCGGCCATAGGCGATCGGGCCGGGATCGGCGCCGGCGCTCTGCGGACCGACCCGCATGACGCCCTGGCCGTCGAGCCAGGCGAGCGACCCTCCGCCCGCGCCGATCGCCGAGACCGCGACCACCGGCAGCATCAGCGGATAGTCCCCGACCATCGAGGTGCGCGCGAATTCCAGTTCGCCGTCGGCGATCGTCGCGACGTCGGTGGAGGTCCCGCCCATGTCGAAGGTCAGGAGGTTGGCGACGCCGGCGCCGAAGAACGCGGCGGCGCGCACGCCGGAGGCGGGACCGGACAGGATCGTGTCGATCGGCCGCTCGCGGGCCGCCGCGACGCTCATGGCGCCGCCGTTGTTGGAGGTGATCGTGACCGGCGCGCGGACGCCGAGCGCCGCGAGGCGGGCGGCCAGCCGGTCGAGATATCCTGCCATCAGCGGATGGACATGGGCGTTGAGCACGGCGATCAGCGCGCGTTCGTATTCCCGCTGCTCGGGCCACAGCGCGGCCGAGGCGCTGACCAGGGTGTCCGGAAGGCGGCGGCGAAGGCCGTCGGCGACGCGCGCCTCGAGCCGCGCGTCGCGATAGGCATTGAGCAGCATGACCGCGATCGCCGAGAAGCCCCGTGCACGCAGGGTGGCGGCCAGGGCGTCGAGCTCGCCTTCGTCGAGGTCGGCATCGATCGTGCCGTCCGCCATCATCCGCGCGCCGATCTCGAAAACGTTCTCGCGCGGCACAAGCGACTTCTCGCGGCCGATGCGGAAATTGTAGGAGTTCGGCAGCCGGCCGCGGGCGAGTTCCATGACGTCGCGGTTGCCGCGGCTGACGACCAGCGCCACGGGCGCGCCCTTTTCCTGGATGACGGCATTGAGCGCCAGGGTCGTGCCGTGCGCGATCAGCGCGATGTCCGCCGGCGCAGCACCGGCCCGCGCCAGCAGCGCCGCGATCCCGTCGGCGACCGCGCGCGAGGGATCCGCCGGAACCGACGGCTCCTTGTGGAAAACCAGTGTGCCGCCGGCCAGATCGGCCATCACGAAATCCGTGAACGTGCCGCCGACATCGATGCCGATCCGGTAGCGGCCCGCCGGCCGCCCGGAACCGTCGTCGCCCATGCTTTCGCCCCGCGTTGCCATGACAAGTCAAGAATGTATGATTGGGGCTTCGGCGAGGTTTCGTCCAGTTTCTTCGAAGAGGATCCGCGAATGGCCCAACGCAGGCACGAGTTCTACGTGATGACCCCCGGGCCGGTGACCGTCGCGCCGGAGACCAAGAGCGAAATGCTGCGCGACCGCAGCCCCAACGGCGACGAGATGATGGGGCAGGTCTCGGCGATCCGCGCCTATCTGCTGGAGATCTGCAACGGCACCGGAACGCATGAATGCGTTCCCGTGCAGGGAAGCGCCACCTTCGCCATCGAAGGCGTGTTCCATACGCTGGTGCCGAAGGGCTCTCGGCTCCTGGTGATCCAGAACGGCTTCTACGGCATCCGGCTCAAGGAGATCGCCGAGGGCGTCGGCCACGCGGTCACGATGCTGGAGCTCGGCCTGACCGAGACGCCGACCGAGGCGATGCTCGACGCCGCGATCGATGCCGAGCCCGGCATCACCCACATGATCATGTGCCATGTCGACACCGGCACCGGCATCCTCAACCCTCTGGAGCCCCTCGTCGCGGTGGCGCGGCGGCGCGGCGTGAAGCTGCTGGTCGATGCGGTCGCGTCCTTCGGCGCCTTCCCGATCGACGTCAAGCGCCAAGGCATCGAGGCGGTGATGATCTCGCCCAACAAGGGCCTGGAAGGCGTGCCCGGCGTCGGGATCGTCATCTGCCGGCGCGACACGCTCGAAGCCTCCGCCGGACGCTCGCCGTCGGTGGTTCTGGACCTGCATGCGCAGTGGTCCTTCATGGAACAGCGCGGCTGGTGGCGCTTCACCCCGCCCACCCATGTACTGGCGGCGCTGGCGAAGGCCTGCGAGCGTCACAAGGCGGAAGGCGGCGTGGCGGCGCGCGGCGCGCGCTATCGGCGGAACTGGCGCCGGCTGGTCGACGGTCTGCGTCAGCGCGGCTTCCGGACCCTGCTGCCGGACGACGTCGCCGCCCCGATCATCGCGACCTTCATGGATCCCGAGGACCCCGCCTATGACTTCCGGAAATTCTATGCCGCGATGGAGCGTCGCGGGATCGTGATCTTCCCCGGCCGCCTGACCGCGGCGGGCACGTTCCGCATCGGCTGCATGGGCGACATCGTCGAGGAGGACATCTCGGTGATCCTGGAAGCGATCGAGGACTCGATGGCCGAGATCGGGGTCGGCCGCAGCACGGTCTCGGCCTGAAAGCGGCCGTCGCCATGACCAGACACCGCGTCCTCATCATCGATCCGCAATTCGCGACCGATCCCGACATCGAGCGTTCGGTGCTTCCTGCATCGCGCTTCGACATCTCGATCTGGCGTCCCGAGGGCGGCGAGGCGGTCCCGCATGCGCTGCTGGGGTCGGCCGACGCGATCCTGAACTGCCGCAGCCGCCACGGCCTCAAGGACGCGGCCGTCGCCGCCATGACCGGGGTGCGGCTGGTCGTCCAGGCCGGGGTCGGTTTCAACCATATCGACCTCGCCGCCTGCGCCGCCCGGGGCATTCCGGTTTGCAACACGCCGGATTACGGGACGATGGAGGTCGCGGACCACGCGATCGCGCTGATGCTGTCGATGATCCGCGGCGTGACGGCCTACAATCAGCGACTGCTGACCCGCGACGACGCCTGGGCCACGCTGTCGCTGCCGCTGGCGCCGGTCCGGCGCCTGCGCGGCCTGACCTTCGGCGTCGTCGGGCTGGGCCGGATCGGGACCGCGGCGGCGCTGCGTGCGCGCGCCTTCGGGATGAACGTCGCCTTCCACGATCCGCATCTGCCGCCGGGCAGCGAACTGTCCTTCGGCTTCACCCGGTTCCGGTCGCTCGATGCGCTGCTCGCGGCCAGCGACGTGATCAGCGTCCACTGTCCGTTGACCGCAGAGACGGCAGGTCTGATCGGCACCCGCGCGCTGGCGGCGGCGAAGCCCGGGGCCGTTCTGGTCAACACCGCGCGCGGCGGGGTCGTCGATCTCGACGCCGTCGAAGCGGCGCTGCGCGACGGCCGACTGGTCGGGGC
Source organism: Alphaproteobacteria bacterium (assembly GCA_044359885.1). GTDB lineage: Bacteria > Pseudomonadota > Alphaproteobacteria > CACIAM-22H2 > CACIAM-22H2 > CAIOSQ01. Next base: position 11,864 of record JBIKLI010000006.1, on the reverse strand, counting down.
GGCACTCGACGTGCTGCCCGTCGAGCCGCTGGACCGCAGCCATCCGCTTCTCGCCGCCTGGACGCGGCGCGAGCCCTGGCTCGAGGGACGGCTGATCGTGACCCCGCATGCGGCCTTCTACACGCCCGAGAGCCTCGCCGACATGCGCCGGCTCTCCGCCGAGGCGATCCGGGAGTTCTTCGAAGAAGGCAGCCTGCGCAGCTGCGTCAACCGCGACGCGCTCGTCGCCGCCGGCCACGCGATACGGTAGAGCAGCGCGCGGCGGCGCGCGGCGCGGGGAGGAAACCGCGATCAGTCCGCGGCCTGGGCGCGGTCGGGCGCGGCCTCCGGGGCGGCACCGGCGACAGGCAGCGTGAAGCGAAACACCGTGCCCTGTCCCGGCGCGCTGTCGAACACGATCCGGCCGCCATGGATCTGGGTCACGATCGAATGGACCAGCGCCAGCCCCTGGCCGGTCCCGCGCCCCGGCGCCTTGGTCGTGAAGAAGAGGTCGAACACCTTTTCCCTGAGTTCGGACGCGATGCCGGTCCCCGTGTCGGAGACGCTGCATTCGACGCCGTCGGAAACGGCGCGCGTGGCGATCGTGATCCTGCCCATGCCGCCGCCCCTGTCCTCGATGGCATGGACGGCGTTGACGATCAGGTTGAGCAGCACCTGGTTCAGCTCGCCCGCGTTCGAGCGCACCACCGGCAGGTCGCCGGCGAGGTCGAGCTCGAGTTCGGCCACGTAGCGCCACTGGTTCTTCGACAGCAGGACAGCGGTTCGGACGATCTGGTTGAGGTCGTTGTCCTCCATCGCGGCGCCGGCGGGATGCAGGAACCGGCGTGTCGCGAGGACGATCTCCGCGATCCGGTCGAGGCCGATGCGCGACTGCGCGACTGCCCGCGGCACCTCGTCGAAAAGATAGCGAAGGTCGTGCCGCGCGGCGATCCGCTCGACCTGCTCCGCGGGCGCCGCCAGCTGCAGCTCGGCGAACGCCGCGGCCAGATCGGCGAAGGCGCCGCGAAGGAAATCGGAGTTGTCGGTCAGGAACTGGATCGGCGAATTGAGTTCGTGGGCGATTCCGCCGGCCAGGGTACCCAGCGATTCCAGCCGCTGGGCGCGACGATGATTCTCCTCGGCCTCGCGTTGCCGCCGCTCCTGCTGCAGCTTCTGGGTGACGTCGCGCACCATCCAGATCGTCACGGGTTCGCCCGGACCGTCGCTGAGAGCGGCCGAGGCCTCGGCCGCAAATTCGGAGCCGTCCGATCGTCGCGCCGTCGTCCGGATCGGATCGGCAGCGGTCGCCGACCGGATCGCCGCCGCGTCGGCGCCGTCGCCGCGCGGGAGCAGGAAGTCGCCGACCGCGCGGCCCTCCGCCGTCTCCGGCGCGACGCCGAAGATCTCGCTCGCGGCGCCGTTGATCCACCGGATCGTGTTGTCGGCACCGGTGGTCAGGACCGCGACCGGCAGATGCTCCAGAACCGAGAGCAGGCGCTGCAGCGCCTGCTGTTCCGCGGCCGCGCGGCGGGCGGCCTCGGCGGCGGCATGCGCCAGGACGGCGGCGCGCGACGCCTCGCTGCGCGCGCGCAGGAACGCCAGCAGCAGCAGCGAGCCGACGACGAAGAAGGCGGCGGCCGCGAGGATGCTGGCGTCGAGGACGTCGAGCAGGTCGCGCCCTTCCATCTCTTCCTGCCGCAGCAGGATCAGCGAGGCGTCGCGCAGGATCACGGCGGCGGCCGCGATCCCGCGCTCGAGCCGCTGGATCGTATCGGGTCCCCAGTCCCGTATGTCCGCGGGATCGATCGACGGCTCGATCGTCGCGATCTGCCGCAGGATCGCCGGCCCGTCGCGATGGGCGACCATCGCAGCATGGATCTGCCCCGCCCGGTAGAGCCGCAGCCGGCTGAGCAGGATCTCGAAGCGGAGCCCGGCGTCGGCGATCGCGGCCGCCGATCCGCCGCCCGTGCTCGCGATGCGCAGCACGGCATTCGCGTACCGGGCCAGTTCGACCTCGGCCGCAGTGGTGACCCAGACGAAGTTCTCCCGGGTGCCGTGATAGCTGGAGACCCGGAAATAGAGGAAGAAGGTCGACGCCACGACGCCCAGCACCGACACGATCACGAAGATCTGGATGGACAGAAGACGGCGCCGCCCCGTCGTCAGGCGCGTTGCGATCACAGGCATGGTCGTGCGGCGGCGCAGGCGCCGTCCGCGAGGCGCGTCGTCATGTCGGCGCGGAAGCTATTCGCGGTGCCCGGCGCGAGCCATCCCCGAACAGGGATGGATCGCCCGTCGTCGCGCCGTTTCAGCCCGATTTCGGCAGGTGATGGATCGCGCAGAGCTTGTGGCCGTCGGGATCGCGGACATAGGCGATGAAATAGGCGCCGGCCGCGCGCGGGCCCGGCGGGTCCTCGATCGCCTGGCCGCCATTGGCGAGGGCTGCGGCATGGAACGCGAGAACCTGTTCGGGCGAGACGCATCTGAAGCCGATCGTGCCGCCGTTGGCGGACGTCGCCGGCGAGCCGTCGATCGGCTCGGAGATCGCGAACATGCTGCCGTCGTGCCGGTAGAAGATCCGGACATGGCCGGTCGCGGCCACGTTTCTCGTTCCGGCACCCGCGCCCAACGTGGCGAGCACCGCGTCGTAGAAGCCCTTCGAACGCTCGATGTCGTTCGAACCGACCATCACATGGCTGAACATTCCCGATCTCCCTGGGTCAATCCGCCCGGCGATCCTATCCTGCCAGGCGCGGTCCGTCAGGCGTCGCCATGCATCATGCGCCATGGCGCGATCGCCGGCGGCGGAGCGCCGGGGACGATGCCGCGGGCGCGGCCGGGGCTCACTCGATGTCGATCGCATATCGGATCCGCCTGACGCGGCCGTCGCCGTCGACGATGTCGATCGCCACGGAATCGGCGCCGACATGGCCATCGCGCGATCTGTAGATCAGCGCCATTCCCTCGACGCGCTGCGCATTGCAGGCGGCGCGCGGGCTTGTCCTGTCATAGGCGGGAAAGCCTGTCCCCGGCTCGATCGAGGCCGCGCCATGACGGGGTTCCTCGACGATGCGGATATCGGCGAAGGGCAGCACGGCGCAATCGCGCGCGACGTCGTGGAGGAAGGCGATCCGCGTCCGCTGCCCGGCGACCGCCGCGCGTCTGAACTCCCGCGGCTCGGGTCTGGGGCCGACCGAAATGGCATAGCTGCGCTGCGCGGTGGATCCATCGGCGTAGAGGATGTCGAGGCGCACATTGTCGTCGCCGACATGCCCGGGGGCGGGCCGGTAGACGACGCTGATCCCGTCCATGCGCCGGCGATTGCAGGCGGCGCGCGCATCGCCCGGCGGATACGTGACGAAGCCGGTGTCGGGCGCAATCGACAAGGTGCCGCGGCCGGGCGGGGTCGCCGCCGACACCCGCACCACCCCGATCGGCACGCAGTCGGGATCGACCGCCTGGACGAAATCGAGCGCCAGCGGCTCGTCGACGATCCCGGGGCGGCGCAGCCCCGACGTGGCGACGGGCGCGGGCCGCGCGAAGCTGATCCGCATCTCGTTGTCGGCGGCGATCGTGGCCATCGGCCCAGCCAGCGCCGCTTCCATGTCCGGCGGGCAGACCTGGCCGGCGACCCGCGAGAGGAATTCGCGCCGTATCGTCAGCGTCCGGCCGTCGAGACGATAGGCGACGGTGTAGACCAGGGCCGGCGTCTCGATCCGGCGGTCCGCCGGCTTCTGCGGCAGCGGCAGCCCGTCCGCGAGGGTCACCGCCACCTCCTCGATCTGGCGGCCGGCGAAGCAGACGAAGGGGAGCTGGCGGGCCGGAACGCGGCTGGCGAGCAGAAAGGTGCCGGGACGCACCAGAGTGCCGACACCCGCGGGGACGACCACCGACGCCCCCGGCCTGATCGCGAGCCGTTCGTCGTAGGTGAAGCTGGCGCGCAGTTCGTGGATACCGCCGGGCCCATCCGGGGTCGCGACCTCGAGCCGGCCGCTGCCGGGCATGCCCGCGCCGCGCAGGATCGTCGCCACCGCCTTGTCCAGCCCGTTCCACTGCAGCGACCGGACCGCCACGCGGGCGCCCATCGCGAAGATCCCGCGCGCGAGCTGCAGGCTCTCGCCCGACACGCTGCCATCGGCGGCGATCGCCAGGCGGGTGTGGCGCAAGGACATGTGATCGTCGGGTGTCATGGCGGGCGTGCGCGACCGGCCAACGCCGGCGTCGGAGACATGCAGGACGGGCTTGTCGTAGGTCTCCGCCGCCAGGATCCCGAAGTCGGCGAGGCTGGCGGTCGGGTCGTCATAGATCCCGAATTCAGGGAGGTGGATCATGACATGGTTGATATGTCCGAGCGTCGCCGGCTCGGGCAGCGTGTATCCGTTGCCGGCGCCGATCAGCACGTGCTCGGCCGCGATGCCCTTGGCGGCCAGCAGCGACGACATCAGCACGACCTGATCCTTGCAGTCGCCGAATCGGTTCCTGAGGATCATGTCCGCATGGTTCGGAACGACCCGGCTGGCGCCGAGCACGACCATGACGTAGCGGATATTGGCTTTCATCCAGCGCGAGATCGCGGCCGCCTGGTCGCGCCGGTCGGCGATGCCGGCGGTGATCTCGTCGGCCAGCGCCGCGATCGCCGGCGTGGCGTCGATCGCCGTGCGCGCCGTGGACCAGTAGCTGCGCGCCATGTCCTCAAGGCCGGCGAAGGTCGAGATCGACACGTTCGGGTCGCGGTCGCGCGACGAGGTCATCCGATCTTCGGCGGCGAGGACCGGTTGCGGTGCATAGGTCAGCACATGCCGGATCTCGTCGTCCCGGACCTCGCGCAGATGCGCGAAGCCTGTTCCACCGACCGCCAGCTTCAGGCTGGCAGGCGCGGTGACGGTGACGGTGGACTCGGCATAGGGACTGGTCCGCGGCAGGGGCAGCAGAAGCTGGAAATGCCCCGGGAAGACGGTGGCGCGGATCGTCTTTCGGGCGGTCATCACCAGCAAGTCGCCCGGCGCCACGTCCGGAAAGAGAAGCGTGACGGTCTTCGTGTCGCGCATGTAGACGGCATTGGTGGCCTGAGCGGCATCGCGGGTGATCACCGAGGCCGGATCCACGTCGATCCGGCGCCCGTCCGGCTTCTGTGTGAAGGCGGCCAGGATCGCGTAGTCGTGCATGCCCTCGATATAGGCGTCGGATTGCTGGCCCAGCCGTTGCGGCGCGCCGGCGTCATCGCCGATCCAGACGCGCCGGGTCTCGACGATCTCGCCGGTGCGGTCGGCGTTCACCCGGACCGCGATGTCGTATCCGACGGCGTAGGTGCCGGGCGGGCGTGCCCAGGCTGCCGGAACGGCGAGCGCGACGGCGCAGAGGATCGCCAGCGTCGGGAGAGACAAGAACCGGCGCGACCGGAAAATGGGACCGAGCCACATGGGGCGACCTCTCGCAGCTGGGAACGCCGTCATGGAGGCCAAGGGAACCAGAACCGGCCCGGCGCGACAAGCGCGCCAATGACCCCCGGAGCCGGTCTATCCGTGCTACGCCCCGCTTTCGGCGCGACTTGCGCGCCAGCCGCGGGATCCGGAATGATGAGGGCCCGGGCCGCTCACGGAGATCCTCGACATGAAATCGTTCCTTCGCCGCATGCTCGGGGCGCTGCTCGCGCTCGGACTGTCGCTGCCGGCGCCGGTGCTCGCCTGTACGGGGATCTCGCTCCGCGCCGCCGACGGCAGCGTCGTGGTCGCACGGACGGTCGAATGGGCGCTCAGCGACGCCGCGCATGACCGTCTGATGGTGGTGCCGCGCCGCCACGCCTTTGTCGGCACCACGCCCGACGGGACCGCCGGCATGCGCTGGGAAGGGCGGTACGGCTTCGTGACCATGACCGCCTATGGTCAGCCCTTCGGACCCGATGGGATGAACGAGGCGGGGCTCTATGTCGGCATGTACTATCTGCCGGGCTTCGCCGAGTACGCGCCCCATCTGCCGGCCGAGGCCGCACGCGCGCTCAGCGTCGGGGACTTCATGCAGTGGATGCTGTCGTCGTTCTCGACCGTCGACGAAGTCCGCGCGCGGCTCGGCGACGTGCGGGTGGTCAATGTCGACGATCCGCGCTTCGGCGGCGCGGCGCTGCCTTTCCACTGGAAGGTCGCCGATCCGTCCGGCCGCAGCATCGTCATCGAGGTCGTCGAAGGCGGAACGGTCAAGGTCTATGACGCGTTCCTCGGGGTGATCACCAACTCGCCGACCTATGACTGGCATCTTCTCAACCTGCGCAACTTCATCGGTCTCAGCCCGGCGCCGCGCGCGGGCGTGGCCATCGGCGACGTGACGCTGCGGCCGTTCGGCGCCGGCTCCGGCATGGTCGGCCTGCCGGGCGATTTCTCGCCGCCCTCGCGCTTCGTGCGCGCGGCGGCGCTGACGGCCTCGGTCCGCCCGCTGGCCGGCGCCGAGGACGCGGTGTTCGAGGCGTTCCGGATCCTCGACAGCTTCAACATTCCGCTGGGGGCGATCGCGCCGGCCGGCCAGATCGCCAAGGACATCGAGGGCGCGACCCAGATCACCTCGGCGTCCGACCTCGCCAACCGCGTCTACTACTTCCACACCATGCAGAACCGCCAGGTGCGCGCGGTCGACCTCAAGAAGATCGATTTCGGCCGGGTGCGGACGCAGACCATCGAGGACGACCTGGCCCGCGCGCGCAACGTTCGCGAGCTGCGGCTACGCGATTGAGGTCCGCCGGGATCCGCGGCGCCGGATTCCAGGAAGCCCCGATCCCCTGCTAGACTGAGTTCCGGCCGGTCGCGGCGGCGGCGCTTCCTCGTCACGCTGCGCCGGGTAGGGGGCATGCCATGGTTCCGGTCGAATTCCACGCCGCCTTCGCGCTGGCGGTGTTCCTGGCGTTGCTCGCGGCGCTGGTGCTGGACCTGATCGATCTGGCCGTCGGCGGAATGCTCGCCGTCGCGGCGGTGCTGGCGGCCGGCGTCCTCGACCCGGCCGATCTGGTTTCCGGCGCCAGCGCCGCCGGGCCGACGCTCTGCCTGCTCTTCGGCGGCATGGTGCTGGTGCGCATCCTCACGCCGACCGGCCTTTTCGACCGGCTGGGCTACATCCTGGTGCGCTTCGCAAGGGGCAGCGGCGCGCGCCTGCTGATCGCCTTCGCGCTTGCCGCCATCCCCACCTGCGCCTTCCTGCCCAACGCGACGGTGATCCTGCTCTTCGCGCCCATCCTGCTGCGCGCCTGCGCGCGCATGGGGCTCGATCCGGTGCCGCCGCTCGTCTTTCTGGTGGCGATCGCGAATTCGGCCGGGCTGTTCACGCTGGTCGGCGATCCGGCGACCTTCATCGTCGGCTCGGGCATCGGCATGAGCTTCGAGACCTATCTGCACACGGTCGCGCCCTTCGCCTTCGTCGCCACCGGCGCGTTGTTCCTGGCGAGCCTCGTGGTGCTGCGCGGCAGCTGGGCCGCGCGCGGCGCGATGGCGGGCGACGACCGCCCGCCGCCCCTGCAGCGACCGGTCTACATCGGCGCGGCGCTCGCGGTCTTCGCGCTGCAGGTCTTCCTGTTCGTCTGGGGCGAGGCTCAGGGCATCAGCCCGCCCGAAGCGGCCTTCATCTGCGCCTCGCTGGGGCTGCTCGCGGTCTATGGCCTGCGGGTGGAACAGCCGGCCGCCGTGCTGGTCGACGTCGACTGGCGCACGCTGATCTTCATCGCCACGATGTTCATGATGGTCCAGGCGCTGATCCACACCGGCTGGCTGCATGGCGGATCGACGCTGATGGCGGAGGTCTTCGGCACGCGCACCGCCCTGGCCGCGATCGCGATGATCTGGGTCGTCGGGTCGTTGTCGATGGCGCTGCCCAACGTGCCGGTCGTGATCGGACTGCTGCTGATCGTGAAGGGTTACCTGGTCGGCATCGAGGTCGTGCCCGAGGAGGCGACCGGCACCGGCTTCACGGACTGGCCGCCGCATCTGATCCCGGTCTTCGTCGGCATGATGTTCGGCGCGACGCTGGGCGGCAATGCCACCGTCATCGGCGCGGCCGGCAACGTGGTCGCCGCCGGGATCGCGGCAAAGGCCGGCCACAAGCTCGGCTTCCTGCGCTTCCTGCGTATCGGCCTGCCGCTGACCCTGGCGCAGTTGCTGGCCGCCACGCTCTGCGTCGCGTGGATGCTGCGGTGAGGGACCCGCGATCGGCGCCGCGTCAGGCGCCGAATTCGCGGCGCAGGCTTTCCCAGCGCCGGCCGGTCTCGCGCCCCCCTTCGAGATGGCCTTCGGGCGCGAAGATATAGGGCGGGCGGGGCGGTCCCGACCGGACGAGGCCGGAACCCGCGAGGCGCGCATGCGCGATCGGGATGTTGTAGTCGACGAAGTTCTCCAGCTTGCCGCCCGGGAACATCGGTGCCTGCGCCCAGGCCATGCGCGCGGAGATCGCCTCGGCGCGGGACCAGTCGCGCGCCGCCACCGCCCGCGCCAGCGCCGCGAGCGGTTCCGGGCCGTCGGCGGCGTTGCCGGACCAGCACGCGACCGCGTCCTCGGGGAACGCGCGGGCCAGCGCGCCCCACTGGGTGTCGATCGGCAGGATGCGCATCCGCCCCTCGACGGCGCGCAGATCGTCGGCGATCGACGGGCCGCCGATATGCTTGGCGCCGATCACCGTCGGGATCCGGCTGAGCGCCGCGTAGGTCGGCGTGTCGATCTTCGCCTTGAACGCGAACTGGTTGTCGTAGACCACCAGCGGCACGCCGGGCAGCGCCTCGGCGATGTCGGCGTAGTAGCGCACGATCGCCGTCGCATCGAGCGACATCCACATCGGCCGGCCGAGGAACAGGCCGTCGGCACCGGCCGCGAGAACCGCGCGCGCCCGGCGGATGGTCTCGCGGGTATTGAGCGTCGTGACGCCGGCGAAGACGAGGCCGCTGCCATCCAGCACGTCGGCGATGCAGCGCGTGAAGTCGCACAACTCATGCTCGAGCAGCGTCGCGCCCTCGCCCAGGCTGCCGTTGGTGAGCAGGATGCGAACGCCGCCCTCCAGCACCATCCGCGTCATGCGCGCCGTCTGATCGAGATCGACCGAATTCTCGCAGGACCAGTGGTCGGCGCCGGAAACGGAGGGCGTGGGCACCATCCCGAGAATGCCGACAAGATCGCGCGCGGCGACGGTGGGGGGCTTGGCCATGATCGACGGATCTCCGGGACTGGGGATCGCGATTATGCGCAAGAAGCAAATCCCTCTCCAGCGCCGAAACCCCCGGGGCGCGGGGGCGGCCAGCAGAAATCTCTCCAGGGCTTCTGCCCTGGAGAGACTTCCTGTCCATGTGTGTCCTCAGGCAGGGCGCCGGCGCAGGCTGCCCAGGCCGGCGAGGCCCGCCGCCAGCAGCGCGAGCGTGCCCGGCTCGGGCACGTCGCTGCCGTCGGGGATCTCGGTCGCGTTCAGGATGTTGATGTTCCAGGACGCGGCCATCGCGCCGGTCCAGTACGAATATCCATCCCAGCTGCCGTCGGCATTCTGGGTCTCGACGAGGTACTGGCTGTAGTCTTCCCACCAGTTCCAGACATCCGCCGGATCGTCCTTGATGCGCGCCGCCGGCGCATAGAGGAAGTTCGAGATCTCCGCACCCGACAGGCCGATCGTCGATTCCAGCCCCTTGTAGATCGACCACATGGCGTAGGGATGCCCGAAATTCCCGTCCCATGTGCTGTTGGCGGCGTTCGTCCAGCGCGCGTTCAGGAACGCGATCGCGCCGGCCCTGTCGCTGTCGTCGCCAGGACCCGAGACCGATCCCGCATAGCCGGTGAAGGCGGTCTGCACCAGCAGCCCGCCGGTCTTCGACTCGTTCACCAGGCTTGTCGGCGAGTCATAGCCCACGCCGCCATTCGGGTTCTGGATGTAGTCCATCCACGATCTCAGTTCGTTCTTCACGAAAGCGGGCACCGTCACGCCAGGAACGGCCTGCGCGAACAGCATGCCGATCGCCGGCCACTGCGCGGTGGAGCCGTCGGACTGACCGTCGCCGGGGTAGTAGCGCCAGCCGCCGCGCGCGCCCGGCCAGGCGGCGTTGTCGGCACGGGTCTGCCCATTGGCGAACGTGGCCACCGTGTCCTGGATGACCTGACCATAGGTCCGGCCGTCGACGCTCGCGTTGCCTGTGCCGCTGATCACGGTCGTGGGCGACAGGCCGTTGACGCCGGCGGTCACCCGCGCCAGGGCGGGCAGCACCAGTCCCGTGACATAGGTCGCTTCGCCGCCACCCCAGATGTAGCCGATGCCGCTGCCGCTGATGTTCGGGTTGTTGCCATCGCCGCGATTGTTCGGGATCGCGATGGTCGACGCGTCCCGCAGGATGAAGTTGAGCGCATTGGTCACGTTGGCGGAGTAGTCGGCGGCCCCCCATCCGCCCGGCTTGTATCTCTGCTCCGTGAAGGCCAGCAGCGCCGCCGCGGTGTCCGCGGCGCAATAGCCCGATCCGCACCAGCTGCCATTGGCCGCCTGCGTACCGGCCAGCCACGCCAGTCCGCTCGAGATCGCCGCGTCCTTCTGGGCCTCTGTCGATCCCAGGGCCGTGCCGGCCGACAGCAGCGCGCAGGTCAGCGCCGCCATGCAAGCCGTCGCATTTTTCGTGTCCATCGCTTTCCTCCGATGCGAGTTGGCGGCCGGAATCCTGTCGGCGGTCGGGGGCCGTCACGGACGGCGACGCAACCCTCGTGCCAGCGCCCTTGTCGATTGGATTCCCTAGACATCTCGCACCGCCGGCCGGCGCTGCGACCGGCGAACCGACATCGCGCCCGCTCATTTCGCGCCGCCGATCTTGCGCCGCTGCCCCCCAAGTGCCACGACTGCTTCGCAAACCCCTCCGCGGCGCCCGAGACACGACCCGCGGAAGCCAGAGCCCCGTCGATCCAGCCATCCACGCCCGTATTGTGGGCTGTTGCCGACGCGACGCTGGCTGACCTAAAGGGCGGCCATCATTTTCCACATCAATTGGTCAAGCGCATTCCCGATCGATGGTGTCCGGGTGTTCGTAAATCCTGCCCATGTGAAGCCGGTTCCCGTTCGGACCAGGATCGTTGCTACCCCGGGCAGGCCACCGTCATGCCACCAGTTCGACGCTTCGTTGACGGCCCAGCCGCAGGCATACCCTCGATTTGCAAGGCTTGGCGTCGTCATCGTCTTTATCGCATGCGGCGGCAGGATGTCGGGCGGGCTCGAAAAGCCGTCGACCCTGAGCGCGAACCTCACGAGGTCGGTGGGCGTTCCCACCCATCCGCCGTGTGCGTCCATACGCTCCACATTGATCGCGTAAGGATTACCGCCCATCTGGCAAAGATATTCGACTTCGTTAGCGAGCCTGCCGCCCGGCGCGCCCTTCCCGATGCGCATGGAATTGATCAGGCATGGGTCGAGTATGAAATGCTTGACGACATCCTGGTAGGAACGCCCGCCAGTGATGGTTTCGATCACGCGCCCGAGAAGGCAGTATCCGAAATTGGAGTATGCGAAGTGCCTGCCCGGGGGGATGACAAGCCTTGTCCGGGCTAGCGTGGAAAGTATCAGTCCAGCCTGTGAAATTTCGGAAGACATGAACATGGGGTCGTCCCGTTCGTTCGACCACACCCCGGCACTATGTTGCAACAGATGCAGGACATTGATGCCGAGAAGACTCGGGTCGACCGTGTATCGGCGGCCGAGAATCCCCTTCGGCCCAAAAACCGGATCCTCCAATCTCAAAAGTCCTTTTGCCATCAAGGCGAAGATGCAGGCCGATGTAATCGGTTTCGATACGCTTGCTATTCTGAAGACGTGGTCGGGCGTGAGTAGCGTTCGTCGATCGGCACCGGTGTGGCCAAAGGCTCTGCGGTATATCAGCGTACCTCCCCGGGAAAAGGCGACGGACA
>JBIKLI010000118.1:0-11841 GCA_044359885.1 Alphaproteobacteria bacterium | reverse complement strand
CTTTGCGCCGAGCGCGAACAGCAGCGCGGCCATCGTGCGGTCGATCCCCCCCTTGGCGCGCGCATAGACCGCCCGCGCGGCGTCGCTGCCGAACACGGCAGCCACGATGCCGTACCACGCGAATTCGTTGAACGCGATCATCGCCAGGATCGCCGCCTGCATGGCCGGCGGCGGCTGCGGCGGCAGCACGGCCATGAAGAGCGCGCCGAAGAAGACCATGACCTTGGGATTGGCCAGCTGCAACGCGAAAGCGTGCGCGAACCCGGTGCGCGCGCCGCCCGGCGCGCCGATCGCCGGGACGGGCGACGCGGCACCGCGCCAGATCCGCGCCGCGAACCAGATCAGGAAGGCGCCGCCGGCGACCGGCAGCATCTGCGCGATCCAGGGCGCGGCCGCGAACAGCGCCTGCAGGCCCCAAAGCGCGGCGGCGGTCCAGACCGTCGCGCCCAGCGCCAGCCCGGCGATGGGCCGCCAGGCCGCGCTGCGGCCATGGGCGATGGCCGTGCGCACGATCAGCACGAAAGCCGGGCCCGGCGACATCGCTCCCAGCAGATTGGCCGCGGCGATCGACGCCAGCGGCAGCAGCCAGTCGCTCACATCGGCGTCTTGCCGCGCGCGATCGCCGCCACGCCGGTGCGGCTGATCTCGACCAGCCCGAGCGGGCGCAGGATGCTGATGAAGGCATCGACCTTGTCGGTCGCGCCGGTGATCTCGAACACGAACGACTCTGTCGTGGAGTCGACCACCTTGGCGCGGAAGACGTCGGCGAGCCGCAGGCTCTCCACCCGCTTCTCGCCGGTACCGGCGACCTTCAGCAGGGCCAGCTCGCGCTCGACATGGGGGCCGCCCAGGGTCATGTCGCTGACGCTGTGGACCGGCACGAGGCGATCGAGCTGCGACTTGATCTGCTCGATCACCATCGGCGTGCCGGAGGTGACGATCGTGAAGCGCGACAGATGCGCGTCGGCGTCGGTCTCGGCGACGGTCAGGCTCTCGATGTTGTAGCCGCGCCCCGAGAACAGGCCGACGATGCGCGCCAGCACCCCCGGTTCGTTGTCGGCGATGACGGCGATGGTATGGCGTTCGATCGGCTGCTGCACGGGCATGGTCGGGACTTCCTGATGACGAAGGAGGACGGCGGTCAGACGAGCACCATGCCCTCTTCGGATACGGCGGCGCCCGGCTTTCCATCCGCGCCGGGCCCGAGGATCATCTCGTTGTGCGCGGCTCCCGACGGGATCATCGGGAAGCAGTTTTCCTTCTCGTCGACCGCGACATCGACGATCGTCGGCCGCTTGTTGGCGATCATCTCGCGGATGACTCCGTCGAGGTCGCCGGGCTTGGCGCAGCGCAGGCCCACGCAGCCGAACGCCTCGGCGAGCTTCACGAAATCCGGCAGCGCGTCCATGTAGCTTTCGGAATAGCGGTTGCCGTGCAGCAGCTCCTGCCACTGCCGCACCATCCCCATGTAGCGGTTGTTGAGGATGAAGGCCTTCACCGGCAGGCGATACTGCACGATCGTCGACAGTTCCTGGATGTTCATGAGGATCGACGCCTCGCCCGCGACATCGACCACCAGCGCGTCGGGATGCGCCAGCTGGACGCCCATCGCGGCCGGAAGACCGTAGCCCATCGTGCCGAGCCCGCCCGAGGTCATCCAGCGGTTCGGCTTCTCGAACCGGTAGAGCTGCGCGGCCCACATCTGATGCTGGCCGACTTCGGTGGTGATGAATGTCTCCCGGTCGCGGGTGAGCTCGAAGAGCCGCTCGACCGCGTATTGCGGCTTGATGATGTCGGCGCCCTGCGCATAGGCGAAGCATTTGCGGCCGCGCCACTGCTCGATCTGCTCCCACCACGACGCCAGCGCCTTGCGGTCGAGCGCCGGATCGCGCCGGTTCCACGCCGCGAGCAGCGCCCGCATCGTCGCGGCGACGTCGCCGACGATGGGCACGTCGACGCGGACGTTCTTGTTGATCGAGGACGGGTCGATGTCGATGTGGATCTTGCGCGAATTGGGCGAGAAGGCGCTGAGCCGGCCGGTGACGCGGTCGTCGAAGCGCGAGCCGATGGCGATCATGACGTCGCAATCATGCATCGCCATGTTGGCTTCGTAGCTGCCGTGCATGCCCAGCATGCCGAGGAAATGCGGATCCGAGGCCGGCACCGCCCCCAGCCCCATCAGCGTGAGCGTGCAGGGAAAGCCGCTGCGCCGGACGAATTCGGTCACGAGGCGCGACGCCTCGGGGCCCGAATTGATGATCCCGCCGCCGCCATAGACGATCGGCCGCTTGGCGTTCGCCAGCAGTTCGACCGCCTCGGCGATCCGGGCCGCGTCGGGCTCGCGCCGCGGATTGTAGCTGCGATGGCGCACGCTCTCCGGCCCGACATAAGGGCCCTTGGCGAACAGCACGTCCTTCGGCAGGTCGATCACGACCGGACCCGGCCGCCCGCTGGTGGCGACATGGAAGGCCTCGTGCATCACGCGGGCCAGCTTGTTCACGTCCTTCACGAGGTAGTTGTGCTTGCTGCATGGCCGCGTGATCCCGGTGGTGTCGGCCTCCTGGAACGCATCGTTGCCGATCAGGTGCGTCGGCACCTGCCCGGTGAGGCAGATGATCGGGATCGAATCCATCAGCGCGTCGGTGAGACCGGTCACGGCGTTGGTGGCGCCCGGCCCGGAGGTCACGAGCACGACCCCGACCTTGCCGGTCGAGCGTGCATAGCCTTCGGCGGCATGGACGGCGCCGCCCTCCTGCCGGACCAGGATGTGACGCAGCGCGTTCTGCTGGAACAGCGCGTCGTAGATCGGCAGGACGGCGCCACCGGGATAGCCGAAGATGAATTCTACGCCCTGGTCCACCAACGCCTTGAGGATGATTTCCGCACCCGACATCTCGGCCTGGGCGGCAGGGCGGGCGGCATCGGCGACGGAGGACATCTGACGTCTCGCTTTCTCGGCTGGTGGATGGCGACGCGTCGCTGCACCGCAGCGAAAGCGGGGCGTAAACTAGACAGGAGCCAGGCGCGCGGTCAATCCGAGTTTCTAATAAACTGAAAGATTTTGTCCGCAAGGCTTTCCGAAAATTGCGCGTCGACGACAAGGTCGGCGGCAAACTGGTGGCGGAACCAGGTCATCTGCCTTTTTGCGTACCGCCTTGTGGCCCGCTGGAAGAGGGCAAGCGCCACGGCGCCGTCGATCTCGCCCGCCAGCAGGGCGGCAAGCTCGGGCACACCCACGGCCTTGCGGGCCGGCAGATCCGGATCGGGCGCTGCGGCAAGCAGGCCGGCGACCTCGTCCAGCGCGCCCGCGGCGAGCATCGCGTCGCAGCGCCGGTCGATCCGCGCCGCCAGCACGTCGCGCGGCGGCGACAACAGGATGCGCAGGCAAGGCAGCCCGGGTGGCGGCGGCTGGGCCGCCTGGAAATCGGCAAGGCTGCGCCCGGTGGTCTCGATCACCTCGAGCGCGCGCAGCACGCGATGCGTGTCGGCCACGGCGAGCCGCGCCGCCGCCGCCGGATCGCGCGCCGCCAGCCGGGCGTGGAGACCGCGGTCGCCGAGTTCGGCATGCACCTGGCGCAACGCCACCCGCACCGCCTCGGGGATCGCCGGGACCGGAGCGATCCCGGCTTCGAGGACGCGCAGATAGAGCCCGGTGCCGCCGACGACGATCGGACGTCGCCCCTGGCTCCAGGCCGCGTCGAGTTCGGCCATCGCCAGCACGCGCCACGCGCCCGCCGAGCCGCGGGTCTGCGCCGGAAGGATCCCGTAGAGGCGGTGCGGTGCCGCGGCTTCGTCGGCGGCGCCCGGCCGCGCCGACAGGATCCGCAACTCGCGATAGAGCTGCATGGAATCGGCGTTGACGATCACGCCGTCGAATTCCCGAGCCAGGGCCAGCGCCAGGGCGGACTTGCCCGCGGCGGTCGGCCCCCCGATCAGGATCGCGGGCAGCCGCTGCGCCGTGGCCGCCAGCCGGTCCTGGCGCCCGGCGACGTTCTCGCGTAGACCCCCGATGGTCATGAGCTTCGTCCTTTCCCTGATCGCGCCCGCCGGCGAGCTCGGCGACGACGACCTTCGTGCGCTCGCGGGGATCGGTGGCCTCGGGCCGCCGGCCTGGCTCTCGCCCGGCGAAGCCTGCGACATCCCGCTCGCGCGTGGCCCGGCCCCGGAGCAGATCCTAGTTGCGGCGCGCGCCGTCCTGACGGCTCGCCGCATCGACGTCAACCTGGTCGCGGCCGCCGGCCGTCGCAAGCGTCTGCTGGTCGCCGACATGGAGTCGACGCTGATCCGCAACGAGATGCTCGACGAGTTGGCGTCCATGACCGGGATCGGCCCCCAGGTCGCAGCCGTCACGGCACGGGCGATGAACGGAGAGATCGACTTCCGTGGATCGCTTCGGGCGCGCGTCGGCCTGTTCGCGGGCCGCCCGGCAAGCCTGCTCGACGCGGCCGCGCGCCGGATCGAGGCGATGCCGGGCGCCGCCGTGCTGATCGCGACGATGCGCCGGCACGGGGCCTACACGGCGATCGTCTCCGGAGGGTTCACGGTGTTCACGCGCCGTGTCCGCCACGCGCTCGGTGCCGACCACGACGAGGCGAACGAGTTGCTTATGGACGACGCCGGGCTCGCGGGGACGGTGCGCGAACCGATCCTCGACGCCGCGGCCAAGGCGGCGGCGCTGGGCCGGCTTGCGAACCGGCAGGGTCTCGACCTGCACGACACCATCGCCACCGGCGACGGCGCAAACGATCTCGAAATGCTGGCGCTGGCCGGACTGGGCGTGGCGTTCCGCGCCAAGCCGATGGTCGCCAAGGCCGCGCGCGTCTCGATCGCCCATGGCGACCTTACCGCACTGCTGTTCCTGCAGGGCTACCGGCGGGACGAATTCGCCGTTCCGGACCCGGCGCCGGACTTCACTTCCCCGACATGATCTTCGACAGACGCGACGCGATGTCCTTGGGGTCGTTGAGAAAGCGGACCCCGAACTTCGTTTCCGTTCGCCAGATCACGCGGCAGGGCAACGGATCGAAACCCGAGATCTCCAGCTTGGCCTCGAGGACGCCCTCGGGAAGACGGCCCATGATCTGCGCACCACCGGCGGAGACATCCACAAGGATGCATGAGACGGGTTCGGGTATGCCATCGAAACCGAAATTCGCCCCTAGATTGACGGACTGCCGGCGATGTGCGCGCCGATCCGCGGGATATTCCTCGGATGGGCGAAGGACTGCGGCGATCAGCATGGCGACTCCTGGACAGGACGGCCTTGAGTTTAGGTAGGATAGCTTAACAGAAGATGAACGGCGACTCCGCTTCCATGGTCCGGGACATGCCCGGATGCGCCATTGCCAAGGACCTTCACGCATGGGCCCGCCCTCCCGGATCGTCATCGGAATCTCAGGCGCCTCGGGGGTGATCTACGGGATCCGGGCGCTTCAGGCGCTGCAGCGGACCGGTATCGAGACCCATCTGGTGATGACGCAGTCAGCCGAACTGACCCTCGCCTACGAGACGACCTTGAAACTGCGCGAGGTGCACGCCCTCGCGACCCATGTCCACAAGCCGACCGATGTCGGCGCCTCGATCGCGTCGGGATCCTTCCGCACCATCGGGATGCTGGTGGCGCCCTGCTCGATCCGCAGCCTCTCCGAGATCGCCTATGGCCAGTCGACCGGACTGCTCGCCCGTGCCGCCGACGTGGTGCTCAAGGAGCGGCGGCGGCTGGTGCTGATGGTGCGCGAAACCCCGCTTCATCTGGGCCATATCCGCGCGATGGCCGCCGTCACCGAGGCGGGTGCGATCGTCGCGCCGCCCGTCCCGGCCTTCTACGGGGAACCGGCCAGCATCGACGACATCGTGGACCATTCGGTCGGGCGTTGTCTCGATCTCTTCGGTCTCGAGGCAGGCCTGGTCCGCCGCTGGGGCGAACCGGACGATTCATCGGCAGCGAAGCGGCGCCGGCCGCGGCGACGGACCGGCGAGAGCTGAGGCTCAGCCCATCTGGCAGGCCTCGGGCTCCGCCCGAACATCCGGGATCCGCGCCAGGATCTCGAACCCGATGCCCTCGCCGCCCTGCCGCCGCCTTGTCTCGAAGATGTGGATGTCCTGCACGACGTTGTTCGTGCGCGGATCGAGCGCCAGACGACCGCGCGCACCTTCGAAGCCGGTGCGCGCGAGGATCGCCGCGGTCGCCCGACGATTGGCGACGTTTCCTTCGAGCGCCTCGAGGCCCGCGAGCAGCAGGCGCGCCGCATCGAAGCCCTGGGCCGCGAATTCGCTCGGTGGCCGGCCATGCCGGCGCGCGAATGCGGCGACGAAGTCGCGGTTCGCATCCAGGTCGAGTTCCGGCAGATAGGCCGTGGCGCCGATGATGCCGGCTGCCCGTGCGCCGATCCGCGCCATGTCGAGCGTCGACACCAGCCAGCCGGGTCCGCACAGCCGCGCCGAGCGCAGCCCGAAGACGTCGATGCCATCGAGGAAGCGCTCCGCCGCGAGGCCGAAGAACGAAGCGAAGATCGCGTCCGTCGGTCGAAGCCGCACCTTGGCCAGATAAGGCGCGAAGTCCTGGGCCGTCGCGGGCACGAATTCCTCGCCCGCGACGGTGCCGCCGGCGGCAGCGAAGGCCTTGCGGAAGGCCACGGCGTGATCCCGTCCGGCGATGCCCTCCGCGGCGAGCAGATAGGCGCTCCGCGCGATGCCGTTCCGCACCATCCACGTGGCCAGCGGCGCGACGACCTGCTCGTGCGAATAGGAGACACGCAGCACGAACGGGCTGCATTTCTCGCCCGTCAGCGCGGTGGCACCGGCGTTCGGAATCACCAGGGGCACCCCCTGGGCATGGGCAAGGTCACGCAAGACGAGCGCCTCGGGCGACCCGGTCGGGCCGACGACGATATCCACCCCCTCGCCCTGCACGAGCTTGGCAAAGCGTTCGGCCGCCCGGGCCGGATTGCCGGCGCTGTCCTCCAGCACGATCTTCAGCGGGCGTCCCCCCGCTTCGCGGCCGGCGGCATCCAGCGCCAGGGCGAAGCCGGAGGCGATGTCCTCCGAGGTGAGGGCCAGCGGGCCCGTCATGTCGAGCAGCAGCCCGATGCGCACCGGTTCCGCCGCCGCGGCGGCACCGGCTGCAGCCAGCGCGGCAACGCCGGAGACCGCCTCGCGGCGCGTGAGCAGGGCCATGTCGCGCGCCCTCCCCGGCGCGCCGGCGACGGTCTCAGCCGCGCGGCTCGACCGGCAATCCGACGAAACGCTGCTCGCCCGAGCGCTCGACCATGATGAGGACGCTGCGCCGGTTCGCGCGACGCGCCTCCTGCACCTTCTCCAGCACCTGCGCCGGCTGGGTGACCTCCTGCTGCGCGACCTCGACGATCACGTCGCCGACCCGCAATCCGCGTTCCCCCGCCGTGGAGCCGTCATCGACCTTGGTCACGACCACGCCCTTGGAGGCCGCCGGGATCTGGAAGCGCTCGCGCAATTCGGGGGTCATGACGCTCAGCTGCATGCCGAGCGCGCCGACCGTGGCCGGGGCCGCCGGCTGCTGGCGCGGTCGCTGCGGGGCGGATGCCTGCTGTTCGTTCTCCTCGAGTTCGCCCAGCATCGCGTCGAGCACGATGGTCTGGTTGCGTCGCCAGACCTCGACCTTCACCGCCTTGCCGACGGCGGTCTCGGCCACGATCCGCGGCAACCGTCGCATGTCGGTCACGTCCTTGCCGTCGAAACGCAGGATCACGTCGCCGGACTGGATGCCGGCCGTCTCCGCCGGGCCCTTTTCGGTGACGCGCGCCACCAGCGCGCCGCGCGCGCGCGACAGCCCGATGCTTTCGGCGATTTCGTCGGTGACGGTCTGGATGTTGACGCCCAGCCAGCCACGCCTCGTGCGGCCGAACTCGCGCAACTGTGCGACGATCGGTGCGGCCAGCGAGGACGGAACGGCGAAGCCGATGCCGATCGAGCCGCCGGTCGGCGAGTAGATCGCCGTATTGATGCCGACCACTTCGCCGGACATGTTGAACAGCGGCCCACCGGAATTGCCGCGGTTGATGGCTGCATCGGTCTGCAGGAAATCGTCGTAGGGCCCGGTGTTGATGTCCCGGGCCCGCGCCGAAAGGATGCCGGCCGTGACCGTGCCGCCCAGGCCGAAGGGATTGCCGATCGCCAGAACCCAGTCGCCGATCCGCATGTGGTCGGAGTTCCCGAAGCTGAGCGCCGGCAGCGGCCGCGTGCTGGAGACCTGAAGCACGGCCAGGTCGGTCTTCGCATCGCGGCCGAGAAGCTTGGCAGGCAATTCGGTGTTGTCGTGCAGCGTCACCTTGATCTCGTCGGCTTCGGCGATCACGTGGTTGTTGGTCACCACGATGCCCGACGGGTCGACGATGAAGCCGGACCCGAGCGACTGGGCACGACGCGGCGCCTGATCCTGGCCGCCACGACCGCCGCGCTCGAAGAACTCGCGGAAGAATTCCTCGAAAGGCGAACCCGGCGGGAATTGCGGGGTCTCGGGCCGGCGCTGGCCGGGCGTCCGGTCCTGGCGCACGACCTGCGTCGTCGAGATGTTGACCACCGAAGGCAGCAGCCGCTCGGCCAGATCGGCAAAGCCCGCCGCCGGCGCCCCCGGCGCGTTAAGCCGGGACTGGGCGACGCCAATCCCGGACGAGATGCCGATCGCCGCAACGACGGCGCTGGCCAATATGGCCCGGAACATCGAACCCATGTGGACCCCGCTTCCCCTCGCTTTGCGCCACCCGGATCAGGGCCGGGTTGGCGCGCGCCCTTCCATATCGCGGAAGAACCTGAAGAAATCCCCGTCCGGCGACAGCAGCAGGGTCGTCCCCTCGCCGAGCGCCTTGCGCTGCGCCTCCAGCGACCGCCAGAAATCGTAGAAGGCCGGATCGCGCCCGAAGGCTTCGGCGTAGACCCGGGTCGCTTCCGCGTCGCCCTGACCACGGAGGATCTGGGACTGACGCTGGGCATCGGCGAGCAGGATCGTCTTCTCGCGCTCGGCCTCGGCGCGGATGCGCTGCGCCTGCTCGGACCCCTGCGCCCGGGCCTCGCGCGCTTCCCGCTCACGCTCGGTCTGCATGCGGCGGAAGATCGCCGGGCTGTTGTCGGGGTGGAGATCGGCCCGCATGAAGCGGACATCTTCCACGCGCACTCCGAATTGCTGCGATTCGCGAGCGACCTGGTCGCGCACGCCGCGCATGATCGCGGCGCGGCGGTCGGAAAGCAGCGCCGCGAACGGCACCTGTCCCAGCGCGTTGCGCAGCGTCGAGTTCACCACCGCGCCGAGGCGCTGCCGGAAGGCCGTTTCGGTCTGGACCGTCTTGAAGAATTCCAGCGGATCGACGATGTGGTAGCGGACATAGGCGTCGACGACCATGCGGCGCTGGTCGCCCAGCGTCACCTCCTGGGCGTCCGCATCGAAATCCAGCAGACGCTTGTCGAAGAACATGACGTTCTGCCAGGGCTTCTTCCAGTGCAGGCCGGCCTGCTGGATGATCCGTTGCGGGTTGCCGAACTCGATCACCAGCGCCTGCTTGCGCTGGTCGACGACGAAGAGGCTGGTGTAGAGGATCGCCGCCATGGCGCCGACGGCGGCGAGGGCGATCGTCGCGATACCGGTCTTCATGGGCGCGCTCCCGTGGGCTGGCCGGATTGCCCGGGCTGAGTGGCCGGACGCCGCATCATGTCCTGCAGCGGCAGGAACGGCACGACGCCCGACTGGCCGCCGGACTGATCGATGATCACCTTGTTGGTCTTGGCAAGCATTTCTTCCATCGTCTCGAGATAGAGGCGCCGCTTGGTGACTTCGGGCGCCAGCCTGTAGGCCTCGTACAGCGACGTGAAGCGCTGCGCCTCGCCCTGCGCCTGGGCCAGCACCTGCTGGCGATACGCCTCGGCCTCCTGCACGATGCGCTGGGCCTGGCCGCGCGCCTCCGGCACGATCTGGTTGCGATAGGACTCCGCCTCGTTGCGCAGACGCTCGCGATCGGCCTGGGCGCGCTGCACGTCGCGGAAGGCGTCGATGACCTGCGCCGGCGGTTCCACGCCGCGCAGCTGGACCTGGGTGATCTCGATCCCGGCCTTGTATTCGTCGAGAATCTCCTGGAGCAGCCTCTGGGTGTTGCTCTCGATCGCGATACGGCCCTGGGCCAGCGCTTCCTGCGCGCGCATGTTGCCGACGACCTCGCGCATCGCGCTTTCGGCGGCGGCACGCACCGTCCCCTCGGGCGCGAAGATGTTGAAGACGAAGTCGCGCGCGTTCTTGATCCGCCAGAACACCGTGTACTGGATGTCGAGGATGTTCTCGTCGCCGGTCAGCATCTGGCCCTCTTCGGGCCGCGTCACGGCCCGGCCGCGCGCCTCGCCCGCCGACCGGAACCCGATATCCATCGAGTTGACGGCGGTCACCGACGGCTTGATCACCGCCTCGATCGGACGGGGCAGGTGATAGTTCCACCCCGGCCCGTCGAGCCTGACGGCCTGACCGAACCGAAGGACGATGCCGACTTCGTTGGGCTGGACGATGTAGAGGCCGCTGCCGATCCAGACGATGGCGGCCAGCCCCACCAGCGCCGCGATCCCACGGATCCCGCCGAAACCGCCGCCCGGCAGCACGTTGCGGATACGGTCCTGGGAACGGCGGATCAGATCCTCGATGTTGGGCGGCTGTCCGCCGCCGAACGGCCCACCGCCGCCTCCCCCACCGCCGCCGCCGCCACCGCCGCCGCCGCCGCCCGATGGCGGCCTGCCCCAGGGGCTTTTGCCTCCGCCGCCGCCACCACCCGATCCCCCCCAGGGACCACCACCTTGCGACCAGGGCATGTCTCGCCTCCGAATAGACTGGCACGCCCCGATGGACTGGATGCGACGCCGTTGGTTGCGCAGCCGGGATCGGCGCTTGGCGCGCCATGCTGCGGATCTTATATCTCGCGGCGCCGGCGACGATGCCGCCGACGACCGCTCCGGCCGGAGATATTGGCCAAGCGGCGGCGAATTCAAGCGAAAAGGAAACGATCCATGGCGCGACAGCCGACCGAAGCCGATGTGCTGGGCGCCCTCGGGCGGATCCTGGATCCGGACCGGCGTCAGGACATCGTCTCTCTCGGAATGGTGAAAGGCCTCGCCCTTCGCGATGGCCATGTCGCCTTCTCGCTCGAGGTCGAAGCCAGGCGCGGTCCGCATCTGGAGCCGTTGCGCAAGGCCGCGGAAATGGCCGTGGCGGCCCTGCCTGGCGTCCTGTCTGCCAGCGTCGTGCTCACCGCCGAACGTGGCGCGAGCGGCCCCGGCCCTGCACCGGCGGCGCCGCGCGCCGCCGGAACCGGACCCGCGGGCGGCCCCAACAGCCCGGGCGGCAAGCAACTGGTGCCGGGTGTCCGCCACATCGTCGCCGTCGCGTCCGGCAAGGGCGGGGTCGGGAAGTCGACCACCGCGACCAACCTCGCCCTGGCGCTGGCAGCCAAGGGGCTGCGCATCGGGATCCTCGACGCCGACATCTACGGACCGTCGCAGCCGCGGATGATGGGGATCTCCGGACGACCGGGGTCGCCGGACGGCAAGACCCTGACCCCGATGCAGAACTACGGCGTCAAGGTGATGTCGATGGGCTTCCTGGTGGCCGAGGACACGCCGATGATCTGGCGCGGACCGATGGTCATGAGCGCGCTCGAGCAGATGCTGCGCGACGTGGCCTGGGGCGAACTCGACGTCCTGGTCGTCGATATGCCGCCGGGCACAGGCGACGCCCAGCTGACGATGGCGCAGCGCGTCCCGCTCGCCGGCGCCGTGATCGTCTCGACGCCGCAGGACATCGCGCTGCTCGACGCGCGCAAGGGCCTCAACATGTTC
>JBIKLI010000117.1:0-11888 GCA_044359885.1 Alphaproteobacteria bacterium | reverse complement strand
GGATTGGCTCGCCGATCCACCCGAATGGCAGGCGCGGACCCGGGCGATCGAGGACAAGCTCTCCGACGCGCTGCACGCCCGGCTGACCCAGCGTTTCGTCGACCGTCGGGCGGCGGCGGTGGCGCGGCGGCGCGCCGCGGGCGGCGAGCTGCTCGCCGGCGTGACCCGGGCCGGCGACGTGGTCGTCGAAGGCGAGTCGATCGGCAGCCTCGCCGGCTTCGCCTTCGTCGGCGCCGGCGGCGAGGGCGAAGGAACCCGGGCCATGCTGGCCGCCGCCAACCGGGCGCTGCGCCAGGACATCGGGGTGCGCGTGCGGCGACTGGTGCAGGCGGGGGACGCGGACATCGCGCTGTCCCCGGCCGGCGATCTGGTCTGGGAAGACGCACCGATCGCGCGGCTGGCGCCCGGCCCGGAATGGCTGGCCCCGCGGGTCGAGATACTGCCCAGCGACCTGCTCGAAGGACCGCATCGCGAGGCGATCCGGCGCCGCCTGGCGGCCTGGCTCGACGCCCATCTGGCGGCGATGCTGGCGCCGCTCTTCACGCTGCGCGCGGCGGCGCTGACCGGACCGGCGAGCGGGCTCGCCTACGAATTGCTCGGCGCCCTGGGCGCGATCGCGCGGCGGCGCGTCGCGGCGCTGGTCGCGGCGCTCACGCCCGCCGACCGCGCCGCGCTGACCGGGCTCGGCGTCGCGATCGGCGAGCATGCCGTGTTCATGCCGGCGCTCAAGGCGCATCGTTCGATGCCGCTGCGGGTCGTGCTGCGGCGGATCTTCGCGGGCGCGGACCTGACGCAGCCGGTTCCCGCCCCCGCCCTGTCCTATTCGCGCACGGGGATGGACGGCCCGGCCGCCGACGCCATGGCGGCCCTGTTCTGCCTGCCGGCAGGGCCGCGCTTCGTGCGCGCCGACCGGCTCGAGAAACTGGGCCGCGAGGCCTATCGCCGGGGGAGGGGGGGCGCCTTCGCGGTCGATCCCGCCTGGGCGTCGCTGATCGGCGCACCGGTGGCGGAAATGGAAGACGTGCTCCGGGCGCTGGGTCTCAGGCTTCGCGTCGACGGGGAACTGCGCCTTCTGGCGCTGCCGCCGCGCGCGCGCCGGCAGCACCATGCGGAGCTGCGGCGCGAGACGCCCGTGGACGCCGCGTCGCCCTTCGCGGGCCTTGCCCGGCTGATCGGGCGATGAACGCGCCCGTCGCGGCGATTCGGCTCGACAAATGGCTGTGGTGCGCGCGCTTCTTCAAGTCGCGCGCGCTAGCCACGCGGTTCTGCGCCGGGACCGGCGTCCGGATCAACGGCAATCCCGTCATCAAGCCGCATCATGCGATCCGGCCCGGCGATGTGTTGACCTTCGCGCTCGGGTCCAATATCCGGGTGGTGCGCATCCGCGCCCTGGCCGACCGTCGTGGCCCGCCCGGCGCGGCACGCGAACTCTATGACGACTTGTCCCCCACGCCGCGACCGGGGGCAGGCCGCCCCGACCTCGAGTCCTGACAGCGAGCCGCCCCCGATGTTCGACATCGTCATCACCACCGACTCCATGCTCAGCCTGTTCACGCTGTCGGCGCTGGAGATCGTCCTTGGCATCGACAATATCGTGATCATCGCGATCATCTCGAACGCCCTGCCCGCACATCAGCGGGACCGCGCAAGGGTGATCGGGCTCGCGCTCGCCCTGATCACGCGGCTGTTGCTGCTGTTCTCCCTGGCCTGGATCGCCAGCCTGACGAAGCCGCTGTTCCATGTCTTCGACCTGCCGGTCTCCGGTCGCGACCTGATCATGCTGGCGGGCGGGCTGTTCCTGATCGTCAAGGCGACGCGCGAGATCCACGACTCGCTTGAGGAAGCGTCGGACAGCGAGGACACGCCCCGCCGGGTCGGCTCCTTCCGCAGCGCGATAACCCAGATCGTGCTTCTGGACATCGTCTTCTCGTTCGATTCCGTGATCACCGCCGTCGGCATGGCGAACGATCTCTGGGTCATGGCGGCGGCCGTGATCATCGCGGTGATCATCATGCTGATCGCCTCGGGGCCGATCGTGCGCTTCATCCATGCCCATCCGAGCATCAAGATGCTGGCGCTGGCCTTCGTCATGCTGATCGGGGTCGCGCTGGTCGCCGAGGGAATGCGCTTCCATATTCCCAAGGGGTACCTCTACGCCGCGATGGCGTTCTCGGTGGCGGTCGAGGCGCTGAACATCACCCTCGCCGAGCGCCGTGCCCGGGCACGTGCCCGGGCGCGAACCCATCCGGGGTGAGGGGTTGCGGTGGCTGGGAACCGCATGCTACGCCCCCGCCCTTCGAGTTCTGCCGCCATGCCCGCCAGCGAGCCCGCGCCATGACCTATGTCGTCACCGAAGCCTGCATCAAGTGCAAATACATGGACTGCGTCGAGGTCTGCCCCGTCGATTGCTTCTACGAGGGCGCCAACATGCTGGTCATCAAGCCCGACGAGTGCATCGATTGCGGCGTCTGCGAACCGGAATGCCCGGCCGAAGCGATCGTTCCGGACACCGATCCCGGCGCCGACAAGTGGCTGAATATGAACAAGGATTACGCCGAATCCTGGCCCAATATCACACGCAAGGGAACGGCGCCGGACGATGCCGACCAGTGGAAGGGCGTACCGGACAAATTCGCCAACCATTTCTCCTCGGATCCCGCGAAGCGCTGACGGGACACAAGGCCGGTTGGCGCGCCGGAGTTTATTTCCGGCCGGATCCGTGCTATGCACTCGGCTAGTGACGGGGTTTGCCCGTTGCTCATCTCCGAGCCCTCGAAGGCCTCCGTGGACGGTCGCATGTGCGACCGGCGGCGAGCGTCGCGGCGACGGCCGCCCCTCCCCGCTCTGCGGGCTGGAGGGGTGCGTCGTCATTGCGGGAGAAGCTACGGAATGCCGGTTTCGATGCGCAAACCTGCGAAGGACATCATGGATATCGGGTTCGAAGTCGAAGACCACGTCGTCTACCCAACCCACGGCGTCGGCAAGGTGACGGGGATCGAGACCCAGGAGATCGCTGGACAGCGCCTGGCCCTGCTCGTCATCCAGTTCGAAAAGGACCGGATGACGCTGCGCGTGCCGGTCGCCAAGACGCGTTCGTCGGGCCTCCGGCGTCTGTCGACGCGCAAGGAAATGCAGAACGCCCTGATGACCCTCAAGGGGCGGTCGCGGGTCAAGCGGACCATGTGGTCGCGGCGGGCCCAGGAATACGAGGCGAAGATCAACAGCGGCGATCCGCGCCAGATCGCCGAGGTCGTGCGCGACCTGCACCGGAATGCGGGCCAGCCCGATCAGTCGTTCAGCGAGCGTCAGATGTACCAGGCCGCATTGGACCGTCTGGCGCGCGAATTCGCGGCCGTCGAGAAGATCGCCGAGGACATCGCCGTGCAACGCCTGGAGACGATGCTGAAAGCGGCCTGACCGCCGCATCCGTCACCCGGCTGTCCCGGCCGCCCGCATGGCCGAACCGCAGAAATTCGCGATTCTCAAGCGGGCACGCCGGATCTGGGCGGTGGGCGCGATCCATGGCGAGAGCGACCGTTTGATCGGGCTGCACGACGTGCTGGCCGAGCGGTTCGAGCCGCCCGGCGATCGTCTGATCTATCTGGGGAATTATCTCGGGCGCGGTCCGAACTCCGCCGCGACGATCGCAGAACTGCTCGATTTCCGGCGGCGCGTCATGGCGCTGCCCGGGATCTTCGCCGCCGACGTCGTCTTCCTGCGCGGCGCGCAGGAAGAGATGTGGCAGAAGGTCCAGCAACTGCAATTCGCGGTCAATCCGCGGGAGGTCCTGGACTGGATGCTGGCCCAGGGCATGGGCGCAACGCTCGCCGCCTACGGCGTCGATGCCGCCCAGGGCATGGCCGCGGCGCGCGACGGCACATTGTCGCTCTCGCGCTGGACAGCCCGGATCCGGACCGCCATCGCCGCCAGGCCAGGACATCGGGAACTGCTTTCGGCCCTCCGCCGGGCGGCGTTCGATGCCGAATCACGGCTGCTCTTCGTGAGCGCCGGACTCGACGTCTCGCGCCCGCTTTCGACCCAGGGCGACCGCTTCTGGTGGGGCGGGCCCGGCTTCGGCACCTGGGCGGAGCCCTATGGCGGGTACCGCCGGGTGGTGCGCGGCTATGACCCGGCCCATGGCGGGGTCGCCATGACCCCGTACGCCCTGACCGTCGATGCGGGCTGCGGCTTCGGCGGCCCACTGGCGGCGTTGTGCCTCTCCGCCGACGGCGCCGTCCTCGATCGCATCGACAGCCCCGCCCCCGGGTGATCCAACCGGCGCCCGAGCACGTAAAAGCCCCGTAGCAGTCAGCACAGTCAGCGGGGGTCGAGACATGGCGCATGCCGACGACGTCGTTCACGGAGCGACCCTGACCTTCGTGCGGGGCGCCATGAAACGCGCCCTGCTGACCCGGGAACGCGAATTCGAACTGGCCAAGAGCTGGCGCGAGACGGGCGATCAGACCGCGCTGCACGAATTGATCAATGCCTACACGCGACTGGTCATCGCCACGGCCACTCGCTTCCGCCATTACGGCCTGCCTTTCGGCGACCTGATCCAGGAAGGCAATCTGGGGCTGATGCACGCCGCTGCCCGGTTCGAACCGGAGCGGGAAGTCCGCTTCTCGACCTATGCCGCGTGGTGGATCCGTTCGCAGATGCAAGACTACATCCTGCGCAACTGGTCGATCGTGCGCACCGGCACGACCGCGGCGCACAAGTCGCTGTTCTTCAATCTGCGCCGCCTGCGGGCGCGGATCGACAATGGCGCGGGACCGGCCCAGCTTTCCGTCGAGCAGCGCCAGCGCATCGCCACCGAGCTCGGCGTGTCGGTCAAGGACGTCGCCGAGATGGAAGGCCGCCTTGCCGCGAGCGATCAGTCGCTGAACGCCGGGGTCGGCGAGGACCAGGACGTCGAGGTTCAGGACTTCCTCGTCGACGACCGTCCCGGTCCGGAGACCACCACCATGGAGGCCCATGACCGCCGGCTTCGCCTGAAATGGCTGTCCGAGGCTCTGGGCTCGCTCAGCCCGCGCGAGCGCACCATCATCTCCGAGCGGCGGCTTCGGGAAGAGGGCGTGACGCTGGAGGAACTCGGTCGCGAACTGGGCGTCAGCAAGGAACGCGTCCGCCAGCTCGAAGCGCGCGCGATGGGCAAGCTCAAGGCGGCGCTTGAGCGCCTGGCGGGCGACGAGCGCGAAGTCTTCGTGGCGATGTGACCGGCGCGTCGCCCCGGCCGCGGCGCCGGCGTTCGGCGATGATCTTGTAGGTCTGACCCGGCACGAGCGCTTCGCCCGGCCTGAGCCCGTTCATGACCTGGAACCGGCGAAGCGCTGCATCTTGGACCGCCATCCGGCGCGCCAGGGTCTCGGCGCTGTCGTCGCGGGCCGCGCGGACCAACGCGATGCGATGGGGCCGCAACGAGGCAGCCGTGGCGGCATCCAGCTGGCGGAACGAGAAGGCCGTCTGTCGCAGCGCCTCCGCATGCCGCGGCGTCGCCGATGGCGGCGACAGGAACCGGAAACGCCAGACCGCTTGATCTCCGGCGATCAGGAAGATCCTCAGGTCCTGAACCTGGCCGGCACGGTCGCGGATCCGGCCGATGCCGGTCGCCGCCGGCAGCCCGCCGGCGCTGGTGTCCTCGACGGCTTCGGCGCCGATCTGACGCAGATAGGCGGCCATCTGGCCGCGCGGGGCGCGCGCGTCGCGGTCGAAGACGATCTGGACCCGGTCGGGCCCCACCGCCACCACCGCGCTGTCGCCGTTGACGATCCGGAAACCGCGCGGCACCTCGAACCGGAAACGCAGTTCCGGATGCGCGAAGACGGCGTTCTTGACGAAGCCGTTGCGCGCATCCCCGCCCCAGCTCAGCCCGTCGATCGCGCGCAGATACTCCTCGCGCAGCACGCGCGGATCGGCGGGGCGGCCCGCCTCGCCGGCTTCTCGGATCGCCTGCCGGACCCGGTCGGGCGTCCGCGGATGGCTCTGCAGCAGGCTGAACTCGTCCGCGGCGCCCGGCCGACCGGCCAGCTCGGCCTGCAGCGCGGTTTCTAGCTGCAGCTTCTCGAGAAAACGCGCCATCGCGCCAGGATCGTAGCTCGCCCGCCCGAGATAGCGGATGCCGAGTTCGTCGGCCTCGAATTCCTGCTCCCGGCTGTAGCCGGCCAGCGCCAGCTGCGCGCCGCCGCCGACCGTGGTCTGCGCCAGCCGCGCGCCCGCATCGCCCAGCAGCACCCCGCCCAGGATGGTCGCGGCCACGGTGCCGGCCTGCGCCAGGACGCCGGTGCTGTAGCGCTGCGCCGCATGGCGCGCGGTCACATGGCCGATTTCGTGGCCAAGCACACCGGCCAGTTCGGCCTCCGACGAGGCGAGGGCGAGCAGGCCGCGCGTCACGTAGACGAAGCCGCCGGGCAGGGCGAAGGCATTGACGATGTCGGAGTTCAGGACCGTGAAGCGCCAGTCCAGCTCCGGCATCTCCGACCGCGCAGCCAGCGATCCGCCGACGCGCGCGACATAGTCGCGCACGGCAGGATCGGCATACTCGCCGCCGAACTGGGCGACGATCTTCGGATGCTCCTGGCGCCCCAGCCGCAACTCGTCGTCCCGGGACATGAAGCCCGTGAAGCTCGTCGCGCCGGTGGCCGGATTGGAGGTGCAGCCGGCGAGCGGCGCGGCGCCGAGCAGGAATGCGATCAGCAATGCGAAGGCGCGGGTCATACGACATAGCTTGGCCTGCCAAGCGGTGCGGTCAAGCCTCGCCTGCGCCGCGCACGGGGCCGGCGCACCGCGGCGGGGTTGACCCGTTCCGGCGCGGGGGAGAACATCCCCCGCTGATGCCGCCCACCGATCCTGGCCGCCGCGCCGACATCTATCCGCCCATCGAGCCCCATGCCAGCGGGATGCTCGCGGTCGACGCGACGCACCGTCTCTACTGGGAGGAATCGGGGAATCCCGGCGGACGGCCGGTCGTATTCCTGCATGGCGGGCCCGGCGCGGGCGCGTCGCCCGCGCATCGGCGCTTCTTCGATCCGGCCGTGTTCCGCATCGTCGTCTTCGACCAGCGCGGCGCCGGACGCTCGCAGCCGCATGGCGAACTCGCCGCCAACACGACCCAGCATCTGATCGCCGACATCGAGGCGCTGCGCCGCGCGCGCGGCATCGATCGCTGGATCGTCTTCGGCGGCTCGTGGGGATCGACGCTGGCCCTGGCCTACGCCGAGGCGCATCCCGCTCGGGTCGCCGCCCTGGTGCTGCGTGGGATCTTCATGAGCCGGCAGGGCGAACTCGACTGGTTCCTGCACGGGATGCGCCACGTCTTTCCGGAGGCATGGCGCGCCTTCGCCGGCTTCCTGCCGCCGGCGGAGCGCGACGACCTTCTGGCCAGCTATCATCGGCGGCTGGTCGATCCCGACCCGCGCGTCCATATGCCCGCGGCGCGCGCCTGGAGCATCTACGAGGGCGCATGCTCGACGCTGCTGCCCAGCCCCGACATCCTCGCCAGCTTCGCCGAGGACCAGAAGGCGCTGGGCCTCGCCCGCATCGAGGCGCATTACTTCGTCAATCGCTGCTTCCTGGCCGAGGGCGAATTGCTGGCGCGGATCGATCGGATCCGGGCGATCCCGGCGACCATCGTCCAGGGGCGCTACGACATGGTCTGCCCGATCATGTCCGCCGACGATCTGGCCCGGGCATGGCCGGAGGCCAACTACATCATCGTTCCCGATGCCGGCCACTCGGCGATGGAGCCGGGGATCCGTGCGGCCCTGGTCGGGGCGATGGAGCGCCTGAAGGCCTGAGCTCCCCCCGCGGTCCCGTCCCTGCCGGGATCAGACCCCGGATGGGTTCACCGCGATCAGACGGCGCAGCTTGGCGAGCGCGACATCGGGTGTCTCCTGCGGGTCGATCGTGCCCGCGAAGCGGCCATCGGCACCGACCAGATAGAGGGTCGCCGTGTGGTCCATCGTGTAACCGCCGCCGGCGAGCGGCACGCGCCGGTAGAACACGCGCCAAGCGCGCGCCATCTCCGCGAGCTCCGCCTCGCTGCCGCGCAGCGGCCGGATGCGGGGATCGAACATTCCGGCATAGGCCGCCAGTTCCTCGGGCCCGTCGCGTTCCGGATCGACCGTGACGAAGAAAACCTGCAGCCGGTCGCCATCCGGTCCCAGCGCCGCCAGCCAGGCGGCGATCTCCGCAAGGGCGGTCGGACAGACATCGGGGCAGTGGGTGAAGCCGAAGAACAGCAGGCTCGGCCGGCCACGCAGCGCCCGGTCGTCGACGCGCGCGCCGGAGGTGTCGCGCAGCGCGAAGGGTCCGCCGATGGCCGGCATCGCCGCCGCGGGCGGGCCACCGCGGCGCCCGGCCGGACCATCGATCACGAACCAGCCAAGCGTCGCCGCGCCGGCGAAGAGCCCGAACAGCGCCACGAGCGCCCAGGCGCCGTAACGCAGGAGCCGCAGCCATGCCATCGCCGCAGCGCCCCTAATGACGATGCGCGGGCATCGCCGGCACCGGAGCGCCATGACCATGCCCGTGGCCGCCATGGCCGGGCTGCCTCGCGGCAGCCGGCGCGACCTGGAATTCGACGTCGATCCTGCCGGCACGCTCGAAGACCAGCGTCACCGGAACGGCCGCGCCCTCGCGCAGCGGCGCCCTGAGATCCATCAGCATCAGATGGTAGCCGCCGGGCTTGAGGTCCACCTGCCCGCCAGGCGGCAGCGCCAGGCCCTGGGCCAGTTCGCGCATGCGCATGATGCCGGCGTCCATGCGCATCTCGTGGATCTCGACGCGACCGGCCACGGGCGACTGCGCCGCCACCAGACGGTCCGCCGACGTGCCGCGATTGGCGATGGACAGATATCCGGCCCCGACCTTGGCGGCAGGCGGCGTGGCGCGCGACCAGGGGGCCTGGATGGCGAGATCGCCGATCGCGTAGTCGCGAGCGGTCGCCGGCGCGACGAGGGCGGCGGCGAGAAGGGCGGCGGCGGCGATGCCGCGCCGGATGTGTCGGCACATGTTCGGGCTCCGTTGCGTTATCCGGTGGCGCGGCGGCTGGCCGCGCAGATCAACTGGACGACGCGACGGCGGGTGGGCCGCGGGCGGGCGGCGCCGGCGACCGGCGGGCCGCCAGAAGCGCCTGCCGCGGAGACGCGAGCGCGATTCCAGCAGGGCCGGCGAGCGACGCGGCCACCGGCGGCGCGACGAGAGCGCCCGGGATCTCCGGCAGGCGGCAGAAGGGGCAAGTGTCGCCGCTGCGAGCCTCCGGGGCCCCGGCCTGCGGCAGCGACTGCGGCCCGGCCGACCGGCAAAGCTCGGTCGCCGACGCCAGGGCATGGGTCGCGGCACCGGCCGGCGCCAGCAACCGCGCCCAGCCGGCCAGGATCGCGAAGGCCAGCAGCAGCGGCCGCCAGTTGCGCGAACGCAGGACGGCGAAGGCGCCGGGAAGATGCGATCGTGACGACACGCGCATCAGATGACCCGGGGCCACGCGCAAGTCAATGCAGGGGCGGCCGGGCTCTGGCATAAACCGCGTGGGCGGCGCGTCGTGCGCCGGCCTCAACCGCACGGACCTCGATGCCCATGAACACCGTCATTCCCGCCTGGCCCCTGCCCAGCGTCGCCGTCGCCGGCGAAACCGCGCGCTTTCCGGTGCGCCGCATCTACTGCGTCGGCCGCAATTACGCCGCCCATACCCGCGAGATGGGCGGCGACCCCACCCGGGAAGATCCGTTCTTCTTCGCCAAGCCCGCCGACGCGGTGGTGCCCGACGGCACGACGCTGCCCTATCCGCCGGCGACCCGGAACCTGCACCATGAGATCGAGCTGGTCGTCGCGCTCGGCGGCGGCGGCGCCAACCTGGCGGCCGACAAGGTCATGGATCTGGTCTACGGCTACGCCGTCGGTCTGGACATGACCCGGCGCGATCTGCAGAACACCGCCAAGGCTGGCGGAAAGCCATGGGACATGGGCAAGGGCTTCGACCGGTCGGCCCCGATCGGGGCCATCCAGCCTGCCGCGCGGATCGGCCATCCGGCGAAGGGCGCGATCTGGGTCAAGGTCAACGGCCAGGTCAGGCAGAGCGGCGACCTTGCCGACATGATCTGGAGCGTCCCGGAAACCCTCGCCTATCTCTCCGGCCTCGTCGAACTGGCACCGGGCGACCTGATCTTCACCGGCACGCCCGAGGGCGTCGGCCCGGTGGTCGCAGGCGACCTGGTCGAAGGCCATGTGGACGGCGTGGGCGATCTCGCGATCCGGTACGCCTGACCCAAGATGCCGCCGCGGCGCGCGGACGGGCCGGTTCAGCGCGGCTCGTATCTGCGTTCCGCGGCGACGATCTCGTCGAGACCGATGAGGGCGTTGAACTCGTCGAATGAGATCATGCGCTCGGCAGCGGTGCCGTAGGTCCCCGTCGTCTTGAGTTCCGAGTAGTAGTGGCGCAACGCGTAGGAGACCGCGTAGAGCACGTCGGCCTGCAGATAGAACCTGTAGCCGAGCCGCCGCAGCTCGTCGCGCGGCACCAGCGGCGACTTGCCCTTCCAGACCCAGTTGTAGAGAAGCGGCGCGGGGATCAGCCGCGGCAGCATCTCGACCTGCTCCATCGTCGTCGGCGCCTCGACGAAGATGACGTCCGCACCCGCCTCCCGGTAGGCGTTGGCGCGGTCGACCGCCTCCTGGAAGCCGCCGACCGCGAGCGAGTCGGTCCGCGCGAAGAGCAGGAAATCCTCGGATCTGCGCGTGTCGACGAAAGCGCGGATCTTGGCGACGAAATCGGCCACCGGCACGATCCGCTTGCCTTCCATGTGGCCGCATTTCTTCGGCAGCACCTGGTCTTCCATGTGGATCGCGTTGGCGCCGGCCTTCTCCATCTCGCGGACCATGCGGATGACGTTGAGATAGTTGCCGTAACCGTCGTCGCCGTCGGCCAGCAGCGGCGCGTTCGTCACCGCCGCCACCTTGCGAACCATCTCGACCTGTTCCATCAGCGTCAGCATGCCGACATCCGGCAGGCCGAGCAGCGAGCCCGACGTGTTGTAGCCGCCGACGCTGACCCAGTCGAAACGGAATTCGTTGGCGATCTTGGCCGCCAGCGGATTGTGGACGCTGACGATCTGCGAGACGACGTCCCGGCGCGACAATTCGGATTTGAGACCCATGACGATTTCCTCCCACGCGGCGCGCGCCGCCGGCCGGACGATGCCGGACCGGCCGCGGCACGAAAAGCGTCTTGGCGACCGGCGCGCGTCTCAGCCGTCTGAACCCGGCGGGACCGCGGCCGGCGACGAGCACCCGGCCGGCGAAGGACCGGACCGACGGCGCACCGGGCGGCGCACCGGCGCGACCGATCGCTGCGACCACCCGGACGCGGAACCAGAAGCGCGGACCCTCGCCCGGACGGCTCGCGGCGCCGGCCTCGCCGCCCATCGCCCGCACCACGCCACGCACGATCGAAAGACCGAGACCCGATCCGCCATGCGGTCGCGTCGTCGAGGCGTCGATCCGGGAGAAGCGGTCGAACAGCAGCGGCCGCTTGTCGGGCGGGATGCCGATCCCCGTGTCCTCCACCGCGACCTCCAGCCATGTCCGTCCGGCGGGACCGGCGCGCTCGACGAACTCGACCAGGACATGGCCGCGTTCGGTGAACTTGATCGCGTCGCTGAAGAGGTTGGAGAGAAACTGGCGCCGGCGCAGCGGATCGGTCCGGTACACGTGCCGGGCAAGACCGTTGGCTTGCAGCCTGAGATCGAAACCCTGGCCACGCGCCGCCTCGGCGGCCTCCTTCGCGACCGCGTCGTCGCGAGATCCGTCGTCCGGTATCAGGTCGGCGATGATCCGGCGCGGCGGCGCCCGAGAAGCCCCCGCCGATCGCCACCGCCTCGCAGACCACCGTC
>JBIKLI010000434.1:0-3326 GCA_044359885.1 Alphaproteobacteria bacterium | reverse complement strand
AGCGCCTGCGGCCAGCGCTTCCTGTCCGTGATGACAGAGACGATCGACTGGGACGACGGCGACGATCCGCAGCACTGGATCACGATCCCCGTGACCGATGCCGAGGCCGGCGCCATCGTCGCCGCCGGCGAACGCGGCCTTGCCGCCTCCGTCGACGCCATCGATCGCACGCGCCGGTCCCTGGTCCACGACGCGCCCAAAGGCGCGCCGGCGACGACCCGATGGTCGAGCGGCATCTGGATCGCGCGCCATGACTGACGGCGCGCCGGCGGCGGGCGATGCCGGAGCCGTCTGACGCGGGCGGAGAGCCGGAACCGATCCGCGGGTCCGGCCTCGTCTCGGGCGGCCCCGACGCGCTGCTGCCGCACCTGATCGCGCATCTCGATCGCGCGACACGCTGCGACATCGCCGTCTCGTTCCTGCTCGACAGCGGCGCGCGGCTGATCGTCGAGCATCTGCGGGACTTCCTCGCGCGCGGCGGCAGGGCGCGGATCCTGGTCGGCGACTATCTGGGCGTCACGGAGCCCCTGGCGCTGCACCGGCTGCTCGACCTTTCCGGCGATCTCGACCTGCGCATCCACGAGTCCCGGGGCGTCGGGTTCCATCTGAAAAGCTACATCTTCCTCGAGGACGAGGCGGGTGAACGCGAAGGCTTCGCCTTCGTCGGCAGTTCCAACATCTCCGCCCCGGCGCTCACCGCGTCGATCGAATGGAATTACCGGATCGCCGCGCGCCGCGATCCCCAGGGCTTCGCCGAGATCCGCGAGAGCTTCGAGCGGCTCTTCGCCGCTTACGCCGTGGTGCGTGTCGACGGCGACTGGATCGCACGCTACGCGGCGAAGCGGGCGCCGCACGACATCCGGGAATCGGGCGTCGTCCCCGAGCCCCCGCTGCCGCGCCCCGAGCCGCACGGCATCCAGCGCGACGCGCTTGCGGCGCTGGAGCGGACGCGCGCCGAGGGCTTCACCGCCGGTCTCGTCGTGCTCGCGACCGGACTGGGCAAGACCTGGCTCGCCGCGTTCGACTGCGACCGGCCGGAATTCTCGCGCATCCTGTTCGTCGCGCATCGCGAGGAGATCCTCGACCAGGCGGTCGCGACGTTCCGGCGCCTGCGGCCCACCGCGCGCATCGGCCGTCTGGGCGGCGGGCGGCACGAGCGCGACGCCGATCTGGTCTTCGCCTCGGTGCAGACGCTCGGTCGCCCGGAACATCTCGGCCGCTTCCGTCCCGATTTCTTCGACTACGCCGTCGTCGACGAGTTCCATCACGCGTCGGCCGCAACCTATCGCCGCGTCATCGACCATTTCCGTCCGCGCTTCCTGCTGGGTCTCACGGCGACGCCCGATCGCAGCGATGGCGGCGACCTGCTGGCGCTGTGCCAGGAAAATCTCGTCTTCCAGCGCGGCATCGCCGACGGGATCGCAGGCAGGCAGCTCTGTCCCTTCCGCTATTTCGGCGTCCCGGATTCGGTCGACTACGCGAACATCCCCTGGCGCAATGCGCGCTTCGATATCGACGCGCTCGATCTCGCGCTCGCGACCGAGGCGCGTGCCCGCAATGCGCTGGAGCAGTTCCGGCGGCTCGGCGGCAGTCGCTGCATCGCCTTCTGCTGCTCGCAGCGTCATGCGGATTTCATGGCCGGTTTCTTCCGTGATGCCGGAATCGCGGCCGTGGCGGTGCATTCCGGTTCCGGCAGCGCGCCGCGCGCCAGCTCGCTCCAGCTGCTGGAGCGGGGCGAGCTCAGCGTCCTGTTCGCGGTCGACATGTTCAACGAGGGCGTCGATGTGCCGCTGGTCGACACGGTGCTGATGCTGCGTCCGACCGAATCGTCGATCGTCTGGATGCAGCAGCTCGGCCGCGGTCTGCGCGTCGCGGAGAACAAGCCGCATCTGACGGTGATCGACTACATCGGCAACCACCGCATTTTCCTGCGCAAGCTCGAAGCCCTCGCCGGGCTTCTCGGCCGCGAGGAACTGGGCCCGGGCGCGCTGCGCGATCTGCTGGAGGCGATCGGCTCCAGGCGGCTCGTTCTGCCGCCGGGCTGCGCGGTGACCTACGACCTCGAAGCGCGCGACATGCTCGACGCCCTGCTCGAGCCCTCGCGCAACGCCACGCTGCTCGAATTCTTCTACGCCGATCACGTCGCGCGCCACGGGCGGCGCCCGACGGCGCTGGAGGTCTTCCATGCCGGCTTTTCGCCGCGGGCCAATGCGGAGCGCGGATGGTGCCGGTTCCTGGAGCGCATGCAGGGTCTCGGCCCCGCGCCGGACGCGCTGCGCGATGCGCTCCCGGCGCTCGGCCGGGTCGAGCAGCGGAAACCTGCCGATCTGGGGCATGCCCTTGTCCTCTCCGCGCTCTGCGCGGCCGGCGGTCGTGCCCGGATCGCGGATCTCGCACGGCGTGTGCCCGAGATCGCAAGGCGGCACGGCGTCACCGCAGGAAAGCTGCCGGAACTCGCGGGCGACGCAACCGAGGTCGCGGCGTGGCTCGGCACCGCGATCGTTCCCGAACTCGCCGAGCGCCTGCGCGGGCCGCGTCACGCCTTGCTCGTGTACGACGGCGATACGGTCGGGCTTTCGTACTCAGGCGCGGACGGCGTCGCTGCGCGCCTCGCGGAGATCGTCGAGTGGCGTATCGCCGAGGCCATCGGCGCCGGGCGCGACATCGTCTGCAACGTCCAGGGCAACGGCGCCGGGGCGCCGATCCTGTTCCTGCGCTCCGCCGCTGTGGGCGAAAGCTTTCCGCGCGGCGAGCTCGACGCGACCATCGATGGCCAAAGTCTTGTCGTCCATGTGCGCAAGATCGCGATCAACAAGGTCGTCGCCAGGGGCACGAAGACCAACCTTCTTCCAGACATCCTGCGCCGCTGGTTCGGCCCCGATGCGGGCAAGCCCGGCACCGGCTTCAAGGTCTGGCTGCGCCGGCGCGGCGACCGGGTGACGATGGAGCCGATGTCGCTCGCCCGCGCCGCGGAGCCGGAGGTCTAGGGGCCGGTACCACGCGGCTGCGACTGTGGCCTGTGGTGAGCGTTCCGGGTCGTCCCAGGCTGCCCGATGCGGCCTGGTCAATCGGCAAGCCCGAGAAACACCGTGAGGGCGCGGTCGACGCGCCGAAGATCGGTCGCGCCGACTTGGCCGATGCGCAGGCCAAGCCTGGAGCGGGGCACGGTCGTGATCTTGTCGATCATGAGCCGCGACGCGGTCCGCAACCCCGTTCCGGCAGTGGCCTCGATCGCGACCCGGAACGCCGGCAGGTCCGTGGGATCGGTCGTGAAGGGGCAGATCGTTACCGATCCGATCTCGGCGAAGGCCTCGCCTTGCAGGATG
>JBIKLI010000116.1:0-11907 GCA_044359885.1 Alphaproteobacteria bacterium | reverse complement strand
GGCCGGTGGTCCTGCTGCTGCACGCGCTCAAGAACGCCGCCGTGCCCGTGGTGACCATGATCGGCATCGGCTTCGGCGTGCTGCTCAGCGGCGTGGTCGTCACCGAGAGCGTGTTCGGCATTCCCGGAATCGGCCGGCTGACGGTCGACGCGATCTTCCGGCGCGACTTCCCCGTCATCCAGGGCGTGGTGCTGGTGATGTCGGCGGTCTACGTGATTCTCAACCTTCTCGTCGACCTGTCCTACATGCTCTTCGATCCGCGGATCCGCTACTGATGGCCGCGGGACCCGGCGATTTCGTCCGCCTCGCGCGCGAGAGTCCGACCCTGGCCTTCGGCGGGGCGATCCTGGCGACGATCGTCGCCGTGGGCGTGCTGTCGCCGCTGATCGTGCCCCATGACCCGCTGGCGATGGCGCCCACGCGCAGCCTCGAGCCACCGTCCGCGATCCATCTGCTCGGCACCGACCAGCTCGGCCGCGACCTGCTGTCGCGCATCCTGGTCGGCACGCGCATCTCGATCCTGGTCGGCGCCGCGGTCGCGGCGCTGGCGACGGCGGTGGGGCTCGCCATCGGCCTGCTCGCCGGCTTCGTGCGCGTCCTCGACGGGCCGCTGATGCGGGTGATGGACGGCATCATGTCGATCCCCGGCGTTCTGTTCGCGATCGCGCTGATGGCGGTGTTCCGCGCCAGCGTCGAGACCGTGGTCATCGCGCTGGCCATCGTCGAGATTCCGCGCGTCGTGCGGCTGGTGCGCTCGGTCGTGCTGACCCTGCGCGAACTGCCCTTCGTGGAGGGCGCGATCGTTTCGGGCGCCACCACGATGGGCATCATCCGGCGCCATATCCTGCCCAACACCCTCGCGCCGCTGACGGTGCAGGCGACCTACATCGCCGCTTCGGCGATCATCGTCGAGGCCGCGCTCAGCTTCCTCGGCGCCGGCACGCCGCCCGAGATCCCCAGCTGGGGCAACATGATGGCTTCGGGCCGCGCGTTCTTCCTCATCGACCCGATGCTGGTGCTGCTGCCGGGGATCGTGCTGACGGTGACGGTGCTGGCGATCAACCTGGTCGGCGACGGGCTGCGCGACCGGCTCGACCCGAAGCTGCGGGCGGCGTTCAAGTGAGCGGCCCGTCCTACGCGCTCGAGGTCGACGGCCTCTCGGTCACGCTGCGCTCGGGCGGCCGGACGATCCGCGCGGTCGACCGCATGTCGCTGGCGCTGGCCCCGGGCGAGACCCTGGCCGTCGTCGGCGAGTCGGGCTGCGGCAAGAGCGTGACCGCGCTCGCGATCATGCGTCTGCTGCCGCAGCGCATCGCGAGGCTGGACGCGGCCGCGCTGCGCCTGGG
Source organism: Alphaproteobacteria bacterium (assembly GCA_044359885.1). Classification (GTDB taxonomy): domain Bacteria; phylum Pseudomonadota; class Alphaproteobacteria; order CACIAM-22H2; family CACIAM-22H2; genus CAIOSQ01. The sequence continues at coordinate 10,561 of JBIKLI010000116.1, read as the reverse complement.
CGGGGCCGATCTGCAGGCGCTGTCCGAGGAGGAGATGCGCCGCCTGCGCGGCAACCGGATCTCGATGGTCTTCCAGGAGCCGATGACCTCGCTCAACCCGGTGCTGACGGTGGGCCGGCAGATCGTCGAGACGATCCGCACCCATCGCGGCGTCGATCGCGCGGCGGCGACCGCCGAGGCGCTGGAACTGCTGCGCCTCGTGCGCATCCCCGACGGCGAACGGCGGCTTCGCCAGTACCCATTCGAGATGTCGGGCGGCATGCGCCAGCGCGTGATGATCGCCATGGCCGTCGCCTGCCGGCCGGCGGTGCTGCTGGCCGACGAGCCGACGACGGCGCTGGACGTGACGGTCCAGGCGCAGATCCTGGACCTGCTCCAGGACCTGCAACGCCGGATCGGCACGGCGATGGTGCTGATCACCCACGATCTGGGCGTGGTCGCGCAATCGGCGCGTCGCGTGGTGGTGATGTATGCGGGGCGCAAGGTCGAGGAGGCGCCGGTCGGCCGGCTCTTCGCCGAGCCGCGCCATCCCTATACGCTCGGGCTGCTGGCCTCGATGCCGCGGCTCGGGTCCTCGGCGACGGGCACGACGCGAGGCCGGCTGCGCGAGATGTCGGGGATGGTCCCGGTGATGGATGGCCGGGTCGCGGGTTGCGCCTTCGCCGCGCGCTGCGCGCATGCCAAGGACATCTGCCGGCGCGAGGCGCCGGCGACCGTCGAGGTCGCGCCGGGTCATGGCGTGGCGTGCTGGCGCGCGGACGAACGCCTGGAGGTCGCCCATGGCGCCGCCTGAGATCGCCCTCGAGGTCGAGGGGCTGGTCAAGCATTACGCGATCCGCGGCAGCGGCGCCCGCGGTGCCGTCGTGCGCGCGGTCGATGGCGTGTCCTTCCGCATCGCGGCAGGCGAGACGCTGGCGCTGGTCGGCGAGAGCGGCAGCGGCAAGTCCACGGTCGGTCGGCTGATCCTGGGTCTGACGCCGCCGACGGCCGGCAGCGTGCGCCTCTTCGGCCGGCGCATCGACGATCTCGGCCACCGGCCGATGCGCACGCTGCGGCGCGACCTGCAGCTGGTCTTCCAGGATCCCTACGCCTCGCTCAACCCGCGCATGCGCGTGGTCGACATCGTCGGCGAACCGCTCGCCAATTTCGGCCTCGTGCCGCCGGCCGAGCGGCGCGCGCGCGTCGGCGAGATCCTGGCCCGCGTCGGGCTCGGCCCCGAGCATCTCGACCGTCTGCCGCACGAATTCTCCGGCGGCCAGCGCCAGCGCCTGGGGATCGCGCGCGCGATCGCCTCGCGGCCGCGCGTCGTCGTCTGCGACGAGCCGGTCTCGGCCCTCGACGTCTCGGTCCAGGCGCAGGTCATCAACCTGCTGCTCGACCTGCAGGCCGAGTTCGGCATGTCCTATCTCTTCATCGCCCACGATCTGGCGGTGGTCGAGCATGTCAGCCACCGCACGGCGGTGATGTATCTGGGCGGCCTCGTCGAGATCGCGCCGACGCGCGAGCTGTTCGCCGCGCCGCGCCATCCCTACACGCGCGCGCTGCTCGCCTCGGTGCCGGTGCCCGATCCCACGGTGCCGCGACGGCCGCCGATCGAGGGCGAGCTGCCCAGCGCGGTCGATCCGCCGCCCGGGTGTCGCTTCCATACGCGCTGTCCGCTGGCCGAGCCGCGCTGCCGGACCGACGTCCCGGCGCTGCGCGCGGTCGGCGACGGCACCGCGGTCGCGTGCCATCTGGCTTGACACCGGTATATTTTAACGTTCAAATAAGACCCCATCCGAGGAATGGACGATGCGGGCGACGATCAAGGACATCGCGAGGCTGGCAGGGGTTTCGGCGCAGACCGTCTCCAACGTCGTCAACGACCGCCCCGTGGTCGGCGAGACGACCCGGCGCAAGGTGCTCGAAGCCTGCCGGGCGCTGTCCTACACGCCCAACGCCTCGGCGCGCGGCCTCGTGACCGGCAGCCGGAAGGTTATCGGCGTCGTCGTGCCGCATATCGGCAACCCCGCCTATGGCGACCTGATCGCGACGCTCGCCCGCATCGCCGGCGCGGCGGGATATTCCGTGGTCGTGGGCGATACCGGCTGGAACCCGGAGCCCGAGCGCGCGCTGCTCGGCAGCCTGATCCGGCAATCGGTCGACGGCGTGATCCTGGCCAGCTGCAACGACCCGGGCGGCCTGCAGATGCTGCGCGACGCCGGCGTGCCGACCGTGCTGCTGTTCAACCATTTCGATGGCTGCGACGCCGATCTCTTCCGGATCGACAATTTCGGCGCCTTCCGGATGGTCACGCGCCACCTGATCGGGCTCGGGCATCGCCGCATCGGCTTCGTGCGCGGGCTGATGAGCACCGTCGTGCGCGCCCGCGAGGACGGCTGGCGCAGCGCGATGGCCGAGGCCGGGCTCGACGCCGGCGAGGACCTCGTCTCGGCCTCCACCTTCGACCAGAACGGCGGCCACGCGGCGGTCACCGCGCTGCTCGCGCAGGGCGAACGGCCCACCGCCGTGGTCTGCACCAGCGACATCATGGCCTGCGGCGCGATGGACGCCGCCGCCGATCTGGGTCTGGACGTGCCGCGTGACCTGGCGGTCACCGGTTTCGACGACATCTTCGTGGCCGCCATGCGCCGCGTGCGGCTGACCTCGCTGCGCTACGACCGTGCGCGTCTCGCCCAGCAGGCCTTCGACCGGCTGCTGCAGATCGTCGGCACGCCGCCGGGCCATTCTCCCGGCCCGCGCCAGTCGGTGGCGCTGCCCTGCGAACTCGTCGTCCGTGCCAGCTGCGGCAGCCCGGCCGGACAGGATCCCGCCGCTACCCGGATCAGGACCCCGAAGGAGGTCGCCCGCCCATGAACCCCCGTCTCCTCACCGACGCCCAGATGCGTTCGTTCCTCGCCAACGGGATCGTCAGCGTCCAGCCGACGCTGCCCGCCAGCTATCACCGCACGGTCTACGAGGCCTTCGACAAGATCGTCCCCGACGACCATGTCGAGCATCCGGGCAAGGCCAAGCCCAACAATCCCGGCAACAACATCGTGCCGCTGATGCCGCATCTGGCCGAGCTGTTCGAGGATCCGGCGGTCAAGGGCGCGCTGATCAGCCTGCTCGGCGCCGACCACATGCTCGATCCGCATCGCGCGCTGCACAACAACATGCCCCATGATGGGCCGCAGCCGCTGCACAAGGACAGCCTCTTCGCCTTCAAGCGCCATGTGCGCACGCATCGGCCCTGGACGCTGCTGCTGTTCTACTACCCGCAGGAGACGCCGCCCGAGCGCGGGCCGACCGGCGTGATCCCGGGCAGCCAATACGCGCTGCGCCATCCCGGCGGCGACGCCAGCTCGGCCTTCCCGCTGGGCGGGCCGGCCGGCACCGTCGCCATCGGTGCCTTCGACGTCTGGCACGCGCGGATGCGCAACTTCACGAACCAGAAGCGCTTCATGCTCAAGTTCCTCATGAGCCGGATGACGCTGCCGACCGCGCCGTCCTGGGACTGCGCCGACGACCGCTGGCGCGACCCCGAGGACGCGCCGCAGCACTACCCGCTGTCGCCGCTCTGGCGCGGCAGCTGGAACTGGCTCGCCGGCAAGTCCATGCCCGCCGAGGCCACGGGCAGCGAAAGCCTCGCCGAACTCGAATCCCGGCTGGAGGGCGACGACGAATCCGTTTCCCTCTCGGCGGCCTATGAACTCGCCGGACGCGGCCCCGCCGGGATCGCCAGCCTCGGCCGCCGGCTGCTGGCCGGCACCGGAGACAACCTGCCCGAGGACGAGACGACCGCCGAGCTCGGCGGGCGCTATGCCGAGGACCCGGCGGCGCGCGCCGCGGCCTTCGGCCTGGGCGCGTCCGATCCCGCGTCCGCCGGGCCGATCCTGGCCGAGGCGACGCGCTCGTCCTCCGGCGTGGTGCGCAAGATGGCCGCCTTCGCGCTGGGCGAAATGCGCGGCGACGCCGCCCGGGACGCGGCCCTGGTCCGCGCCGCCGGCGATTCCGATCCGCATGTGCGGATCACGGCCCTTGCCGCGATGGGGCGGCACTGCGCCGCCAACGGCTTCGTGCCGGCGCTGCGCGAGGGCCTCGCCGACCCCGAGGACGAGATCCGCGTCCAGTCCGCGCTGGCCTTCGTGCGCTGCGCCACGCCGGGCGACGACAGCCTGGTCGACATCGCCCAGGCGCAGCTGCGCGACTCGAATCGCTACGTCGTCGCCTACGGCGCCGAGACGCTGGAGCGCATCGGCACCCCGCGCGCGATGAGCGTCCTGCTGCCGTTCCTCAAGATCGCGCGCTGGTGCCCCTTCACCAAATCGGGCGAGAGCATCTACTGAGCCGCGCGTCCGGCGGCGAGGCGCGCCTTGAGCGCCTCGTTCGCAAGGACGTAGAGGACGATCAGCGCGGCGGCGCCGGCCAGCAGCGCAGGCGGCAGCGGCGCGAATCCGAAGGCGGTCGCGACCGGACGGACGAAGGGGATCGCCAGCGCCGCCGTCGCGACCAGCGCCAGCAGCGCCGCGAGCATCGGGCTGGGTCGGCTCGCGAACACAGGCCCGTCGGTGCGCAGGACCAGGATGATCGCCAGTTCGGTCAGCAGCGAGATCGTGAACCAGGCGGTCTGGAACTCCGCCTCGCCGGCGCGGAACATCAGCAGCAGGACGGCGAAGGCGGCGAGGTCGAAGACCGAGCTGAGCAGCCCGAAGCCCAGCATGAACCGGCGGATCGCGGCGATGCTCCAGCGGCGGGGCGACGCGATGCGTGCGACATCGACGCGGTCGCGCGACAGCGCCATCATCGGCAGGTCCGAGAGCAGGTTGTTGAGCAGCACCTGCTTGGCCGCCATCGGCAGGAAGGGCAGCAGAGGCGTCGCCATCGCCATGCTGACCATGTTGCCGAAGCTGGCGCTGGTGGTGATCGAGACGTAGGTCATGGTGTTGGCGAAGCTGCGCCGCCCCTCCTCGATCCCGGCCCGCAGCACGTCGAGCCCCCGCTCGACCAGGACGATGTCGGCGCTCTCCCGGGCCACGTCGACCGCGCCCTCGACCGAGATCCCGACATCGGCGCATTGCAGCGCGGGCGCGTCGTTGATGCCGTCGCCCATGTAGCCGACCGCGTGCCCCGCGTGCTGGAGCGCGCGCACGATCCGCGCCTTGGCTTGCGGGTCGATCTCGGCGAACAGGTCGGTGCGCGGCGCGCGATGCCACAGCGCCTCGTCCTTGAGCGCCATCAGTTCCGCGCCGGTCATGATCGCCGCCGGGTCGAGCCCCACCGCGCGCGCCAGGTGGGCCGCGACGTGCCGATTGTCGCCGGTGATCATCTTGACCCTGATGCCGAGGGCGGCGAGGTCCGCGATCGCCCGCGCGGCGTCGGCGCGGGGCGGGTCGGCGAACACGAGGAAGCCGCGGAACACCATCGCCGTCTCGTCGTCGCGCCCGTAATGCGCGCGCGCCGGCACGCGCCGGCTGGCGAGCGCCAGCACCCGCAGCCCGGCCTCGCCCCTCGCGGCGCCGATCGCCTCCAGCGCGGCGCGGCGCGGCGCGTCGAGCGGCGCCTCGGCGCCGCCGAGTTCGACCGCCACGCAGGCATCCAGCACATTGGCGAGCGCGCCCTTGGTGACGATCAGATGCGTATCCTCGTTCCCAGGCACGGCGATCACGATGGTCAGCCGCCGCCGCTGGAAGTCGTACGGGATCTCGTCGATCTTCACGATCCCCGCGGCGGTCAGCCCGGCTGCCTCGCCCGCGGCGACCAGCGCGGCGTCGAGCGGGTTCTCGATTCCCGTCTCGAGCGCGGCGTTGAGGAAGGCGAGCCGCACGACCTCTGCCGAGGCCATGCCCGCCGCGTCGAGCGCGGCGTGCAGCGCGACCTTGCCCTCTGTCAGGGTGCCGGTCTTGTCGGTGCACAGCACGTCGATCGAGCCGAGATCCTCGATCGCTTCCAGGCGCCGCACGATGACGCCGCGCCGGCTCATCGCGCGTGCGCCGGCGGCGAGCGTGACCGCGACGATCGCGGGCAGCAGTTCGGGCGAGAGCCCGACGGCCAGCGCGACCGCGAAGAGCAGCGAATCGATCGGCGGCCGCCCGAGCAGCAGATTGGCGGTCAGCACGAACAGCACGACCACCGTCATGATGCGCACCAGCATCGCGCCGAAATCGCGGATCCCGCGCATGAAGGCGGTTTCGGGCTGCACGGCGGCAAGGCTGGCGGCGATCGCGCCGTATTCGGTCCGCCGGCCGGTGCGCACGGCCAGCACGCGGGCGGTGCCGCTGCGCACCGAGGCGCCGAGGAAGACGCAGTTCTCGCGCCGCGACACCGGCGTGCCGGCGGCGACGGTCCCCGGCCGTTTCTCGACCGGAAAGGATTCCCCGGTCATCGCCGCCTCGCTGACCAGGAAGTCCTGCGCCGCCAGGACGATGCCGTCGGCCGGGATCAGATTGCCGGCCGACAGCAGCACGATGTCCCCCGGCACGACGCTGGCGGCGGGCACCAGCATCTCGGCGCCGCCGCGAAGGACGCGCGCGCGCAGCGCCAGCCGCCGTTCCAGCGCCGCGACCGCATGGGCGGCGCGATGCTCCTGGACGAAGCCGATCAGGGCGCTGCCCAGGACGATCGCGAGCACGAGCGCCGCGTCGATCCACTCGCGCAGCGCCAGCGACACCGAGGCCGCGACCACGAGCACCAGCACCAGCGGGCTCTCGAACTGCCTCAGCAGCAATCTCAGCCAGCGCCGCCGCGCGCTTTCGGCCACGCCGTTGTCGCCGAGCCCCGCCAGTCGCGTGGCCGCGTCCTGCGGCGTCAGCCCGCCGTCGCCCGTCCCGAGCTCGGCGAGCAACGCCGACATGTGGCGGCTCCAATAGGGATCTTCGGCCGGCATTTCGGCCGACAGCCTAGTCCCGCGGCCGGTTCGCCATGCCGGACGCGGTGCGCGTCGTCTTGCCGCGGGGCGGCGTCGCGCGAGGTCGCGGGGGACCGGCGGGTGGAGGTGATGGCGTCACCGGCGGTCGATCCGCGATACTCGCCGCCACCGTCGTCGCGGCGCGCGCCGGCGCCGCGGTCCATCAACCATGCGAGGCGACGATGAACCATCGATCGGTCCTGAGTTTCTGGTTCGAGGAGATCGAGCCCGCGCGCTGGTGGCAGAAATCGCCCGAATTCGACCGCCTGGTCGCGACGCGCTTCGGCACCTTGCACGAAGCCGCCGCGCGCTGCGAGCTGAGCGCGTGGCGGACCACGCCCGAGGGACGCCTCGCCGAGATCGTCCTGCTGGACCAGTTCTCGCGCAACATCCACCGCGACCGGCCCGAGGCCTTCGCCTGCGATCCGCTGGCGCTGGCCCTGGCGCAGCACGCGGTCGCGCTGCAGGCGGACGCCGCGCTGGTCCCGGCGTGGCGCGCCTTTCTCTACATGCCCTACATGCACAGCGAATCGCCGGCGATTCATGCCGAGGCGCTGCGGCTGTTCGACCAGCCGGGGCTGGAGCGCGCCCTGGAATTCGAGCGGCGGCACAAGGCCGTCATCGACCGCTTCGGGCGCTATCCGCACCGCAACGCCATCCTCGGCCGGGCTTCGACGGCGGAAGAGATCGCGTTCCTGGCGACACCGGGTGCGTCATTCTGAGCCGGCCAGCGGCCAGTACGGTGCCCCGTCCTTGCGCGTGAAGCGCCACGTCCCGCCCTGCATCGTCGCGTGCAGGCCGTCGGCGGGATGGCTGACGACGTCGCCGCCGGTCCGGTCGCCGATCTCGATGTTGACCACGTCGCCGCCGGCGCGGAAGTCCGCGCACATGCGCGGCGAACGCCGGGCGCGCCCCGCATCGTCGACCCGGGTCGGCGCGCCACCGCGGCGGCGACGATCGCGACGGGATGGATGGGATCGGTCATGGCGGTCTCTCCCCGCTGGACCGGAACACGGGGTCGGTGGGGTGCTCAGAGCCGTCGGTTTGCACGCCAATCCGCGCGCAGCGACTGGCCGGACCCGACGGGAAAAGCGAGCGTCATTGCGTCTCGCGATTCCAGACGCCGGGCGGCGGCAGTCTGGCCTGCGCATCAGTCCCGGTGCGCCAGGTAGCTGGCAAGGGCCGCGATGTCGGCATCGGACACGCCGTACATCAACCCGTTCATCTGCGTATCGGCGCCGATGCGGACATTGTCGCGATATTCCCGCAGGGAATGGACCAGATAGTCCTCCCGCTGGGCGGACAGTCGCGGCGCGTTGGCGCGGCCCGAATAGTCCGGCAGGTGGCATGATCCGCAATGCATGCGTCCCGACAGCGCCGCCCCGCGCGCGATCAGCGCCGCGTCGCGCGTCCCGCGATCGGGCGGGGCGACGGCCGGCAGGGCGGCGTAGAACGCGGCGATGCGCGCAAGCGCATCGTCGCCGCGGTCCTGCAACTGGCCGGCCATGGCGGGCACGACGCGTATCCGCTCCCGGAACAGGATCATCTGCAGGATCAGGTACTCCGCAGGCTGCCCGGCGAGGGAGGGGACCTCCGGGATGTCGCTGATGCCCCGCGCGCCATGGCAGGCGGCGCAGGGCTCGGCGAGCGGCTCGGCGGCCGCGGGCGCGGCGCCGAGTAGCAGCAGGACAAGCAGAACGCGTCTCACCGGCCGTGGCTGACGCGATAGATGGCGCCGTTCTGCTCGTCGGACACGAGCAGCGAGCCGTCGGGCAGGAACAGCAGCCCCGCGGGACGACCAAGGAAGCGGTTCGTCGCATCGTCGCGCAGCCCGGTCATGAAAGGCTCGACGATCGCGCGCTCGCCTTCGAAACGGACGGTCGCGACCTCGTAGCCCGACAGCTGTTCCCGGTTCCAGGACCCGCGCAGCGCGACGAAGATCCGGTTGCGGTAGGCTTCCGGGAAGCTTGCGGTGCGCGCCCAGATGGTTGCGATCGGCGCCACATGGGGCCCGAGCGCCACGACCGGGGCCTGGAACTCGGCGCAGCGGCGGTCGCCCGGGATGCCAGGGTCGCGCCAGTCGCCGACGCAATAGGGGAAGCCATGATGGGCGCCCATCCGCGCCGAGACATGCAGCGTGTCGGGTGGCACGTCGTTGCCGGCCCAGTCGCGGCCGTGGTTCGAGAACCAGAGCTGGCCGGTCGTCGGGTGGAAGTCGAAGCCGACGGAGTTGCGGACCCCGCGCGCCACCACCTCGCGGCCTGTCCCGTCCGGGTTGAAGCGCAGGATCACCGCGTGGCGATCCTCGTCCACCGTGCAGAAGTTGCAGGGCGCGCCGACCGGGACATAGAGCCGCCCGTCCGGGCCGAACTGGATATGCTTCCAGGCATGGTGGACGTCCGGGGGCAGGGCGAAGGCGGCCGAGAGGTCCACCGGCTCGGGGGGCGCATCGAGCCTCCGCTCGATGTCGTCGTAGCGCAGCATGCGCGACAGCGCCGAGACATGGAGCGCGCCGTCGCGCAGCGCGATGCCGGAGGGCTGCGTCAGACCCTGGAGCAGCACGCGGCCCTCGCGCCGGTCGCCAAGGTCGCGGATCGCGTAGACCCGCCCGATGGTTCGCGTGCCGGCGAAGATCGTTCCGCCTTCCCCGCGCACCATGACGCGGATTCCGGGAAGTCCTTCGGCCCAGAGCTCGACCCGGAAGCCGTCCGGCACCTTGAGCCGGGAGACCGGGATCTCCGCGGTCGGCGTGACGGTCAGGCGCGGCGGGTGCCCGCGCAGGTCCGGCATGTCGGGCGGGCGCCGCATGTCGGGCGATTGTGCAAGCGCAGGCGCGGCAAGCAAGGCGATCAGCCCGAAGGCGGCGCGAAGTCGTCCGTGCATGGACCGTTCCTCCCGTTGCGCGGCGCGGCCGGCGCGACCGCCGGTGGCAGTGTGCGCGGCCCTGCGCCGCCCCGCAAGTGGGGCTGGGCGGACGTGTTGGTAGCGGATGATTTGTCCGCCTGTCGGAGCGCGCGATCTGTCCGGCATCGGATCCGCTCCAACAGGCTGCTGAAGAAGTCGGTTTTGTTTGTGTCGTGAGTTCCCGGACGGCGCGGCGAGGGCGGATTTGAAGGTTCTGCCTGGGCCGTGAAGCCCCTCGTCGTATCGGCGGCGGTCGCTGCGTGCGACCGATGCCGCCTTTTGGACGCCCTATCCCGGGCTTGCGGCGAGTAGCTTGGGCAACCGCCCGAGATTGTAGGCCACGATCCGGAATTTGAATGCCGCCTCGACCTCGGCGGGGCCCCGAAGCCTGGTCTTGGCCATACTCGCCTGAGCATTGACCCAACCGAACGCTTCCTCGATCCGCTTGCGGCAGCGCTGGCTCGGCGCGCAGGTCGCATGACGCATCGTGCGCGCGTCAATCCTCGTCCGACGGACCACCTCCAACTTCGAGACGACCCGGTTCACCGCGATGCGTGGGACCCGCTCGCGCACGCGCAGTTCGTCCACGAACGCGCTTGCGTCGTAAGCCTTGCCGGCCCCCAGCATGATCGGGCCGGAACCGCCCCGCCGGTCGAGCATCGCCGACTCCGCCTCGCGCTCCGCCGTGCCGCCCGTCCGCGCATCGCCCCCTCCATCGCAGATCCACCAGCGGTGAACCACGCGACCAAGGCCTCAGCGAGGGAGTTTTTC
>JBIKLI010000115.1:0-11927 GCA_044359885.1 Alphaproteobacteria bacterium | reverse complement strand
CCACCCAGGCCAGCGCGCCCAACTTCGCGTACAGCGTCATGCTGTTCGGGTGGGGCAGCAACACCGGCGAGGTTTCAGACAGCATGCGCGCCCTGCTGGCGACCCCGAACCGCGAGAAGGGGATGGGAGCGTCCAATCGCGGCCGCTACGGCAACGCGCGCGTCGACCAGCTGCTGGAGCGGGCGCTGGCGACGGTCGACGACCGGGAGCGCGAGCGGCTGCTGTTCGAGGCCAGCGAACTCGCCATCGGCGCCGAGGCCGGCATCGTGCCGCTCTATTATCAGGTCAACACCTGGGCGACCCGCCGGGGCGTGACCTACGCGCCGCGGCAGGACGAGTATTCGCTGGCGCAGTTCGTCCGCCCGGCGAACTGACGGCAGCAGCCCCGGGAAGGCGATCGCGATGTCGGTGTTCATCATCCGCCGCCTGATGCAGAGCGGCGCGGTGCTGTTCGTGATGTCGCTGATCGTCTTCTTCGGGGTCTATGCGATCGGCGACCCGATCGAGATCTTCATCGCCCCCGAAGCCGACCAGATCGAGCGCGAACGGGCCAAGGCCGCGCTCGGCCTCGACCGGCCGATCTGGGCCCAGTACCTCGCCTTCGTCGAGGCGGCGCTGGTCGGCGATCTGGGACGCTCCTTCGTCTTCAACATCCCGTCGACGACGCTGATCCTGCAGCGCATGCCGGCCACGCTCGAGCTGGCCTTCGCCTCCCTCGCGCTGGGCATCGCCGTCGGTCTGCCGCTTGGGATGTATGCCGGCTACCGGCCGAACTCGGTCGGCGCCAAGGCGATCATGGCCGGGTCGATCCTGGGCTTCTCCCTGCCGACCTTCTGGGTCGGGCTGATGCTGATCATGGTGTTCGCGGTCGAACTCGGCTGGCTGCCGTCGACCGGGCGCGGCGAGACGGCGACCTTCCTCGGCGTGACCTCCAGCCTGTTCACGCTGGACGGTCTGCGGCACATGGCGATGCCGGCGCTCAATCTGGCGCTGTTCAAGATCTCGCTGGTGATCCGGCTCGCGCGCGCCGGCATGCGCGAGAACATGCTGATGGACTATGTCCGCTTCGCCCGGGCCAAGGGGCTGTCGCCGCGCCGCGTCGTCATGGTCCATGTCTTCAAGAACATCCTGATCCCGATCGTGACGGTCGTCGGCCTCGAGCTGGGCTCGACGATCGCCTTCGCGGTGGTCACGGAATCGATCTTCGCCTGGCCGGGCATGGGCAAGCTGATCATCGATTCGATCCAGCGGCTCGACCGGCCGGTCATCGTCGCCTATCTCTGCATCATCGTCTTCATGTTCGTGATCATCAATCTGGTCGTCGACATCCTCTATTCCGTGCTCGATCCCCGGGTGCGGCTGTCCGAGGCGCGGGGCTGAGATGGCGGGCGCGACCGCAGCCGAGACGCCGCTGCGCCGCTTCTGTGCGGATTTCGCGGCCAGCCGCATCGCACTGGCCGGCCTCGCGATGTTCTCGGTCATCCTGGCCGCGGCGGTGTTCGCGCCGCTGCTGTCGCCGCAGGATCCCTACGACCTGCGCCAGCTCGACATCATGGACGGCCGCCAGCCGCCGATGACGCCGTCGATGGGCGGCTTCGTGTTCTGGCTCGGTTCGGACGACCAGGGCCGCGACATGCTCTCGGCGATCTTCCACGGCCTCAGGACCTCCCTGGGGGTGGGCGCGCTGAGCGCGATGGGCGCCCTCGCCATCGGGGCCGCCGCCGGTCTCGCGGCGGCCTATTTCGGCGGCCGGGTCGAGACGCTGATCATGCGCGTGGTCGACATCCAGCTGTCCTTCCCCTCGATCCTGGTGGCGCTGATCCTGCTGGCCGTGCTGGGACAGGGCACGTGGAAGATCGTGGTCGCGCTGATCTGCGTGCAATGGGCCTATTACGCGCGCACGGTGCGCGGCACGGCGCTCGTCGAGCGGCGGAAGGAATATGTCGAGGCGGCGCGCTGCCTCGCGCTCGGCCATCGCCGGATCGTCCTGCGCCACATCCTGCCCAACTGCATGCCGCCGCTGATCGTGGTGGTGACGGTCCAGGTCGCGCATGCGATCGCGCTCGAGGCGACGCTGTCCTTCCTCGGGATCGGCCTGCCGATCACCGAGCCGTCGCTCGGCCTGCTGATCGCCAACGGCTTCGAGTACCTGCTGTCGGGCAAGTACTGGATCAGCTTCTTTCCGGGGATCGCGCTGCTGGCCACGATCGTGTCGATCAATCTGGTCGGCGACCAGCTGCGCGAGATCCTCAACCCGCGGCTGCAGCGATAGGATGCCCGCGATGACCCAGCCGACACTGGTCGTCGATGACCTGCGGACCTGGTTCGAGACCCGTGCCGGCGTCGTCAAGGCGGTCGACGGCGTGTCGTTCTCCGTGGCTCCCGGCCGCGTGATGGGTCTCGTGGGCGAGTCCGGCTCGGGCAAGTCGGTGACCGGCTTCTCGATCATGGGTCTGGTCGATCCGCCCGGCCGAATCGTCTCGGGCCGGATCCTGTTCGGCGGCCGGGACCTTGCGTCGCTCTCCGACGCCGAGATGCGCCATGTCCGCGGCCGGCGCATCGCGATGATCTTCCAGGACCCGATGATGACCCTGAACCCGGTCCTGCGGATCGACACCCAGATGATCGAGGCGATCCAGGCCCATGAGCGGGTCGGGCGCGCCGAGGCGCGGCGGCGCGCGCGCGACGCGCTGGGGCAGGTGGGCATCCCCAGCCCCGACGAGCGTCTGATGGCCTATCCGCACCAGTTCTCCGGCGGCATGCGCCAGCGCGTGGCGATCGCGATCGCGCTGCTCAACCGCGTCGAACTGATCGTCGCCGACGAGCCGACCACGGCGCTGGACGTGACCATCCAGGGCCAGATCCTGTTCGAGATGCAGCGTCTGGCGCGCGAGACAGGCACGGCGCTGATCTGGATCACGCACGATCTGTCGGTGGTCGCGTCGCTGGCCGACGAGGTCTGCGTGATGTACGCAGGACGCATCGTCGAGCGCGGGGGCGTCGACGACGTCCTCGATCGTCCGGCCCATCCCTACACGGCCGGCCTCATCGGCTCGGTCCCCAGCCGCAACCGGCGCGGTGCGCCGCTGCAGCAGATCCCGGGCGTGATGCCCTCGCTGCTGGCGCTGCCGCCGGGATGCAGCTTCGCTCCGCGCTGTGCGCATGCCGATGCGCGCTGCGCCACCGAACCGCCGGTCAGCGTCCTCGCCCCGGGGCGCGAGGTCCGCTGCGTGCGGCCGCTTCGGGGGGCGGCGTCGTGACCCAGGCGCCGATCGTCGAACTGCGCGGCGTCTCCAAGCGCTTCGCGCGCCGGCTCGACGCCGCCGCGCGCCTCGCCAACCTCTTCGGTGCCGGGATGCAAGAGGAGGTCGTGCACGCCGTGGACCGCGTCGATCTGGCGGTGCGCGAGGGCGAGGTGGTCGGACTGGTCGGCGAGTCCGGCTGCGGAAAGTCGACGCTGGGCCGGATGGTCGCCGGGATCATGGATCCGTCCGATGGCCAGATCCTCTATCGCGGCCGCGACGTGGCCGGGCTCTCCGGCCGCGAGGCGACGGCCGCGGCGCTGGCGGTGCAGATGATCTTCCAGGATCCGTTCGCCTCGCTGAACCCGCGCATGCGCGTGCGCGACATCGTCGGCGAGGCGCCGGCCTATCACGGTGTGGTTCCCCGTGGCGCAGTGGAGGCGCATGTCGACGAGACGCTGCGGCGCGTGGGTCTCGATCCGGCCTACAAGCGCCGCTACCCGCACCAGTTCTCCGGCGGTCAGCGCCAGCGCATCGGGATCGCCCGCGCCTTGGCCGTGCGGCCCGAATTCGTGGTCTGCGACGAGGCGGTGGCGGCGCTCGACGTGTCGATCCAGGCGCAGATCCTCAACCTCTTCATCGAACTGCGCGCGGCGCTGTCGCTCACCTACCTCTTCATCAGCCACGACCTGGGCGTCGTGCGCCATCTCTCCGACCGGGTCGTGATCATGTATCTCGGCCGCGTGGTCGAGGAGGGGGCGACCGAGGAACTGTTCGAGCGTCCGAACCATCCCTACACCGTCGCCCTGCTGGCGGAGATCCCCCGGCTGGACACGCGCCGGCGCCAGTTCGCGCCCGTCAAGGGCGAGATTCCCTCGCCGCTGGATCCGCCCGCGGGCTGCCATTTCCATCCGCGTTGTCCGCATGCCATGGCCCGCTGCCGCGCGGAGGCGCCGGTCCTGCGCGAGGTCGCGCCGGGGCGGCGCGCGGCCTGCCATCTCAACGATGGCTGACCGCGGACGCGTCGCCGCGATCAGGGCGCGAACTGCTCCTTCAGCACCCGTTCCTCCAGATCCTGGTCCGGGTCGAACAGCAGCGTGAAACGGATGTCCCGGGCCTCGGCGACCTCGACATGGACGACGTCGCGGATCTCGGTGTTGTCCGCGGTCGCGCTCACCGGCCGCTTGTCGGGCTCCAGCACCTCGAAGCCGACCCGCGCCTCGCGGAAAAGCAGCGCGCCGCGCCAGCGCCGCGGCCGGAACGGACTGATCGGCGTCAGCGCCAGCAGGCCCGCGCGCAGCGGAATGATCTGGCCATGGGCCGAGAGATTGTAGGCGGTGCTGCCGGCCGGGGTCGCGACGAGCACGCCGTCGCAGGAAAGCTCGGCCAGCCGGACGATGCCGTCCACCGAGATGCGGATCTTCGCGGTCTGGCGCTGCTGGCGCAGCAGCGCCACCTCGTTGATGGCGATGGCCGTATGCGTGATGCCGCCGGTTCCGGTCGCATGCATGCGCAGCGGATGAAGTTCGACCGGCTGCGCGCGCGCGACGCGCGCCAGCAGATCCGCTTCGCCGTACTCGTTCAGCAGGAAGCCGACGCTGCCGCGGTTCATGCCGAAGACCGGACGGCCCAGCGGCATGAAGCGATGCAGCGTCTGCAGCAGGAACCCGTCGCCGCCCAGCGCGACGATGACGTCGGCGCGCTCGGGGACCACCGACGGATAGCGTGCGCGCAGCCGGGTCTCCGCGTCGCGCGCCGATTCGGTTTCGGCGGCGCAGAAGGCGATGGCGGGTTCGGGCATGGCGCGGGCGAGTATAGCGCGGGCCGGCTCAGGATGCGCCGGGCTGGCGCGTCGCCGCCCAGTAGCCGGCCGCGCCCAGCCCGCCGATCGCGGCCATGCCGACCAGCATCGGCGCGTAGCTGCCGTCCAGCGACCAGAGCATGGCGCCGATCGCCGGCCCGGCCGCGCGCGCCAGCGTCGTCGGCAAGGTGAGCGCCCCGGAGATGGCGCCGTAGTTCCGGCTGCCGAAGATGTCGCGCACGATCGTGCCCCGCACGACGGTGCTGATGCCGTTGACGGCGCCGTAGACCGCCACGAACAGCGTCAGCAGCACCAGATCGGCGCCGGCGAAGGCGGCGAGCAGGAACAGCGGCGCCGAGATGCCGAACACCGCCCGCCCGATCCGGCGCGAGTCGATCCCGCCGCCGCGCGAGAACAGCAGCAGGCGGCCGGCGACCTGGAGCGGTCCGATCAGTGTGAAGAGCAGGACCCCGGCGTCGCGTCCGACGCCGCGTTCCTCCATCAGCGGAAGGAAATGGAAGGTCATGGCCGTGAAGGCGACGTTGTAGGCAGCGAAGGCGCCCAGCAGAGCCCAGAAGCGGCGGTCGGCGATCGCGCTGCGCGCCGAGGCGTCCTCGACCCCGCGCCGCGCCGGTGCCGCGGTGGACGGCAGCCGCGACGGCGCCAGGACGACCGCATGGATGCCGGCAGACAGGAGGAGGTTGATCGCGGCCAGGACCAGCACCGCCGGCCGCCAGCCGATCGCCTCGACCAGCAGATGGGCGAGGGGCACGAAGACCGTGCTGGCGAAGCCGCCGACCAGCGTCATCTTGAGGATCGCCCGCGGCGCGCGCTCGCCCATGACGCGGGTGAGGACGGCGAAGCCCGGCTCGTAGAGCGTGCACGACATCGCCACGCCCAGCGCCACGGCGACCGCCCAGAACTGCAGGGGTGTCGCCACGAAGGCCCAGGCGGCGACGGCGACGCTGCCCAGCAGCGAGCCGAAGGTCATCACCGGCCATGCCCGTCCGCGATCGATCTGTACGCCGACCCAGGGGGCGAACAGGCCGGACACGACCAGACCGATGGTGATCCCGGTGCCGAGGGCCGTCTTCGACCAGCCCAGCTCGTCGCGCATCGGCACGACGAACACGGCGATGCTGTAGAACGTGACGCCCCACGAGACCAGCTGGGCCGTGGAGAGGCTCCAGAGGAAGATTGCCTCGCCGCCCCGCCGCGCCGGGGCCGGGCCGGGCGCGGCCGCGTTCACCCGCCGGTGACGCTCATGTGGCGCTGCACCGCAGGGCCGTGATTGCGGCGGTCGATCACGAAGTCGTGGCCCTTGGGCTTGCGGTCGATCGCGGCGCGGATGGCCGCGTCGAGGGCGTCGTCGGCTTCGGATTCGCGCAGGGGCTTGCGCAGGTCGGCGGCGTCGTCCTGGCCCAGGCACATGTAGAGCGTGCCGGTGCAGGTCAGCCGGACGCGGTTGCAGCTCTCGCAGAAATTATGGGTGAGGGGAGTGATGAAGCCCAGGCGCTGGCCGGTCTCGCGCACCACGAAGTAACGGGCCGGTCCGCCGGTCCGATAGTCGGTCTCATCCAGCGTCCAGCGCTGGCCGAGGCGCGCGCGGACCATGCTGAGCGGCAGATACTGGTCGAGCCGGTTCTCGCTGCCGATGTCGCCCATCGGCATGACCTCGATGAAGGTGAGGTCGTGCCCTTGCTCGCCGCACCACGCCACCAGCCGGTCGAACTCGTCCTCGTTGAAGTTGCGCAGCGCCACCGCGTTGATCTTGATCCTGAGCCCGGCGCGTTGCGCGACGGCGATCCCGTCGAGGACCTGGTCGAGACGTCCCCAGCGCGTGATCGCCTTGAACTTGTCGGCGTCCAGCGTGTCGAGCGAAACATTGATCCGGCGGACCCCGGCGGCGACCAGGTCGCCGGCGTGCTTCGCGAGCTGGCTGCCGTTGGTGGTGAGCGTCAGCTCTTCAAGCGCCCCGCTCGCGACATGGCGCCCCAGCGAACGGAACAGCCCCCCGATCCCCCGCCGGACCAGCGGCTCGCCGCCGGTCAGGCGCAGCTTGCGCACCCCGAGGCGCACGAAGGCCGAGCACAGCCGGTCGAGTTCCTCGAGCGTCAGGATCTCGGCCTTCGGCAGGAACGTCATGTCCTCCGCCATGCAATAGACGCATCGGAAATCGCAGCGATCGGTCACCGAGACCCGCAGATAGGTGATCCGGCGGGCGAACGGGTCGACGAGCGGGGCGGGAGCCTGGGCGTTCATGCCGACAAGTTAGGATGCGACCGGCCGGAAGTCATCCCCGGGGGCGCGGCCGCCGGGGACCGGCAGGCCGGGATGTCGCGTCGTCGGCAGGCCTTGCCCCGGCGCGTCCGGGACCGACATTCTTGCGCCATGCAGGAATACGCCATCATGCCCGATCCCGCCGACGCGCGGCTGACCCGGCGCGTCGAGGGCGTCGACCAGGACGGCAACCCTGTCGCCGCGTCGATCGTCGTCGAGCGACCGCTGACCCTGTTCCTCAACGGCCAGGAGATCGTGACGATGATGACGATCGGCGATCATCCCGCCTGGCTGGCGATCGGGTATCTGATCAACCAGAACATGCTGCGCGCCGGCGACGAACTGACCGGCGTCGACCATGACGACGAGACCGGGACCGTCGTCGTCCGGACCCGCACGCGGACCGATTTCGAGGAGAAGCTGCGCCGGAAGACCCTGACCTCCGGCTGCGCCCAGGGCACCGTGTTCGGCGATCTGATGGAACGCTTCGACGCGGTGCGGCTGTCGCCCGACGCGGTGCTGCGCACGTCCTGGCTCTACCGCCTGCTCCGCAAGATCGGCACCGCCCCATCGCTCTACCTGGAAGCGGGCGCCATCCATGGCTGCGCGCTATGCCAGGAGGATCGGCTGCTGGCCTACATGGAGGATGTCGGGCGTCACAACGCCATCGACAAGATCGCCGGCTGGATGTTCTCCAACGGCCTCTCCGGATCCGACAAGATCTTCTACACGACGGGACGCCTGACGTCGGAGATGGTGATCAAATGCGTGCAGATGGGCATCCCCATCCTGGTGTCGCGCTCAGGCTTCACCGCCTGGGGCGTCGAACTGGCTCGCAAGGCCGGGCTGACCCTGATCGGGCGGGCGAAGGGCGCGCGGTTCCTGGTCCTTTCCGGACCGGAGCGGATTCTGCGCGACGCCGACGCGCGCAGCGTCGCCGAGGAAGACCGGCGCGCCGTCCGCAAGGGGGCTGAAAGCGATGGGTGACGACCAGATCGTCGGTCTCGTGCTGGCGGGAGGCATGTCGAGCCGCATGGGCGGCGGCGACAAATGCCTGCGGACGCTGGGCGACCGTCCCATCCTTGCGCATATCCTCGGCCGGTTCCGGTCCCAGGTGGGCTGCGTCGTCCTGAACGCCAACGGCGATCCGCGGCGTTTCGCCGGCTTCGGCGCGCCGGTGGCGCCCGATACGGTCGAGGGCTTCGCTGGACCGCTTGCCGGCATTCTGGCCGGGCTGCGATGGACCTCGGCCCATGCGCCGGATGCCGTCGCCATGGTTTCGGTGGCGTCCGATGCGCCGTTCCTGCCGCTGGACCTGGTCGCCCGGCTGCGCGACGGTGCCGCGGCCGCGGGCCTGCCGCTGGCCTGCGCGGCGTCCGCGGGCCGCACGCATCCGGTGTTCGGCCTCTGGCGCCTCGATCTGGCGGAAGATCTGGAGCGGGCCTTGCGCGACGAGGACCTGCGCAAGGTCGATCGCTGGACGGCGCGCCATGGCTGCGCCCGGATCGAATTCGGTTGCGACGACGGCGATCCGTTCTTCAACGTGAACCGCCCGGAGGACCTGACGGCGGCCGAGGAAATGCTTGCACGAGGACGGGCCTGAAGGGTTTAACCTTCGCTGGTTGCGGGTTCGGCGGTGCCGTTGTGGCTGCTCCAGGGAGACGGTGGAATGGATGACGCGCGGCTGCTCGAGACGCTCGAGTCGTTCTGTGCCCGGATCTGCCACGATCTGGTGGGCCCTGTCGGTGCGATCGCCAATGGCGTCGAATTGCTGACCGAAGACGGCGCAAGCCTGGATGGCGAAGTCGTGGCGCTGATCGCAGGGTCGGCGCGCTCGGCGAGCCGCCGGCTGCAGTTCTTCCGGGGCGCCTTCGGCGCCGGCAACACGGTTTCGGGCGGCCAGCCGATCGAGGGGGCGCGGGCCCTGGCCATTCCCTTCTTCGAGGACGGCAAGCTGCGGCTGGCGTGGCCGGCGCCGCCGCCGGCGCTGGAGGCCCGGGCGGACCGCAGCCGCGCGCGGCTGATCCTGAACCTGCTGCTGGTCGCCGCGGATTGCCTGCCCCGGGGCGGCGAACTGGACGTCGACATCCTCCCGGAGGCGGGGGACGAACTGGGCATCGCGATCCGCGCCCAGGGCAATCAGGCGCGTCTGGCGGACGAGAACCGCGCCGCGCTGGGCGCCGAGGGGCCGGCCCTGCCGCCCGGATCGCCGCGCGCCATCCCCGCATGGCTGGCGCGTCTCGTCCTGGTCCAGTTGGGCGGCCGCTTGGGCGTCGAAGAGCAGCCTGGGTCGGTGCGCCTGTCCGTGCGGCTGCCCGCACGGCGCTGAAGACCGATGCCGTCACCGCCGCATGGATGATGCGGGCCCCGCCGTCATGGATCAGCTCCTGCGCGACTTCCTCGACGAGACCAGGGACAATCTCGAGGCGCTGGACGACGTCCTCGGCCGGCTTCCGGGCCCGCCCGGGCAGGACGACGCGCTGGCCCGCATCTTCCGGGTCGTGCATACGGTCAAGGGAACATGCGGCTTTCTGGGGCTCGCGCGGCTGGCGCGCGCGGCGCATGCGGCGGAAAGCGTGCTCGAACGTCTGCGCGACGGTTCCATTCCCGTGACCCCGGCCGCGATCGGGCTGGTCGCCGAGCATATCGACCGGATGCGCCTGATCGTCAGCGCGACCTCGGTCGGCGGCGTCGAACCCGAACTCGACGACAGCCTGGGCGGGGTCGCCGCCCTGCGCGCGGACCGGTCCGAGACGGCCAAGCCGGGCCTGGGCAGCGTCCGCGTCCCGCTCGACCAGATCGACGCGGTGGCCGCGGCGCTGCTCGAACTGCGCCGCGCGCGCGACGCGGCCGCCTCGGGACCGCTGGGCGTCGCGCCGCTGGCGGGGATCGATGCCGCGATCGCCCTGCTTGGCGCGCGGATCGCCAAGCTTTGGACATCTCCGCTCGGAAATTCCTGGATCGGGCTGCGCCGTCTGGTCCGCGACCTGGGCGCCGAGCTTGGCAAGCGCATCGAACTGCAACTGCAGGGGGCGGAGCTTGAGATCGACCGGCGGACCGCCGAGCTGCTCCGTGACCCGATGATCCACCTGGTTCGCAACGCCGCGGACCACGGTCTGGAGACCTGCGACGAACGCCGTGCGGCGGGAAAGCCCGAGGCGGGACGGATCACGATCCGCGCGTCGCGCAGCGAAGGCGGGCTGGCGATCGATCTCGACGATGACGGGCGCGGCTTTCAGCTGGGGCGGATCCGCAGTCGCGCGGTCGCGGCCGGCATTGTGCCGGAAGGGGTCGCGGCATCGATGCCGGACGCGGAACTGGCGCGCCTCGCCTTCCGCAAGGGCCTGACGACCGCCGATCGACTGACGGGCGTCTCGGGACGCGGCTTCGGCCTCGACGTGGTCGCCTCGAACATCGCGGCGCTGGGCGGGAAGATCGAGATCCACACGACGCCCGGTCAGGGGACCCGTTTTTCGATCCTGATCCCGGACGCGCCACCTGCCGCCTCGCTCGCCCGTGGCGAGGACGGGCGCCGCGGCCGGTTGCTGCTGCTCGACGACAGCGGCGGTTTCCGGGACCTTGTCGAGCCCTTGCTGGCGGCCGCCGGCTACGAGGTCGTCACGGCCGCGACCGCCGCGGCCGTCGCCGGCCTGCGCGACGCCGATCGGGGTTTCGATCTGATCCTTCTGGATCCGCTGGCACCGGAGGCCCTGTCGGGCGCGCTGCCGGAGGCGATCGCAGCCGATCCCGCCCTTGCGTCGGTGCCCGTGCTCGCCCTGGTGTCCGGCACCTCCCAGCCGGTCCGCGACCTGCCCCGGCAACGCGGTTGCGTCGATCGCACGGACAGCGCTGCCATCCTGGCGCGGGTCGGGGAGATCGTCGCGTCGCGCGGTGGCCAATGGTGAGCCCGGCCGTCGACACCCGGCCGCGCCTGATCTAGGGTTGAGACATGCTGCAGGTGACGAAACGCCCGGTTCGGAGCGGCTCGGCATGAGGACCGGGCTGGTCGTGGACGATTCCGGCGTCATCCGCATGGTCGCGCGGCGCCTGCTGGAAGCCATGGGCTACGCGGTCGAAGAAGCCGCGGACGGCCAACAGGCGCTTGCCGCCTGCACCGAGCGGATGCCCGATCTCGTCCTGCTCGACTGGGAGATGCCGGGCATGGCGGGGATCGACGTGCTCAAGGCGCTGCGGGCGATGCCGGGCGGCGACGCGCCGAAGGTCGTGTTCTGCGCCACGCTGACCGACGCCACGCGGATCGGCGAGGCCATCGCCGCCGGGGCGGACGAGTACGTGATGAAGCCCTTCGACGGGGCGATACTCGGGTCCAAGCTGGCGCTGCTGGGCGCGCTCGGCGGCACCGAGGCACCGAGCCTGGCCTGAGATGCGCGCCGACAACCTCGAATTCCTGATCGGCTGGCTCGGCGAGCGCGTCGGCTTCGCCCTCGCCACCGACCAGATGCACCTCGTCGAAAACCGGTTGCTGCCTGTCGCGCGCAAGCTCGGGCTGGCGAGCCTCGATGCGATGATCGCCGAGCTTCGCGCCGGGGCCCGGCGGGCCGGCGAATTCGCCCCCGAGATCGTCGACGCCATGATGAACGCGG
>JBIKLI010000432.1:0-3341 GCA_044359885.1 Alphaproteobacteria bacterium | reverse complement strand
AGGGGCTCGCCTCGTTCACCGTCACGCTGCTCACGCTCACAGGCCGGTCGTCGTCCTTCACCGCCCCGCCGTCGCTGCCGCCATCGGCCCCGAAGATCGTGCCGTTGCCGTCGTCGACGATCGTCGCGATCCCCGTCGACGCGCCGGCGGAGGTCGTGGCGGTCAGACTGAAGGTTTCGTCGAGCTCGTTCGTGGTGTCGTTCAGGATGGGAACCCGCACCAGCAGCGTGCCGGCCGCATTGAGGCTGACGGTTCCGGAACCGTAGGCGGCCCAGCTTGCGCCGCCATCGCTGGAGACTTCGACGGCGGCGGTATAGTCGTTTCCGGCGCCCGGCGTCGCCGAACCCGGCGCGACGGCGAGGGAAAGCGACTGGCCTGCGCCGCCGGAGACGGTGAAGACCGCATAGGGGCTCGCCTCGTTGACGGTCACGCTGGTGACGGTCACGATCGTGACCCCGAAGGTGGCGGTGTTTCCGTCGAGCCCCTCGCCGTCCCGCGGCGTCAGCGCGAAGACGCGCGCCGAACCCGCCGACGGTTGGGCGGCGATGTTCTGATACCGCAACGCGTCGATCAGCGACTCGGCCTGGCCGATCGTGAGCTCGGTGCCCGACGCACCCGTGAAGACGAGAGACACGACGCCGGAACTGGTCGAAACCGCGTAGTCGGTCACGGTACCGTCGGCCAGCGTGACCGAGCCTCCCGCCGCGAGGGTTCCAAGCCCGGAGATGGTGCCGCCCGCCGTCGCGCCGGCGATCACCAGGCGCTCGCTCGGACCATCCGGGAAGTTGGCGGCCGACCAGGACAGCGTCAGACGATCCAAACGGGTGCTGTCGGGATCGCCCAGATTCGTGGTGCCCGCGGCGAAGGCCACTGCGCCGCCCCCCGCATGGAACACCGCGCGGCGGTCCGTCGTGGCGGCATCCGCGGTATCGAGGTCGATCTGAGGCGGGTCGTTCGTGGCGGTGATGGTCACGACCCCGGCGATCGTCGCGGCGCGAAGCGAGGCAGGCCCGCCCGCGTCCCCGCCGGACTGAAGGTTGTTTCCGTCGTCGAGCACGATCGTGTAGCTGCGCGTCGGTCTGTCGCCGCCCCTGGTGGGGTCGTCGCCGACATGACGGAACTGGATCGCCTCGAGCAGATGCTTGACCTGCGCCACCGTCGTGCCCTGCGCGAGCGTGACGACCAGCGGATCGCCCCCGTCGCCTCCGGAGACGCCGACCCCTGCCGGCACGATCGACGCCGCGGCGAGGGCGAGTCGATCGCCCGAGATCCCGTCGTTCAGGGTTGCGGTGATGGAACCGGCGCCGAAGACCGTCGCGCTCAATCCGCCCGTGGTGCCGAGATCGACATCGGCCACGGTACCGGGCCGAAGCAGATCGACGGGATCGATCGATATCGGACCGCCCGTCGACGCGTTTTCGGTGACGGCCGGGTTCGCGGGTTCGTGGCTTGCCGTCGGCGCGTCGTTGAGCTTGACGACCGACGTTCCAAGCGTCACCGCGTTGGACCAAGTGTCGCCGGGCGCCAGACTCCCGCTGATGTCGCTCGCCGCGCTGAAGATGCGGACGCTGTCGGCCGCGCGGACGGACAAGCCCCCCGGCGTGCCGTTGTAATCCGCGACGCTGGGCAGGAACCGCAGGCTGGCATCGGTGGGCAGGATCAACGCCGCGGCGTCGCTGGGCGCTGCGCCGGAACTGCCGATCGTGACCCAGGCGCCGCCGGCCTGCCGGAACTGCCACACCCCCTGGGTGACGGCGTTCGCGGCATTGCCGACGATGGCGATCCCGCCGAGACCGGTCGCCGCGTTTCCGCCGCCCGCGATGGAACTGCGATTGTCGGTCGCGTCGGAGAAGCCGAAGCCCAGGCTCGAGATCGTCGCGCCCGCCGGGTCGGCGGCATCCTCGGCGACGACCGTCAGCGTCGTGTTCGTCGCCTGGGGACGGTCGTTCGCGGGCAGGACCGACGTGGTCAGCGTCACCGCGTTCATGCTGTTGCTGAACCGGGTGCTGCCGCCCGACTTGCCGACGTCGTCGGAGACGTCGGCGATCGCACCGGTGGCCGGCGTGCCGGCGCTGTCGTCGACAAGGCGCGCGACCAGGGTGCCCGGCGTGCCATGGAAATCGGCCGCTGGCACGAACCGAAGGGAATCGGCGGCCTTCAGCAGCAGGGCCGCGCCCGCGCTGACCGGCGGCAGATTGGTCCAGGTGCTGCCATCGCTGGAATACTGCCAGACGCCCTGCGCCGCGATCGCGTTGCTGGTCGTGATGGCGATGCCGGCGAAGCCATTCGCGACGGACCCCCCCGCGACATTGTCCAGTTCGTCGACGAATTTGGACCGGAAAAGGCTGTCGACCGTCGCGCCCGGCAGACCGGCGCCGCCGCCGGACGCATCCTCGCCGACCGGTGTCAGCTCGACGGCGGTCGCATCGGCGCGCGTCGGCGCGTCGTTGACCCCGTTGACCGTGGCGGTGAACTGGCGCGTGGTCAGCAGGACGTTGCTCGTCCCGTCCTCGTAGGCGTAATCGCCGGGATTGGCTGCCGGTTCGCCGGTGTCGCCGGTCAGCGCGCCGGGCCGGGTGCCCGAGCTGCCGGCGTCGCGGTAGACCACCGTGACAGTGACGACACCGTTCCAGTCCGCTGCGGTGGCGGCGCCGGCCGGATCCGGATAGGCCAGGGTGAGGTTCTTGAGCCTGCCATTGATGTCCGACTCCGTGCCGGTGACGACGATCGTGGAGGTCCCCGCGCCGCTGACGCTGCCGCCGCTGCCGCCGGCGGAGATCGTGCCCGTGCTGACCGTGACCGTCGCCGACAGCGTCTGTGCTCCGTTGTCGTCGGGATCGGCCACGCCGATATTGGCGTTGCCTGCGTTCAGCACCAGGATGGCGCTGCCCTCGTTCACCGTGACGGCACTGGCGCTGACGCTGCCGGGATCGTTGACGGTGGAAATGAAGAGCGAACGGGTGTTCGACACGACGTTGAACACCCCATGACCGCCGACCGTGGTGACGTAGGGATCCAACGTGTCCGTCGCCGGCACGGCCGGCAGGCCGGCCTGCTGGTTGGTCGCGCCGCCATTGGCGGCCCCGATCAGGACCCCTGCGGCGTCGCGCAGCCGGTCGTCGGCGACGACCTCGACCGAATAGGTGGTATCGATATTTGCGGCCTGCAGCGCGCCGAATGTCACCTGGAGACCGGCAAGGTACGCGTTGATCTGCGCGCGCGTGCCGCGGATCTCGAGCGCCTTCTGCGCGCCGTCGAGCCCCGGATCGACCGTGACGCCGTGGCCGATGGCGGAGGTGTCGAGAACGATGCCCAGGGTCGCGTATCTCGCCGCCGCCAGC
>JBIKLI010000433.1:0-3341 GCA_044359885.1 Alphaproteobacteria bacterium | reverse complement strand
TGACGCGGCGCAGCAAGGCCGAGACCGCGGCGACGATGGAACGCGACCGCATCATCGGCGAGCTGATCCAGAACCGCACGATGGTCAAGGCGCTGAACCTGGATGCCTCGATGCGCACGCTGTGGGAGGACCGGCACGCGACCGCGATCCGGCAGTCGCTGAAGCGCGGGGTCCATACCGACGCCTATGTCAATCTGGGCACGACCATGACGGTGGCGACGACGGTGATCGTCACGACGGTGGGGGCGCTGGCGATCATGGACCAGAAGCTGACCGTCGGCGGGCTGATCGCGGTCAACATGCTGTCGGGGCGCGTCGTGGCGGCCTTCAACCAGCTGTTCATGGGCTGGCGCAGCTACGTGATGTGCCGGCTGTCGATCGGGCGGATCGCCGCGGTGCTGGCGCTGGAGGTCGAGCGCCAGGACAGCCCGGTCGAGCTCAAGCGGCCGGTGGGAAACATCAGGGTCGAGGGCGCCAGCTTCACCTATACCGGCGGCAAGCGACCCGCCCTTGACGCGGTGGCCTTGGCCTTCGCGGCCCCGGGGCTGCATGCGGTGGTCGGGCGCAATGGCGGCGGCAAGACGACGCTGCTGAAGCTGCTGATGGGGCTTCATGCGCCGTCCAGCGGCCGGGTGGTTCTGGACGGGGCCGACATCCGCCAATATGCGCGGCGCGACCTGCTGCGCTGGATCGGCTATGTGCCGCAGGAGATCGTGCTCTTCGCCGGCACGATCCGGGACAATCTGGCGCGGGGCCTCTCGGGCGCCACAGACGACGACATCACGCGCGCGGCCGAGGCGGCCCGGGCGCATGGCTTCGTCATCGACCTGCCGGACGGGTATGGGACGGATATCGGCGAGGCGGGGCAGCGGCTGTCGAGCGGCCAGCGCCAGCGCCTGGCGCTGGCGCGGGCGCTGGTGCCGGATCCGCCGGTACTGCTGCTCGACGAGCCGACCAGCTTCCTCGACCGGCAGGTCGAACAAGATCTGGTCCAGACGCTGGCCGAGCTGGCGCGCGCACGCTGCATCGTCGCGGTGACGCATTCGACCGCCCTGCTGGCTGCGGCGACGACCGTGACGATCGTCGACCAGGGACGGATCGTCGGCCATGGTCCGGCCTCCGAAATGCTGGCGCGGATGCGCGCGCCGCGGCCGGCGGCACCGCCGCTGAGCGTGGCGGCCTCGGGCGGGGGCGGGGCGTGAGCGCGGCCGGGGCATCGCCGGGAAGCTCGCCGCTGGACCGGATCCTGGGGGAGCATCCGGTACCCTCGCTGCGGGTGCCGGCCTGGATCTTCGGCATCTTCCTGGCGGTGGGACTGGTCTGGGCCTGGCAGGCGCAGCTGGACGAGGTGGCGATCGTGCGCGGCGAGGTGATCCCGCAGGGCCGCGTCAAGGTGGTGCAGCATCTGGAGGGCGGGATCGTGCAGGCGATCGCGGTCCAGGAAGGCAGCAGGGTGTCGGCCGGGGATCTGCTGCTGACGCTGGAGCTGTCGCCGACGGCGATCAACCGCGAGGAACTGCAGATCCGGCTGGACGCCTTCGTGCTGAACCGGGCGCGACTGGAGGCGGAGGCCAATGGCGGGGCGCCGCAATTCCCGGCCGCCGAGGCGACGCGGCGGCCCGAGCTGGTGCGCACCGAGCGCGAGAGCCACGAGGCGCGGCGGCGGGAGTTCCAGGCCGCGCTGGGCGGGATCCAGGAGCAGACGCGGCAGCGCGAATTGCTGCTGCAGGAGCTGGAGGCGACCAGGGTCTCGAAGATCAACGATCTGCGCCTGGCGCGCGAGCGGCTGCGGCTGGGGGCTTCGCTGATCAGCGGCAACCTGATCCCGCGCATCGAGTACATCCAGATGCAGCGCGACGTCGAGAAGCTGGACGGCGAATACGCGGTGCTGCTGCAGCAGATCCCGCGCGCCGAGGCGGCGATCGCCGAGACGCGCGAGCGGATGCGCGAGGAGCAGCTGAAATTCCAGCGCCAGGCCTTCGAGGAACTGGGCCGGGTCGAGGCGCAGCTGCAGCGCACGCGTGAATTGCTGTCCGACGCGGTGGGCCAGCGGGTGCGCACCGAGATCCGCAGCCCGGCCGACGGCGTGGTCAAGAACATCCGCTACAACACGGTGGGCGGGGTGGTGCGGCCGGGGGATGCGATCATGGAGATCGTGCCGGCCGACGACCGGCTGGTGGTCGAGGCGAAGCTGAACCCCAGCGACCGGGGCTATGTCCGGGTGGGGCAGCGCGCCGTGGTCAAGGTCACGTCCTACGAGTACATCCGCTATGGCGGGCTGGAGGGCAAAGTGGCCCTCATCGCGGCGGATTCGACGACCGAGAGCAACGGCACGGTCTATTTCCGGGTGGTGGTCGAGACCGATCGCAGCTATCTGGGCGAGCAGGCCGGCGACTACCCGGTCGTGGCGGGCATGCAGGCCACCGTCGACATCCATACCGGGGCGCGCAGCGTCATCGACTATTTCGTCCGGCCGGTCCTGAAGCTGCGGCACGAAGCGTTCCGGGAACGCTGAGCCCGGCGGCCGGCTCGGGTCCGGGCGTCCCCGGTCGAATGTCCCTTCCAACGCTTGGCCGAACCGCAGGTTGTGCGGTAATATCAAGTTTTAAACATCGGCGCGGCTGGGCAGAATCCGGCCATGGCGACTGATTCGGCGTTCGATCTCCAATTCGCGGGGGCGCGGAGATGTCTTTGGCAGGCCGGCAACCGTCGCGTGCGCCGTTCGATACCGGTTCCGGCGGACGACCGCCGCAATCGATCGACGCGGCCGTACGCGATACCGTCGTCGTTCCGGGCGGCGAGTTCGTCCTTCGGGCGACCTACACGCGCCGTGGCGACGACCTGGTCCTGAGCGACGGCGACGGCCGCGTGGTGGTGATCCGCGGCTATTTCGTCCAGGCCGATCCGCCGCTGCTGGTTTCGGAGGAAGGGCACCGTGTCGAGGGCGATCTTGCCCTGTCGCTGGCGCGGGCGATGACGCCGGCGATGCTGGCGCAGGCGGGATCGGCGGCGGCGACGAGCGATGCCGGTTCGGCGGCGATCGGGCGCGTCGACCGGCTGACCGGGACGGCGACGGCGCTGCGGCCCGACGGCACGCGGCGCGAATTGCAGGCCGGCGACGAGATCTTCCAGGGCGAACTGCTGCAGACGGGGGCGCGCAGCGCGGTCGGCATCGTCTTCGCCGACCGCACGACGATGTCGCTGAACGAGAACGGCCGGATGCTGCTGGACCGTTTCGCGTTCGATCCCGGGGCGCGGCGCGGCGTGCTCAATCTCTCGGTGCTGCAGGGCGCGTTCCTGTTCGTGTCCGGCGAGATCAACAAGATGCAGCAGGACCCGCT
>JBIKLI010000431.1:0-3366 GCA_044359885.1 Alphaproteobacteria bacterium | reverse complement strand
AGCATCGCGCGCAGCGCTGCCGGATCCCGAGGAAGTTTCGTCGCGTCGATCGTCACGCGAATCGAAATGGAATCCGAATTCGTCGGCTCAAGAGGGCGACGGCAATCTGTTGCGATCACACCGTCGCGCGCGGCGTACGCGCATCGACAGGCTGCACGCGCGTCCAGTCCAGACCCTCGATCAGCTCCGCCAGCTGCGCTGCGGACAGGCGCATCGTCCCGCCCTGCGCGCGCGGCCAGCGGAAGGCGCCGGCGTCGAGCGTCTTGGCGAAGAGGCACAGCCCCGTGCCGTCCCAGAACACCAGCTTCAGCCGGTCGGAACGGCGTGCACGGAACACGTAGATCGTGCGCGAGAACGCGTCCTCGCCCAGCGCCGTCTGCACCAGCGCCGCGAGCCCTGCGGCGCCCTTGCGGAAATCCACCGGGTCGAGCGCGACCATGACGCGCAGGCCAGGCGACGGCGCGATCATCGCGATCCGCGCAGCACGCCGAGGATCGCGACCAGTGTCTCGGCGCGTGTCGCGACCGGCACGCGCAGGCGCAGGTCCGGCGTCTCGATCTCGATCGCCGCGTCGCGCAGCACGGCGATGTCGGCGATCACCTCCGCGAAACGGGGAACCGATGGACGCTGATCATCCAGCGAAATGCTTCGCCACCGATACAGCAGACCAGGAGAAAGCCCGTGCCGCCGCGCGACGGCGCTCAGCGTCGCGCCAGGTTCACGAAGCTCCGCGACGATCGCGGCCTTGCGCGCCGTGCTCCAGCGCCGGCGGGTCCTGCCGCGCGTGCTCTGGTCCGCCATGCTCCCGTTCTCCGCGATCGCTCCCGCCGCCAGCCGGCGGCCGCCAAGGCGGGAAATCTCGGCTGATCAGGGAGCGGCAGAAAGACGGGCGCCGGGACGACGCTCACGCTCGATCTCGTGGCCGAACTGCCGCCGGCACCGGCTGCTCTGGAACCGTTGGCTCGACGACGACGACTTCAGGCCGCGCTGGCGTTGGCCCCTTGCCGGCCATTGTCCGCGCGCAGGGATCGACCGGCGCTGCGCCGCGATCCATCTGCTCATCGTCCATCGGGTCGGCGAGGAATCCGAAATAGGACGCTGGAACGATCCTCCCAACGCTCACTTCCCATCGCTCTCCTGAACCTATCCACGGCCTCTATGGCGCCGCGTGCGCCAGGACCCGGCGCGTGTGTTCCGGGTCGCGCGCGATGACCGTGAGATAGGCGCGCGCCGCCTGGTCGGGTCGCGTGCGTCCCTGCTCCCAGTCGCGCAGCGTACCGAGCGGGATATGGTAGACGCGCGCGAACTCCTCCTGCGTCAGGTCGAGCGCGCGCCGCAGCGTCCGCACGCGCGGAAGCCGTTTCATGCGGCTTAGCGTGCGTGTCGTCAGCGGCGGATTGTCGGGATCGGTCCTTGCAGCTGCCAGGATATCGGCCTCGGACTGCCGCGCCGACTGTCCGGAGGTCTTTTTCCGTCCACGACGCAGGCGTTTCGCGATGTCGTCACGGGCCATTTTCGGCGAGATGGATTTTCCGCTCATTGCGTGTCGCCCTTCGTGCAGAAATCAACCTGACCCTGTCCCCCCGTTCCACGTAGACGACCGCAAGCAAGGTCGCGGCAGCCATCCCCAGAAGGATCATGCGCGGCTCGCCATACGCTTCCCGTTCGTCGACCCACTCGATCGCGAAGACGTCGCGAAAAGCCCCCGACGCAAGCGCGAAGCTCACCCCGTGCTTGCGCAGGTTGGCGCCCGCTTTGCGGGTGTCCCACTCGAACGCGATCATGGCTACTGGCATTCCGTAGCGTGGTCAAGCCCAGAGGGTCTTTCATACGATGCCGGCCGTGAGCGCCGTGACGACGCAGCCGCATCAGCTCATCGGACCGATGGTCAAACGCTGTCGCCATTGCCGGGACAGTTCAATCGCCCGCATCGTCGTCCCGAAGCGGTAGACGCAGCATCGGCGCCTTCGCGGAAGCCTGCACGCATGCCCTGAGCCGCGACAGGCCGCTGAGACGGCCGCCTAAGCTGAAAGATCCTGCCCCGCCTTCGCCCGCAAGCTCTCCCAGAGCTTTCCGGCGCCGAGCAGGGCGGATTTCAGGTCGGACATCAGCTGCTTCGACCCGAGGGCCTGCTGGCTCATGGCGGTATGCGCCTGGAGGGCGTCCATGACCGCACCCTCGAGCTCCTTGTCCAGGTCGGGCGAGTTGTCGAACTGCTCCCTGGTGTTGTTCAGCGCCTGTTCGGCCAGACGCTCCGATTCCAACAGCTTCCCCTTGATGACCTCGTTGACGTAGACGAGCTTGTCGCCGGGCGTCAGGTCGCCTTCGAACAGGTCGTTGATCCTGGCGATGAGCTCGGCCAGCGCAACCTTGGCCTTGTCCTGCACCTGGCCCGAACCGGTATCGTCCGTGGGCATGATCTTGACCGGCTCGCCGAACCCCGGATTGAGCGTGCTGTCGCCCAGGCTCTTGATCGTATAGGCGGTCAGCTTCAGCGCCGACAGGTCCACCCCGTCGCGCTCGCGCCCGAAACTGAGCAGCGGATGCAGCAGGCGGAAGAAGATCGCCCGCTTCTCGACCGCGGTGTTGCCGTAGTCGAAGATCTGGGACAGGAAACCGTAGAGGCGCACATAGGCTGCGATGTCGTTCTTGAACAGCAGCAGCGCATCCATATTGTCCTTGAACGGCTGCGCCGCCTTGCCCTCCGCACCGGCGGCGATCCAGCCCGCCTTCGCCGCCGCAAAGGCGTGCAGCAGACGATTGGCGACCGGAAGGATCGCCGCGTCCATGTCCGATGTCTTCGCCGCCTTGCCCTTGAGCGCGACCGCGACCACGCGATCGACCTCGAAATCGTCGTAGCGCGCCTGGTCGTCCAGCTTCGCCTTCAGCTCGTTGACGATGTACGGGTCCGTCACGCCAGACAGCTCCGCGGTTTCGTAATAGGGCTTGAAGGCCGCAAGGATCTCCGCGGGGTCGTTCACGAAATCGACGACATAGGTCTGGTCCTTGCCGGGGCGGCAGCGGTTGAGCCGCGACAGCGTCTGCACGGCCTGGATGCCGCCCAGCCGCTTGTCCACGTACATCGCGCAGAGCAGCGGCTCGTCGAACCCCGTCTGGAACTTGTTCGCCACCAGCAGCAGCTGGTAATCGCCGCTCTTGAACGCCGTGCGGATGCTCTGCCCGCCCAGCCGCGGATTCAGATCCTTGCTGTGTTCGGTGAAAGGCTCCGGCCCGCTTTCCGGGTCGATCACCTCGCCCGAGAAGGCGACCAGCGCCTCGATCTTGTAGCCCTTCTCCGCGATGTATTTCCGGGTGGCGATCTGCCACCGCACCGCTTCCTTGCGGCTGCCGGTCACGACCATCGCC
>JBIKLI010000430.1:0-3372 GCA_044359885.1 Alphaproteobacteria bacterium | reverse complement strand
CGTGGTCAACGCGAAGAGCTCCCGGCCGGTCGGGGTCAGGACGATGCCGCGGGCGCGACGCTCCACGAGCCGCACCGAATAGGCGGCCTCCAGCGACGCCACATGGCTGGACAGCGTCGGCTGGCTGATCTTGGCCGCCGCTGCGGCGCGGGTGAAGCCGCGTTCGCGCGCGACGAGGTGGAAGGCCTTCAGCTGGACGGGATTCATGGTTCATAGGCTCCGTCTATGGCGAGCATCCGAATTATGTATTGGAGCGTGGCGCGCCGCAGGGTCAATATCCGCCGCGACCAAGACGGGAGAGAGCGATGGCGACTGCCCAGTCCGAGACCGGCGATCCGTTCCTGCTGACGCCGGGTCCCCTGACCACGTCGGCCAGCGTCAAACGGGCGATGATCCACGACTGGGGCTCCCGCGACGCGACCTTCATCCGCGTCAACCGCGAAGTGCTGGAGGCGATCGTGGAGATCGCCGGCGGCGCCGGAACGCATGTCGCGGTCGGCATGCAGGGCAGCGGGACCTTCGCGGTGGAGGCCATGCTGACCTCGTTCGTGCCGCGCGACGGCAAGGTCCTGCTGCTGGTCAACGGCGCCTATGGCAAGCGGGCGCAACGGATCTGCGACATCGCCGGCCGCGCCAATGTCGTCCTCGAGACGGCGGAGGACACGCCGCCCGACATCGCGGCGCTGGCCGCCGCGCTGGGTCAGGACCCGGCGATCACGCATGTCTTCGCCGTCCATTGCGAGACGACCAGCGGGATCGCCAATCCGATCGCCGAGATCGCCCGGATCGTGGCCGCCGCGGGGCGGCGGCTGCTGGTCGATTCCATGAGCGCGTTCGGCGCGCTGCCGATCGACGCGCGCGAGGTCGCCTACGACGCGCTGGCGGCCTCGTCCAACAAATGCCTCGAGGGCGTGCCCGGCATGGGCTTCGTGGTCTGCCGGAAGGAGGCGCTGCTGCGCACGCGGGGCAACGCGACGACGCTCGTCCTCGATCTTCTCGACCAGTGGCAGGCGATGGAGAAGACCGGCCAGTGGCGCTTCACGCCGCCGATCCACGTCATCGTGGCGCTGCACCAGGCGATCCAGGAATACCGGGCGGCGGGCGGACGCGAGGGACGCCATGCCCGCTATGCCGAGAACTGCCGCGTCCTCATCGACGGGATGCGCGCGCTCGGTTTCCGCACCCTGCTGCCCGACGCGCTGCAGGCACCGATCATCGTGACCTTCCGCATGCCGGCCGACCCGCGCTTCGATTTCCAGCGCTTCTACGACGGGCTCAAGGACCGCGGCTACGTCATCTATCCCGGCAAGCTGACGGTCGCCGATTCCTTCCGCATCGGCTGCATCGGCCGGCTGGACGCCGGCCACATGCGCGGTGCGCTGGCGGCGGTGCGCGAGATGCTGGCGGAACTCGGCGTCGCCGCCGGCACGCCCGCGGCCGCCTGAACGGGAGATGACCGGCATGTCACCCTTCGGTGTCAATGGCCGCAGCTACGCGATCCCGGCAGCTCCGGTCGTCGTCGTCTGCGTGGACGGTTCCGAGCCCGGCTATATCGAGGCGGCGGTGGCCGCGGGCGAGGCCCCCTTCTTCGCCCGGGTCCTGCGCGATGGGACCGCCATCGTCGGCGACTGCGTCGTCCCGACCTTCACCAACCCCAACAACCTCTCGATCGTCACCGGCGTCCCGCCCTCGGCGCACGGGATCTGCGGCAACTATTTCTACGACCGCGACGGCGGCGGCGAAGTGATGATGAACGACCCGCGCTTCCTGAGGGTCGACACGATCTTCCGCGCCGCGCAGGCCGCCGGTCTGAAGCTCGCCGTGGTCACCGCCAAGGACAAGCTGCGCGGGCTGCTGGGCAAGGGCTTGGACCTCGGTCCGGGGAAGGCCTGCAGCTTCTCGTCCGAAAAGGCCGATCAGGCGACTGTCGCACGCAACGGCATCGACGGTGTCCTCGATCTCGTCGGGCTGCCGGTGCCGGACGTCTATTCGGCCGGTCTCAGCGAATTCGTCTTCGCCGCGGGCGTCCGGCTGATGGAGACCTGGCGGCCGGACATCGCCTATCTGTCGACGACCGACTACATCCAGCACAAGCATGCACCGGGCACGCCGGTGGCCAATGCGTTCTACGCGATGATGGACTCGTATCTCGCCCGGCTGGACGCGATGGGATGCGCCATCGCGCTGACCGCCGATCACGGCATGAACTCCAAGCACGGCGCCGACGGCAAGCCGGACATCGTCTTCCTCCAGGACGTGCTTGATGCCTGGCTGGGCGCCGGCGCCGCAAGGGTCATCCTGCCGATCACCGACCCCTACGTGGTGCATCACGGCGCGCTGGGATCCTTCGCGACCGCCTATCTGCCGCCGGGGACCGATGTCGCGGCGCTGCTCGCGCGCCTCGCCGCGCTGCCGGGCATCGAGGCGGCGCTCGATCGCGCCGCCGCGTGCCGGCGCTTCGAACTGCCCGAGGACCGCATGGGCGACATCGTCGTGGTGTCGACCCGCCACAAGGTCATCGGGACCAGCCTCGCGCGCCACGACCTGTCCGGCCTCAAGGAACCGCTGCGTTCGCATGGCGGGATCTCGGAGCAGGGCGTGCCGCTGGTGTTCAACCGGCGCATCGCACTGGAGCCGGGTCGTCGCTACCGGAATTTCGACGTCTTCGACCTGGTCCTGAACCGTATCGCGCAGAGGATCGCCGCATGAGCTTCGTCCCGCCGCCTCAACCGCCCGTGCGTCGCGAGGCGATGCGCATCGCCGGCCGCAAGGTCTTCTGCGACGAGACCATCGACGTGCACGATCCCTACACGAATCGTGTGGTCGGGACGGTGCCGGCGGGACGTCCGGAGCATGTCCGGGAGGCGCTCGCGATCGGCCATGGATACAAGCCGAAGCTGACGCGCTACGAGCGCCAGCGGATCCTGATGACGGCGGCCGAGAAGCTCGCTGCCCGGCGCCAGGAGATCGCCGAGCTGATCACGGCCGAGGCGGGCCTTTGCATGAAGGATTCGCTCTACGAGGTCGGGCGCGCCTACGACGTCTTCACCCTGGCGGGCCAGCTGGCGATCAAGGACGACGGCGAGATCTTCAGCTGCGACATCACCCCGCACGGCAAGGCCCGCCGGATCTACACGATGCGCACGCCGCTTCTGGGCTGCATCAGCGCGATCACGCCGTTCAACCATCCGCTCAACATGCCCGCGCACAAGATCGCGCCGGCCATCGCGACCAACAACCGCGTGGTCCTGAAGCCGACCGAGCTGACGCCGATGACGGCGCTGGTCCTCGCGGACATCCTCTACGAAGCGGGGCTCCCGCCCGAAATGCTGTCTGTCGTGACCGGGTTGCCCGGCCCGTTCACGGACGAAC
>JBIKLI010000429.1:0-3380 GCA_044359885.1 Alphaproteobacteria bacterium | reverse complement strand
CGACGAAGGCGGCGGTGCGAGCGAAGATGTCGCCGGCGACGTTGGTGTAGCCCAGCACCGGCTTGCCCTGCGCGCGCATGTAGCCCATCTCGTAGGCGGTGCCGACATCCATCGAAGGTCCGCGATAGGGCGTCATGTGCGCGATGCAGATGTCGCAGGAATCCATCAGCGCGACGTCGGAATGATAGATCCGCATCGCCTTCTGCCGCGGCGTCAGCCGCGTGAAGTCGAGCACCGCGTCGAATGGAAACGCGCCCTCGAAGCCGTAGGCCCGGCACAGCGCCTTCTTGCGCGCGGCCGCCGCGGGGGCGTCGGGCAGGAAGACGTCCGGACCGGCGAGATAGATGCGTCTCGGCATCATCCCTTCTCCTTCAGATAGGGCTGGCCCAGCGCGCGCGGCGCCACCGCCTTGCCGACGAAGCCGGCCAGCAGCAGCACGGTCAGCACATAGGGCAGCGCCTGGATCGCCTGGATCGGCACCACCCCGACCCAAGGCAGCGCCACGCCCTGGAGCCGGATCTGCAGCGCGTCGGTGAAGGCGAAGAGCAGGCAGGCGAACATCGCCGGCCAGACCCGCCATTTGCCGAAGATCAGCGCCGCCAGCGCGAGGAAGCCCTTGCCCGCGGTCATGTCCGGCTGGAAGCCCGCACCATGCGCGATCGACAGATAGGTGCCTGCGATGCCGCAGAGCAGTCCGGTCACGGCCAGCGCGGCGTAGCGCAGCCGGGCCACGCCGATCCCGGCGGTGTCGACCGCGCCGGGGTTCTGGCCGACCGCACGCAGACGCAGGCCGAATCGCGTGCCGCCGACGACGAAGGCGGCGACCGGCACCAGCGCGAAGGCCGCGTACACCAGAAGGTTATGACCACCCAGGACCTCGGCGTAGATCGTCCCGAGCAGCGGGATCCCGCCCAGCGTCCCGGCCAGCGGCGCCTCGATCGGTCCGAACCGCGCCCCCGACCCGAGCAGCGGCGTGCGCCCGCCCTGATGGAACCAGGCATGGGCCAGCACGGCAGTCAGTCCCAGCGCCACGACGTTGATCGCCATCCCCGAGACCATCTGGTTGCCGGCATGGGTGATCGACGCGAAGCCGTGCACCAGGGAAAGCGCGACCGCGACCGCGATCCCCGCGCCCAAGGCCAGCCATGCGGAGCCGGTCACCGCCGCGGTCGCCGCGGCAGCGAAGGCGGCGCCCAGCATCTTGCCTTCCAGTGCGATGTTGACCACGCCGGCGCGCTCGGAGAACAGCCCGGCCAGCGCCGCCAGGACCAGCGGTGCCGCGCCCCGGCGGGTCGCGGCCGACATCGAGGCCAGGATGTCCAGGAACTCGGTCATCGCTCGGCCGCCTCCAGCCGGCGCGCCGCGAAGTAGCGCTCGACCGGACCGCGGAACAGCCGTTCGAGCGCGCCGCAGAACAGGATCACCAGGCCCTGGATGGCGACCACCATCTCGCGGGTCAGATCGGGCATCTCGAAGGCCAGTTCGGCGCCTCCCTGGTAGAGCGCGCCGAAGAGCAGCGCCGCGAGGCAGATCCCGACCGGGTGGTTGCGGCCCATCAGCGCCACCGCGATGCCGACGAAGCCGGCGCCGCCGACGAAGTTCAGCAGCAACCGATGCTGGACCCCCATCACCTCGTTGACCGCCACCAGCCCGGCCAGACCGCCGGACAGCAGCATCGCGACGATCACGACGCGGCCGGTATCGATGCCGGCATAGATCGCCGCGGACTCGCTGTGGCCGGTGGCGCGCAGCGCATAGCCCCAGCGCGTGCGCCAGAGGAACGCCCAGACGGCGGCGGCCGCGACCAGCGCCAGCAGGAAGGACAGATTGAGCGGCGAGCGCGGCATCGGCACGCCCAGCGCGCCGAGCACGGCCTGCGCGGTCGGGATCCAGGCATGCTCGGCGAAATGCCGGGTCTCGGGCGATTGCTGACCGGGCTTGATCAGCACATTGACCAGTAGCCAGGTGATCGCGGCGGCGGCGATGAAGTTGAACATGATGGTCGTGATGACCACATGGCTGCCGCGTCGCGCCTGCAGCCAGCCGGGGATCGCGGCCCAGGCGGCGCCGCCCCCGGCGGCGGCGAGGATCGCCAGCGGCACGATGACCGGTGCCGGCAGGAAATCGAGCCCCAGACAGACCAGGGCCGCGGCGAGACCGCCGACATAGGCCTGGCCCTCGCCGCCGATGTTGAACAGCCCGGCATGGAAGGCGATGGCGACCGCGAGCCCGGTGAAGACGAAGTTGGTGGCGTAGTAGAGGGTATAGCCGATCGCCTCGGGATAGCCGACAGCGCCGTCGACCAGAAGCGCCAGCGCACGCAGCGGATTCTCGCCGACCGCGAGCACGACGAGGCCCGACACCAGGAAGGCGGCGCCGAGATTGGCCGCCGGCAGCAGCACCCACTCGACGAACCGGGGCAGCCTTGCGCCGCTCATGCGGCCTCCGCGCCCGCGCCGGCCATCAGCAGGCCGATGCGCCGCTCGTCCGCGGCGCCCGCCGCGACCTCGCCGGCGATGCGCCCGCCGAACATCACGAGGATGCGGTCGGACAGCGCCAGGATCTCGTCGAGTTCGACCGAGACCAGAAGGATCGCCGCACCGGCGTCGCGCAGCGCCACCAGCCGCCGATGGATGTACTCGATGGCGCCGATATCGACGCCGCGCGTCGGCTGACCGACCAGAAGCAGGTCGGGCGCGCGGTCCATCTCGCGCGCCAGGACGATCTTCTGCTGGTTCCCGCCCGAGAACAGCGCGGTCAGCAGCCGCGGCGCGCGCGGCCGGATGTCGTAGCTGTCCATGAGGCGGTCGCAATCCCCCAGCACCGCGCCGCGCCGCAGAAAGACGCCGCGATTGTAGCGCGCCTCGCCATGATGGCCGAGGATCGCGCTCTCGCTGGCGTCGAAGGCGGTGATCAGACCCTGCCGATGGCGGTCTTCGGGAACATGGCCGAGGCCGAGCGCCCGCAACCCCTCGGCGGTGCGCTCGGGCGCCTCGGTGATGTCGCGCCCCTTGAAGAGGATCCGCCCGCCGGCGATCGGCGCGCTGCCGGCCAGCGCGTCGAGAAGTTCGGACTGGCCGTTTCCGGCGACACCGGCGATGCCGACGATCTCGCCGCGCCGCACCGTGAACGACACGCCGCGCACGCGCGCGTGTCCGCCGCGGTCGCGTACCTGCAGGTCGCGCACCTCGAGCACCGGCTCGCCGGCGGCGCGCGACGCCTTGTCGACCCGCAGCGACACCTTGCGGCCGACCATCGCCTCCGCGAGACCTTCGCGCGTGGCCTCGCGCGTAGGCATCGTCGCGACGAGTTCGCCGCGACGCATCACCGAGACGTCGTCGGTGACGTCCAGGATCTCGCGCAGCTTGTGGGTGATCAGC
>JBIKLI010000114.1:0-12112 GCA_044359885.1 Alphaproteobacteria bacterium | reverse complement strand
CGCCGGCGCCGCGTCGACGAAGGGACCGCCATGCAGGTCAGCGGCCCCGGCGCAGGCCTGGTCGA
Organism: Alphaproteobacteria bacterium; assembly: GCA_044359885.1. GTDB lineage: Bacteria > Pseudomonadota > Alphaproteobacteria > CACIAM-22H2 > CACIAM-22H2 > CAIOSQ01. Next base: position 12,047 of record JBIKLI010000114.1, on the reverse strand, counting down.
CATGTCGCCACACGCAAGGCAGATCGCGGCAACCGGCCAGACCGAGCGCCGGCAGCACTTCTGCCGGAAGGCCGAAGGCGAAGTCGAAACCGGCAAGGACGCGCCGCCCCTGCCCGATCGCCGCAACGAGAAGGTCGACGACGGCCGCGCGGGTCCAGGGGGCGCCTCCCGGCGGCGGCACCAACGCCGGGGCAATGGCGTCCGAACCGAGGCGTGCGACCGCGATCCCCGTAAGCCGCCCACGGGCGCCGCTCCAGTCGATCGCCCAGACCTCGTCGAAAGGCGTGGCCGGCATCAGCTGCCGCCGCGCTCGGCGCGCAGCCGCGACCAGTATTCCAGCCGCTTGGCGATCTCCCGTTCGAACCCGCGCGCGACGGGCCGGTAGAAGCCTTGGCGCGGCATGCCGTCGGGGAAGTAGTTCTGTCCCGAGAAACCGTCGGGCGCATCGTGGTCGTAGGCGTATCCCTTGCCGTAGCCCAGATCGCGCATCATCGCGGTCGGTGCATTCAGGATATGCATCGGCGGCATCAGCGATCCCGACTCCGCCGCCGCACGCCGCGCCGCGCCGAACGCGGCATAGGCCGCGTTCGATTTGGGCGCCGTCCCGAGATAGATCACGGCCTGCGCCAGCGCCAGTTCGCCCTCCGGCGAGCCCAGAAAGTCGTAGCATTCCTTGGCCGCGAGCGCCTGCACCAGCGCCTGCGGATCGGCGAGGCCGACATCCTCGACCGCGAAACGCACGAGCCGCCTGGCGATGAAAAGCGGGTCCTCCCCGCCGGCCAGCATCCGCGCCAGCCAGTAGAGCGCTGCATCCGTATCCGATCCGCGCAGCGACTTGTGAAGCGCCGAGATCAGGTTGTAGTGCCCCTCCTGTGCCTTGTCGTAGATCGGCACGCGCTTCTGGATCAGCGCGGCGAGCCGTGCGGTGTCGAGCGGCGCGGCAGCCGGTAGATGCGAGACTTCTTCGGCCAGATTGAGAAGATATCGCCCGTCGCCATCCGCCATCGCGCGCAACGCAGCCCGCGCTTCGGGGTCGAGCGCCAGGCCATGGCCCAGTTCGGACTCGGCGCGCGCAAGCAGGGATTCGAGCGCCGCGTCGTCCAGACGCTTGAGGACCAGGACCTGGCAGCGCGACAGCAGCGCCGCATTCAGCTCGAAGGACGGGTTCTCGGTGGTCGCCCCCACGAGCGTCACCGTTCCCGTCTCGACATGGGGCAGGAAGGAATCCTGCTGGGCACGGTTGAAGCGATGGATTTCGTCCATGAACAGCAGCGTCCCGCGTCCCGCGTCGCGCCGCGCGGCAGCCTCGGCGAAGACCCGCCGCAGGTCCGGCACCCCGGTCATCACCGCGGACAACGCCACGAAATCGAGGTCGGCGACGCCGGCCAGCAACTGCGCGATCGTCGTCTTGCCGCAACCGGGCGGACCCCACAGGATCATCGAAGCCAGCCGGCGATCGCGGACCATGCGGGCGATCGGCCCGTCGCCAAGCGTCAGGTGCTCCTGACCGACGACATCCTCCAGCCGCGACGGCCGCAGCCGGTCCGCCAGCGGCCGCTGACCCGGCCTCGCGAACAGGCCCGCCGGCGCCGGCCCGCGCGCCGCCATCCTCAGCGCCCCACCACGACCTGCAGAACCCGCTCGCCGCGCCGCAGCTGCAGGCGCCAGGGCAACGCCAGCGCGGTCAGCCGGCGAGCATCTTCCGTGCTGCGCATGTCGCGATCGTTGATCCGGAGCACCAGATCTCCGGGCTGAAGGCCCAGGCGCTGCGCGGGAGACCCGCGGCGTACATCGACCACGACGACGCCGCGCGCCTCGGTATCGAGCATCATCTCGTCGGCCAGGGCCGGCGACAGATTGGCGACGACGGCACCCGACAAGGGCTGGTCGCCGCGCAGCGCCGTCAGGTCGCGCGGCGGCGTCTCGGGCGGCGGCACCAGCGTCGCCGACACTGTCCGGTCGCGTCCGTCGCGCAGGATCCCGATCGCGACACTCTGCCCGACCGCATGCGTGGCGATCCGGAAGCGAAGCGCCTCGACATCCTGCACCTCGCGACCGTCGATCTGCACGATCACGTCGCCGCGGCGGATGCCGGCGCGATCGGCCGGTCCGCCATCGTGGATGTCGCGCACGAAGACGCCGATCGGCCGCGACAATCCCAACGCCGGCGCACGTTCGGCGGTGATGCTTTCGCCGTTGACGCCGAACCAGGGCCGGACCAGCCGCTGGCCGGCTCCGGCGCCGGAGACGACGGCGCGCACCATGTTGGAAGGGATCGCGAACCCGATCCCCAGCGACCCGCCGCCGCCCTCCCGGTTGTAGATCGCGGTGTTGATGCCGATCAGTCGTCCATCGGCGCCCACCAGCGCCCCCCCGGAGTTTCCGGGATTGATGGCGGCGTCGGTCTGGATGAAGAACCGGTAGTCTGTGATCCCGACCTGCGTCCGGGCCAGGGCCGAGACGATGCCGAGCGTCACCGTCTGACCCACGCCGAACGGGTTTCCGATCGCCAGCACGACGTCGCCGACCTCGATGTCGTCCGAATCGGCGAAGGCGAGCGCCGGAAGCCGGCCGCCCGGATCCTCGATCCGGAGAACCGCCAGGTCGGTGCGCTCGTCCGCGCGCAACACCTTGGCCTCGAATTCGCGCCGGTCGGCGAGGATGACCTTGATCTCGTCGGCCTTGGCGATGACGTGGTTGTTGGTGACCACGATACCCGACGGATCGACGATGACGCCCGAGCCGAGCGAGTTCTGGACCCGGCGCGGCGCCTGATCGGCGAAGAACTGCCGGAAATTCGGGTCGGTCATCATCCAGGGCGAGATGTTCCGCCCGGTATAGATGTTGACCACGGCCGGCGCGGCGCTGCGCACGACCGGCGCGAAGGAAAACTGGAGTTCCGCGCGCCCTGGCGGAACCACGCGGTTCTGGGCGGCGGTCGCCCCGGAAAGAAGCCCCGCCAGGGCGATCGCGGCAAGGATGGCGAAGGGACGCAGCAGGATCGGCATGACCATGATGGAAGTCTGCTGAACGCGGCCGCCGGAATCCATAGGCTTCGCGGCGCACGGCGCCGCTGGGCCCACCCCGGCGCCAGGAACGAAAAAAGGCAGGCCGCAAGCGGCCTGCCTCGTCTCGCCTTGCGATGCCGGGCGGACGCCCGGCGGCCTGGGTCAGGCGACCGGTGCCGCCTCGCCACGAGCCTGCTCCGCCACCGCAGCCTCTGCGGCGACGCGCTCGCGATCGGCCTTGCCCTTGGCGTCGACGTCGCGATCGACGAGTTCGATCACCGCCATCGCCGCCATGTCTCCGTAACGGTTGCCCGCCTTGAGGACACGGGTATAGCCGCCCTTGCGCGCCGCATATCGCGCCGCGAGCGAACCGAACAGCTTGCGGGTCAATTCGTCGTCGCGCAGCATGGCAAGCGCCTGCCGCCGGGCATGAAGCCCGCCGCGCTTGCCGAGCGTGATCAGCCGCTCGACGACCGGGCGAAGTTCCTTGGCCTTCGGCAAGGTGGTCTTGATCTGCTCATGGCGGATCAGGGCAGCTGCCATGTTGGCGAAAGTCGCCTTGCGATGGCTGGTGGTTCGGCCGAGCTTGCGGCCGGCGACGGCATGGCGCATGTCACTTTACTCCGTGATGATCTTCGCGAAACCCGGGGCCTCAGTACGGCTCCTCGAGCTTCTTGGCGAGTTCCTCGATGTTCTCGGGCGGCCAGTTCGTGATCTTCATCCCCAGGCCGAGACCCATGTTGCCGAGGACTTCCTTGATCTCGTTCAGCGACTTGCGGCCGAAATTCGGGGTCCGCAGCATCTCGCCCTCGGTCTTCTGAACGAGGTCGCCGATATAGATGATGTTGTCGTTCTTGAGGCAGTTCGCCGACCGAACCGAGAGCTCCAGCTCGTCGACCTTCATCAGCAGGTTCTTGTTGAACGGCAGGTCGACAGCTTCGGCGGTCGCGGGCCGCTCGGCCTGCGGCTCCTCGAAATTGACGAACAGCTTCAACTGGTCCTGCAGAATGCGCGCGGCCAGGGCGACGGCGTCCTCCGGCGTGACGGCGCCGTTGGTCTCGACCGACATCGCCAGACGGTCATAGTCGGTCACCTGACCGACGCGGGTATTCTCGACCTTGTAGGACACCTTGCGCACCGGACTGAACAAGGCATCCACGGGCACCAGCCCGATCGGCGCGTCGGCGGGACGGTTGGTCGTCCCGGCGACATAGCCCTTGCCGGTCTCGACCATCATTTCCATCGCCAGCTTGGCGCCGTCGTCGAGAGTGCAGATCACCAGATCCGGGTTCATGACCTCGATATCATGGCCGGTCTCGATCTGCCGGGCGGTCACCTCGCCGGGGCCGGTTGCCTTGAGATGGATCCGCTTGGGCCCCTCGCCATGCATCCGCAGCGCCACGGCCTTGATGTTCAACACCATGTCCGTGACGTCTTCGCGCACCCCCGGCACGGAGGAGAACTCGTGCAGTACGCCGTCGATCTTGATCGAGGTGATCGCGGCTCCCTGCAGCGACGACAGCAGGACGCGCCGCAGCGCATTGCCCAGCGTCAGCCCGAAGCCACGCTCCAGCGGCTCGGCGACGATCGTCGCCTCGCGCTTCGGATCTTCGCCCGGCTGGATGTCCAGCTTGTTGGGCTTGATCAGCTCCTTCCAATTCTTCTGGATCACGGATGCATGTCCCTCGTTGGCTGCGCCGCGCGCGCTGATCCGCGCGCCGGCCTTGTCATCGCAGAATCGCCCGGCGCTGTCGCCGGCGCACGGGCGGTGCCCGCAGGCTCAGACGCGCCGACGTTTCGGCGGCCGGCACCCGTTGTGCGGGATCGGCGTCACGTCGCGGATCGAGGTGATAAGGAAGCCGACCGACTGAAGCGCGCGCAACGCCGATTCGCGACCCGAACCGGGCCCCTTGACCTCGACCTCCAGCGTCCGCACACCGTGCTCCATCGCCTTCTTGCCGGCATCCTCGGCCGCCATCTGGGCGGCGAAGGGGGTCGACTTACGGCTGCCCTTGAAGCCCTGAAGGCCGGACGACGACCAGGAAATGGTGTTCCCCTGAGCGTCGGTGATCGTGATCATCGTGTTGTTGAAGCTGGCGTTCACATGCGCGACGCCCGACGAGATGTTCTTGCGTTCGCGACGCCGCGGACGCGCCGAGGCGCCACCCGCCGATTTCTTCTGGTCCGCCATGGTCGTTCCTTCGCTTTCCTGGCCTGGGCTTCGATCGAATCCGCCGACGCAAGCTTACTTGCGCGTGGCGATCTTCTTGCCGGCGATGGGACGCGCCTTGCCCTTGCGAGTCCGCGCGTTGGTGTGGGTACGCTGACCGCGCACGGGCAGGCCCTTGCGATGGCGCAAGCCGCGGTAGGACGCCATGTCCATAAGGCGCTTGATGTTCATCGCGACCTCGCGACGCAGGTCACCTTCGACCTGATAGTCGCGGTCGATGATCTCGCGGATCCGGAGAATCTCGTCGTCGCTCAGCTGGTTGACCCGCTTCGCGGCCGGAATTCCCGCCTGCTGGCAGATGATGCCGGCATTGGTCGGACCGATCCCGTAGATGTAGCGCAGCGCGATCAGGACGCGCTTGTTGGTCGGAATGTTGACGCCAGCGATACGCGCCACGTTCGCTCTCCCTTTGGCTCTAGTCAGTGATGCAGGTTGGCCCGGACCCACCGGGCAGGAACGGGGCAGACGCAACCGGCCCGCACGCCATGCTGGCGTGCAGGACCGGCAAATCCGGCTGCGTTATAGTCGCGCTTGTCCGGCAAGTCAATCATCGCGGGGCCAATCGTCGCATGCCGGTCACGCCGCGCCCGGGGGCCGCGGCCCGACGACGGTCTCGAGTTCGGCGGTCACGCGATCCATGTCCGCCATGCCGTCGACGCTACGCAGACTGCCTCTGGCGCGGTAATAGGGAAGGATCGGCGCCGTCTTGGCGTGGTATTCGGCGAGGCGCCGGCGCACCGTATCGGCATTGTCGTCGGCACGGCGAGCGAATTCGCTGGCACCGCAGACATCGCAGGTGTTGGCCACGCGCGGCGGCTGGAAACGATCGTGATACCCGGCGCCGCATGACTTGCAGGTGAAGCGACCGGAGATGCGCTCGACCAGGGCCACCTCGTCGACCTGAAGCTCGATGACGTGATCGACACGCATGCCCATCGAGTCCAGAAGCCGGTCGAGCGCCTCGGCCTGCGGAACAGTCCGGGGAAAACCGTCGAATATGGCGCCGCGCTGCGCATCCGCCTGGCCCAGCCTGTCGGAGATCATCGCAATCAGGATCTCGTCATCGACCAGTTTGCCCGCCTCCATGACCGCCTTGGCCCGAAGACCAGTCGCCGTGCCCGCTGCGACCGCTGCGCGCAACATGTCGCCTGTCGACAACTGAACCAGACCGTAACGCGCCTCGAGACGCTTCGCCTGCGTCCCCTTGCCTGCCCCGGGCGGCCCGAGCAGGACGATATTGATCGCCATCCTACCCTCCCTTGCGCCCGAGCAACCGGTCGATCAACGAACGCTTCCCCTCGCCGCCGCTTCGCGCCGCCAGTCGCGCCGCCGCACCCTCGCGCGTCGGCTTCAGCTTCGCTTTCTTGATCAGGCCTTCGTACTGATGGGCGATCAGATGCGAGTGGACCTGCGCGACCGTGTCCATCGTCACGCTGACAACGATCAGCAGCGACGTTCCGCCGAAGTAAAACGGCACCGAATACTGCGAGATCAGGATCTCGGGCAGGACGCAAATGACAGCCAAATAAGCGGCGCCAAGCACGGTCAGTCGGGTCAGCACGAAGTCAAGGTAATCCGCCGTGTTCTTGCCAGGCCGGATCCCCGGCACGAAGCCGCCGTGCTTCTTCAGGTTGTCGGCGGTCTCGACCGGATTGAACACCACTGCCGTGTAGAAGAATGCAAAGAAGACGATCAGGGCGACGTAGAGAAGGATGTAAAGCGGCTGGCCATGGGCAAGATGCGTGGAGATCGCCTGCAGCCAGCCGGGTTCGTCGCCGATCGACCCGAAGCTGGCGAATGTCAGCGGCAGGAGCAACAGGGAGCTGGCAAAGATCGGCGGAATGACGCCGGAGGTGTTGATCTTCAGCGGCAGATGCGACGACTGCCCGCCGAACATCTTGTTGCCGACCTGACGCTTTGGATACTGGACGAGGATACGGCGCTGCGCACGCTCGAGGAACACGATCGCCGCGATCACGGCGACCGCGATGATCAGCATCAGGATGATGAATACCGTCGACAACGCGCCGGTCCGGCCAAGCTCGAGCAATGCCGCGAGGGCCGAAGGAAGGTTGGCGACGATGCCGGCGAAGATGATCAGCGACGTGCCATTGCCGACCCCACGTGCCGTGATCTGTTCGCCGAGCCACATCAGGAACATCGTGCCACCGGTCAGCGTGACGACGGTGGTGACCTGGAAGACCACGGGATGGATCAGCACCAAAGGCCCGCCCTGACCCGTCGACCCCTGCAGGCCCAGCGCGATGCCGTAGCTCTGGAACAACGCCAGGAGCAGCGTCAGGTAGCGCGTGTACTGGTTCAGCTTCTGGCGGCCTGACGGCCCCTCTTTCTTGAGGGCCTCCAGGGTCGGCGAGACGGCCGTCATAAGCTGGATGATGATGGCGGCCGAGATGTACGGCATGATGTTCAGCGCGAACAGGGTCATGCGGCTCAGCGCGCCACCGGCAAGCATGTCGAACATGCCGAGAATGCCGCCGCGCTGGGCGTTGAAGATTTCCTGCAGCACCTGGGGGTCGATCCCCGGGATCGGGATGTAGCTGCCGATCCGGTAGACCACCAACGCTCCGAGCGTGAACCACAGACGCTTCTTGAGGTCCGTCGCCTTCGCGAACGCGCCCCAACCGAACCCGCCCGCCAGTTGCTCGGCCGCCGACGCCATGCCCGCCTACTCCGACCGCAATGCCATCGGGACGGCGCTCACGCCTTGGGCGCGGCTGCGCCCTTGCCCTGACCGGGCTTGGCGCGCGCGGCCAGTTTCTTCTCGCGCTTCTCGCGGCGCGCCGCGTTGGCCTTGACGGCGCCCGGACGCTCGAGGGAGAGAATGGCGACGCTTCCCCCTGCCTTCTCGACCGCGGCGACCGCCGACTTCGACGCGCCAACCACCTCGATCGCGATCCTCGCGCTGAAACCGGCGGCACCGTTGCCGAGCAGGCGCACACCGTCCAAACTCCGCCGCAGCACGCCGGCTTCGACCAGAACCGCGCCGGTGATCGTCGCGCCGGCAGGCAGACGCCCCTCGTCGACGGCTCGCTGCAGATCCGACAGATTGAGTTCGGCGAAATCGCGCTGGAACGCGGTGTTGCGGAACCCGCGCTTGGGCATGCGACGATAGAGCGGCGTCTGGCCGCCCTCGAAGCCGTTGAGTGCGACACCCGACCGGGCCGTCTGGCCCTTCCCACCGCGCCCGGAGGTCTTGCCGACCCCGGACCCGATGCCGCGCCCCACGCGCAGGCGCTTGGTGCGCGCGCCGGCTTTGTCGCGAATTTCGTTGAGCTTCATGCCTCGATCCTCTGTGTCGGTGCCAAGTCGTGCCGGAACCCGCTCAGGCGGACTCCTCGACTCGCACCAGATGGTGGACGCGCGCGATCATCCCACGAACCGACGGCGTGTCCTCAAGGACACGCGACCGGTTGATCTTGTTGAGACCGAGACCGATCAAAGTCTCGCGCTGGTAGGCGCGCCGGTTGATGGGGCTGCCGACCTGGGTGACCTTGATCGTCTTTTTCTGCTCGCCGCTCATTCGTCACTCCCGCGCCGCTTCGGCGGTCTCCCGCCGGCCCAGAATGTCGGCGACCTTCTTGCCGCGCTTGGTGGCGACCAGCCGCGGATTCTGCATCGCCGTCAGTGCCGCGAACGTCGCCTTGATCATGTTGTGCGGGTTCGACGAACCGACCGACTTGGCGACGACGTCATGCAGGCCGATCGTCTCGAACACCGCACGCATCGGTCCGCCGGCGATGATCCCGGTGCCGGGCTTGGCTGGCCGCAGCACCACCTTCCCGGAGCCGAAATGCCCGTGGACGTCGTGATGCAAGGTCCGGCCTTCGCGCAACGGAATCCTGATCATGGCGCGCTTGGCCTGATCCGTCGCCTTGCGGATGGCCTCGGGCACCTCGCGCGCCTTGCCGGTGCCGTAACCCGACCTGCCCTTGCCGTCGCCCACAACGACGATCGCGGCGAAGCCGAAGCGGCGGCCACCCTTGACGACTTTCGCGACACGATTGATCGCGACCAGTTTCTCGATCAGCTCACTCTGCTCGCGCTCTTCACGCGATCCACCGCCGTCGCGCTGTCCGCGCCGCGGGGACCCGCCGCCTTCGCCTGGCGTCCGTGCCATCAGATCTCTCCTCGCAAACTCAGAACGACAGCCCGCCCTCGCGGGCGGCATCGGCCAGCGCCTTGACGCGGCCATGGAACATGTAGCCACCGCGGTCGAAAACCACCTCGGTGACCCCGGCCTCGCGCGCGCGCTGCGCGATCAGCGTGCCGACCGCCTTCGCAGCATCGACATTCGCACCGGTCTTGATGGACGCGCCGATGCTGGCGTCCTTCGTCGACGCCGAGGCCAATGTCCGGCCCTGGCTATCGTCGATGACCTGCGCATAGATATGCTTCGAGGACCGGAACACCGACAGCCGAGGGCGACCGCCGGAGTTGGACCTGAGCTTCAGGCGCACACGCCGCTGGCGGCGAAGGAAAAGGGTCTGTGCCTTGCTTGACATGCTGGACATGATGCGCGCCCTTACTTCTTCTTGCCTTCTTTGCGACGAACCCGCTCGTTCGTATAGCGGATCCCCTTGCCCTGATAGGGCTCCGGCTTCTTGAAACCGCGGATCTCGGCGGCGACCTGCCCGACCAGACGCTTGTCCGATCCGGCGATCTCCAGCGCGTTCTGCTTGTCTCCCGCGACCTTCACGGCGATCCCGTCGGGGATCGCATACTTGACGTCATGACTGAACCCGATCTGCAGGCTCAGCACCTTGCCGTCCATCGCGGCACGGAAGCCGGTGCCCTCGATGGCGAGGTTGCGGGTGAAGCCCTTGGAGACCCCGATCACGGCGTTCGCCAGCAGCGCGCGCGACGTCCCCCAGGCGGACCGGGCGCGCTTGCTTTGCGAGCGCGGCGCCATCACCACCCGGCCGGACTCCAGTTTCGCCTCCACCTCGGGATGAAGATCGAGGACATGCGCCCCGAGCTTGCCCTTGACGGTGACCCTCTGGCCCGCGAGCTGGATATCGACACCCTGCGGCACCGGGACAGGCAGACGACCGATACGAGACATGACCCTTCTCCTTGCGCCGTCCGGTCAGAAGACCTGACAGATGACTTCGCCGCCGACATTCTGGGCGCGCGCCTCGGAATCCGACATGACGCCCCGAGGGGTCGACAGGATCGCGATGCCGAGACCGCCGTAGACCTTCTGCAGATCCTTGATGCCGGAATAGACGCGACGCCCCGGCTTCGAGACGCGGTTGATCTCGCGTATGACCGGCGCGCCCTCCTGGTACTTCAGCTCGACGGTGAACTCGGCGATGCCGCCACGAGCCTCCGACGCAAAGTAGCCACGGATGTAGCCCTCGCGCTTGAGCACGTCGAGGACGTTGCCGCGCAGTTTCGAGGCCGGCACCACAACGCTGCCATGCCTGGCCGCCTGGGCGTTCCGGATGCGCGTCAGCATGTCACCGAGTGTATCGCTCATCGCCATGTCCGGAATCTCCTCACCAGCTCGCCTTGACCATGCCCGGGATCTGGCCGGTCAGGGCCAGTTCGCGGAGCGCCATACGGCAGAGCTTGAACTTGCGGTAGTTGCCACGCGACCGTCCGGTCAATTCGCAGCGCAGACGTACCCGGCAGCGCGCCGAATTGCGGGGCAGTTCGGCCAGCTTCTGGCTGGCCGCGAAACGCTCTTCCATGCCGATCGACTTGTCGCCGGCGATCGCCTTGAGCTTCGCACGCCTCGCACCGTACTGCTTGGCGAGGCGTTCGCGGCGCTTGTTCTTTTCGACGGAGCTTTTCTTCGCCATCGTGGGTCTGTCCTTGCGGCTCGAGACGTCAGTTGATGAAGGGCATGTCGAAGGCCTTGAGGAGGGCCTTGGCCTCCTTGTCGGACTTCGCAGTGGTGCAGATGATGATGTCCATCCCGCGGACGCTGTCGATCTTGTCGTAATCGATCTCCGGGAAGACGATCTGTTCCTTGATGCCGAGCGCGTAGTTGCCGCGCCCGTCGAAGCTCCGGGGCGAGACACCCCTGAAATCGCGCACCCGCGGCAGGGCGATCGTGATCAGCCTGTCGAGGAATTCGTACATCCGAGCCCCGCGCAGCGTGACCTTGCACCCGATGGGCAGGCCGCGGCGCAATTTGAAGTTGGCGATCGCCTTCTTCGACTTGATCACCAGGGGCTTCTGGCCGGTGATGGCCGCGAGGTCGTTGACCGCCGCCTCCATCTTCTTGATGTCGTTGACGGTGCCGCCGACACCCATGTTCACGACGATCTTCTCCAGCCGCGGCACCTGCATGCCGCTGCTGTAGCCGAACTCCTGCATGAGGGCCGGCCGGATCTTAGCCTGATAGGAATCCTGGAGACGGGTGGGCATGGCATTCACCGATCGATCAGTTCGCCGGAACGCTTGGCGAAGCGGACTTTCTTGCCGTCGACGACGCGGAAGCCGACGCGGGTTGGCTTGTTGTCCTTCGGATCGAGATGCGACACGTTGGACGCCGATATCGCGAGTTCCTTCTCGACGATACCGCCGGGCTGCCCCGGCCGGCCGCGGACATGGCGCTTGGCGACATTGACGCCCTGCACCACGACGCGCCCTTCCTTGGGAAGGACCTTCATGACCTTGCCGCTCTTGCCCTTGTCGCGGCCGGTGAGAACGAAGACGGTGTCGTCCTTGCGAATTTTCAACATTGCTGCACCCGACCTCAGAGGACTTCCGGCGCCAGGCTGATGATCTTCATGTAGCCCTTCGAGCGCAGCTCGCGCGTGACGGGCCCGAAGATACGC
>JBIKLI010000113.1:0-12151 GCA_044359885.1 Alphaproteobacteria bacterium | reverse complement strand
CTTCGCGATCGACCTGCGTCGCGGCGTCGCGGGCATCGACGCGCGGGCGGGCGGCGCACTGCGCCTCGGGTTGCGCCCCGAGGCGATCCAGCCGGTCGACGCGCCGGGACCGAACGTCCTGGAGGCCGAAATCCTGCAGACCGAGCTTTCCGGTCCGGAGCTCTTCTTCTACGCGCGCATCGCCGACGGGACCGAACTCGGCGGCCGTTGCGCACCCCGGGCCCGGATCGAGGCCGGGCAGCGCGCGCTGCTGCATCTCGATGCCGCCCGCGCGCATGTCTTCGATGCGCGAAACGGCGTGTGCGTGAGCCACGGCGTGCCGTCCTGAGGCGATCCGCCGTCCTTGGAGGGGCGGGGATGTGATCCCTCCGGGGTCGGCGCCGGGGGCACGGGTTGCTCTGGAATCGGGGGTCTGACCCCAAGCGGGGTCAGGCCCCTTGGACGCCGGGCACGTCTTTCGGTCGGCCGCGGGGGCGCGGCGCGAGGGCCTTGAGCGCGCGCAGCATCGCCTGGCGGGCGCCGTTGGTGTGCAGCCTGATCCGCTGGGCGGCGAGGCGGCCGTCGCCGTCGCGCAGCGCCGCGACGATGTCGGCATGCTCGCGCAGCATCTCCGGGACCCGGTCGGGAATGATGCCCACGCGCAGACGCATCGACTGGACGAGCGGCATCGTCCCGCGCAGCAGCGACATCGCGAGATCGTTGCCGGCGAGCCGGTCGATCGCTTCGTGGAAGGCCGCGTCGGCCAGCATCATGGCGCGGATCGCGCCCTGCCGCGCCGCGCGCTCGACCGCGATCCGCGCGGTCTCGATCCGGTCCAGATCGCCCGACGTCATGACCGCCGCCGCGCGCTCGATCATGGCGGCCTGCAGCGCGGCGCGCACTTCGTAGACATTGGCGACGTGCTGCGCGTCCGCTGCGCGCACCAGCGCGCCGCGATTGGGAATGTTCTCGACGAGGCCGCTGCCCTCCAGCTTCCACAGCGCCTCGCGCACCGGCATCGGGCTGACGCCGAAGCGCGCCGCCAGGTCGGAGAGCTTCAGCCGGTCGCCGGGCCCGAACTCGCCGTCCAGGATCAGCCGGGTGATGGCTGCCGCGACGCGATCGGCGGTGCCGTCCGCAGTCGCGAGGTCGATCGCTTCAATGGCCATCCGGGCTTTCTCCTCCTCGCATCATGGCGCAGGAGCTGATCACGGCATATCTCCCGCGGCCGAATATGATCAAGAAAATTGACACAAAGAGATATATGATCAAATATGAGCACATCTCGGATGTATTGGGGGGAAGCGACATGACGGGATGGACTGTCGGCGCCACGGTCGCCAAGGCGGCGCGCTGGCTGACGGCGACGCTGGTCGCGGGACTGGTCGCGGCGACCGCGCCGGCGCGGGCGGTCGAATTGTCGCTCTGGTCGCCGCCCTTCTTCACGCCGGGCGCGGGTCTGCCCGCGATGGCGGACGCCTATCGCGATCTCTATGCCCGTTTCGAGGCCGAGAACCCGGGGATCCGGATCAGGTACGAGGTCATTCCCGGCAATGTCGAGGCGCTGCGCCACTATCTGACGGCGGCGGGGGCCAACAATCTTCCCGATGTGGCGCTGCTCGACGCGTCCTGGGTCGCGCGGCTCGCGCAGACCGGCAAGCTGCAGGCGCTGAACGATCTTTGGACGGCGGAGAATCGCGCCAAGGTGCTGCCCGACGCCGTCGCGATGGTGACGATCGACGGACGGGTCTACAGCGTGCCGTTCCATACCTCGCTGCGCGCGCTGGTCTATCGCCGCGACACGCTGGCCAGCCTCGGCTTCGAGCAGCCGCCCGCGTCCTGGGACCGGTTCCTCGCCTATGCCGAGGCGGCGAAGGCCAAGGGCCTGCACGCGATCATGTATCCCGGGCATGGCAGCGCGCACACGATGCTGCACATGCTGTCGATGTTCTGGGGACTGGGCGGCGAACTGGTCGACGAGGCGGGACGGCCGGTCTTCTTCGAAGGCCGCAGCCGGGAGGTGCTGGAGACCGTCTACGCGACCTATCGCATGCTGGTCGAGAAGGGTTACATGCCGGCCAGCGTCGGGACCATGGACGAGACCGGCCTGCGCCCCTTCTTCTACAGCGGGGAGAACGCGATGTCGGCGCAGTCCACCTCCTCGCTGCAGCAGATCTACGCCGACCGCCCGCCGTTGCAGGGCAATCTGGGGATCATGAGCCATCCGATGCCTGGCGATGCCAAGGCCAAGCCGGTGCTGGGCGGGTGGACCTACGGCATCTTCGCGAGCGCGCCCGACCGCAAGCAGGCGGCCTGGAAATTCGTCGAGTTCGTGACGCGTCCCGAGAATCTCGGGCGGCTTAACGTCGTCCACGGCCATCTGCCGGTGCTGCAGGCGATCTGGGACCAGGAGCCCTACCGCAGCGATCCGCTGATGGTCGCGACGCGACGCATCCTCGAGACCCATGGCATGCGGCCGCTGCCCACGGCGCCCATCTACCCCGCGATCGCCGCGGCGTGGTCGCAGCAGATGGCGGATGTCCTGTCGGGCCGGACCACGCCGGCGCGGGCGGTCGAGAACGCGCGCAACCAGGTCCAGGCCGAGTTCCGTCGCATCAGCAACCGCTGACGCGACGCGCCAGGCCGGGGAGGCCGCTTCATCCCCGGCCGCGCCCTGACGGACGCCAGGAAAGGGCCCCGGCATGACGAGATTCGGCGATGCCCTGCGGCGGCATCAATACGTGCTGTTCATCGCGCCGTCCGTCCTCGCCGTGCTGGCGCTCACGGCCTATCCCGCGCTCTACGGCGTCTTCATCAGCTTCACCAATCTGCATTTCGCCTATCCGGGCTGGCGGTTCGTCGGCGTCGACAACTACCGGCATCTCTTCGCCGAAGACGGGTTCGCCGGGGTCCTGCTCAACACCCTGGTCTTCGTCGGCTCGGTCGTGTTCCTGCAGGTGGCGCTGGGACTGGCGATCGCGCTGCTGCTGGACCGGGTCGCCTACGGCCGGCGGCTGATGCGTTCGATCGCGATCCTGCCCTGGATCATCCCGGCCGTGATCATCGGGTTGATGTTCCAGCAACTCTTCAACGGCAGCCGGCTGGGCATCATGAACACGCTGATCGCGGAATTCGGCTTCGCCGCGCGCGGCTGGCTGTCCAGCCCCGCCGAGGCGATGGCGGTGATGATCCTCGCCACCGTCTGGCGCGGCGTGCCGCTGTCGATCATCCTGCAGCTCGGTGGCCTGCAGACCATCGACAGGCAGCTCTACGAGGCGGCCGCCATCGACGGCGCGGGGCGCTGGCAGACGCTGCGGCACGTCACGCTGCCCTCGCTGAAGCCGATCCTGACGATCAACCTGATCCTGGCGACGGCGGGCACGCTCAACCATGTCGACATCCCGCTCGCCCTGACCGGCGGCGGGCCGGGACGCGCCACCGAGGTTCTGGCGCTCAGCATCTACAAGCAGGGTTTCGAACAGCTCGACGCGGGCTATGCCGCGGCGATCGCGACGCTGATCCTGGTCCTGAACCTGGCGCTGACCATCGCCTATCTGCGCATCCTCAGGAGCCGCGAGCATGGCCGTCGCTGATTTCGGGCGCGGGCGCGGGAGCGCCGCGGCGCTCGGCGCCACGTACTCGGCCTATCTGCCGATCGCGGTGGTGGTGCTGTTCCCGCTGTCCTGGGTGCTGCTCGGGTCGTTCAAGCACCCGTCCGAGATCTTCGCCTATCCGACGACCTTCTTCCCGCGCGACTTCACGCTGGCGAACTACGCCGACGTGATCCGTCGCACGGCGCTGCCGTCCTATCTGCTCAACTCGGCGATCGTGACGCTGGCGAGCCTGGTCCTGACCCTCGCCTTCGCCTCGGTCGCCGCCTACGGCTTCTCGCGCTGGGACTTCCCGTTCAAGAACACGCTGCTGGTCGTGCTGCTGGTGCTGCAGCTGATCCCCAGCAGCGTGAACATCGTCCCCTACTACGTGATGATGAACGGCCTCGGGCTGCTCAACACCCGCACCGGCGTGGTGGCGATCTACACCGCCACGCAGATCCCCTTCGCGATCTGGATCCTCAAGGGCTTCTTCGACACCCTGCCGCGCAGCCTCGACGAGGCGGCGCTGATCGACGGCTGCTCGATGTTCCGCGCGTTCGTGACCATCATCCTGCCGCTCAGCCTTCCGGGCCTGTCGGCGGCCGGATTCCTTCTGTTCCTCAGCGCCTGGTCGGAGTTCCTGATCCCGCTGGTCGTCGCCAACGCGCGCGACGTGGCGGTGATGAGCGTCGGGCTCTACACCTTCTTCGGCGCCGACACGACGCAGTACCACTACGCCTTCGCGGCCTCCGTGCTGTCGACCGCGCCGCTCGTGCTTGCCTATCTCTTCGCCCAGGAATTCCTGGTCTCCGGCCTTGCGGCCGGGGCGGAGAAGGGCTGACCCATCCACCGCCCTGCGCCGGCAACCAGGAGATATCCGCCATGAAGATCGTCGATGTCCGGATCTTTCCCGTCTGGATCGCGCCCCGCAACCGCCTGATGGTGAAGGTCGAGACCGACCAGGGCTATCACGGCTGGGGGGAATCCGGCGTGGTCGGCCGGGAGATGGCGGTCGCCGGTGCCTTGCGCCACTTCCGCGAATTCCTGATCGGCAGGGATCCGATGCGGATCGGCGCGCTGTGGCAGGAAATGTATCGCGGCGCCTATTTCGAGGGCGGGCGCGTCCTGGCCGGCGCCATTTCGGCGGTCGACATCGCGCTGCACGATCTGGTCGGCAAGAAGCTGGGCGTGCCGGTCTACCAGCTGCTGGGCGGCGCGCACCGGACCCGCGTCCCCTGCTTCACGACGGTCAACATGCCGATCGGCCCCGCCGCGCTCGCCGAGGCGAAGCGGCTGGCGGCCGAAGGCTGGCCGGTCATCCGGATGTGCGATGGCATGCCGGGCGAGCCCGCGGACCGGACGCTCTACGAACCGCGCGAATCGATCGCGCACACCGCGCCGTGGATCGAGCGCGTGCGCGAGGAAGTCGGACGCGCGACGGTGCTGGGCATCGAGTACCATCACCGGCTCAGCGTCGCCGAGGCGGCTTCGTTCTGCCAGAAGCTGCCGCCCGGCACGCTCGACTTCATCGAGGAACCGATCCGGGCCGAGAACCCGGATGCCTATGCGGCGCTGCGCCGGATGACCGGCGTGCCGTTCGCGGTCGGCGAGGAATTCGCCAGCAAATGGGCGTTCGCGCCCTTCATCGAACGCGACCTGATCAATTTCGCGCGCCTGGACCTGTGCAACATCGGCGGCTTCACCGAGGCGATGAAGGTCGCGGGCTGGTGCGAGGCCCATTACATCGATGTGATGCCGCACAACCCGCTGGGGCCGATCAGCACCGCCGCGAACCTGCATTTCGCCGCCGCGGTCCCCAACTATGCCTGGCTGGAGGAGCGGACGCGCGACTACGACTCGACCGACGCGCTGTTCCCCGGCCATCCGCGGCTGGACGGCGTGACCTATCCGGTTCCCGCCGGACCCGGCCTCGGCGTCGAGTTCGACGAGCGGCTGGCCGAGGAGAGCTTCCGCTTCTGGGAGCCGCCGCATTTCCGTCGTCGCGACGGCTCCTACACCAATTACTGAGCCCCGGTCCGGGGGCGGGACGTCAGACCACGAGCGAGAATTCCAGCCCGTCGCCCAGCGGCAGTTCGACCGACACGTATCGGCCGGGGCTGCCGCGGACATGCTCGACATAGGGCCGGAGCGTCCGGCGGAAGGGCTTCATGTCGTCGCACAGCACGCAGGCGCCGCTCGCCAGACGCGGCTCCAGCAGCTTCAGCACCGGCAGGCAGGCCTCCTTCCAGCCGTCGAGGAAGAGCAGGTCGATCGGGCCGTCGAGATCGCGCAGCGTCTGCAACGCGTCGCCCGCGCGCAGTTCGATCTCGCCGTCGACGCCGGCGCGGGCGTAGTTTTCGCGCGCACGGACGATCTTGCCGGGCTCCATCTCGGTCGTGACGACGCGGCCGCCGCCGTTGTCGCGCACGGCGGCGGCCAGGTAGATCGTCGAGATGCCGAACGAGGCGCCGAACTCGACGATCCGCCGCGCGCCGCGCGCGCGGGCCAGCTGGTAGAGCACGCGGCCCTGCGCGGCGTCGATCGGGATGAAGGCGTCGCGCAGATAGGGTTTGGCGGACTCCACCACGCCGCGGCCGCGCAGCAGGCCCGCGGCGACCGCCGGCAGGGCCCGCAGGAAGACGCGCGTGTCGCGCCTGGCCGCGCGATGCAGTTCGTCGAGGATCACGGCGATGCGGGGATCTTCGAGGCTGTTCATGACTTTCTCCTTCGCGCCTGGATGACGGGAAGGATAATATGAGCAAATACTCGCTTCAGGGGACTCGCATCCGCCCATGCCCCGCCGCCGCGCCAACGACCCAAGAAAGACGCCGCGCCGGGCGCGTTCGCGCGACATCTGCGACGCGGTGCTGGAGGCGACGGCTCGCATCCTGGAGACGAACGGCCTCGAGGCCGCGAACACCAACGCGATCGCGGAACGCGCGGGCATCGGCGTCGGTTCGCTCGGCCGGTACGTCCCGGGCAGGACGGCGATCTTCGCCGAACCGATCCGCCGCAACGACGCCGCGACCGACGAGGCGCCGGCGGCGGCCGAGGACCGCATCGTCGCGGGCGTCGAGACGCTGCTGCGCGCGCGTGCCCGCGATCTCGCCCGGCCGCCGTCGACGGTCGCCGCGCGCGTCGTCCGGGCGCTGTTCGGCTATCCGGGCGTCGGTGACGAGGCGGGCCGGGCCAGCGAGGCGGCCCGGCCCCGGCGGCCGTCGCCGGATCAGGACAGCCCGATCGCGCTCTTGATCCGCTCGAGCAGGCTCGGCTTGGCCGCCTGCGCTTCGCGGGGACGCCGCGGACGGGGGCGGAACTTGTCCGCCGGCGTGGACTTGACGGTCGCGATGCAGTGCGGGTTCTCGTAGGACAGCAGCAGCCTGAACCCGCCGCCCGGATCGACCCGGTAATAGACCACCCGCTTCAGCGCCGGGTCCTGCGCGCAACGTCGGCGTGCATCCGACTCGGCGTCGGCCCGGTTGTCGATCTCGCAGTAGTCGAGCTTGCCTTGCTTGATCTCCTGGCCGTCGCGGCAGGAATAGACTTCCGTCGCCATGATTGCGTCCCTCGCACCGAAAGACGAGTCTAGCGATCCCAGACATGGGAGCGCAATCGGCAAGCTTCGCCTCAGGGCGACTCCCGATCGATCGGCCAGCGACGGAAGACGGGCGTCGCCTCGCAGCGTGCGGCGTGGTCGCGCAGCGCGGGATGGCGGTCTGGATCCATCGTGTCGGGCACGACGAAGCGGATGAAGCCCCAGGCGACGGCGGCGCCGATCGCGCCGTGGGTCGCGGGCGGCGCCGAGCCGCTCCAGTCGCGCGCCGCGATCGCGTCGAGTTCCGCCAGCGCGGTGCGCAGCTGGTCCTGGACGCGGCCGAGCCAGGGCGCATGTCGGATCTCCGGGGGCCGCTTGCGTTCGTACTCGATCGCGATCGCCTTCTCGCAGGTCACCAGCGCCAGACCCGTGGCGCGCAGATCGGCCAGCCGCGCGGCCGGATCGCGGGGCCGCAGGCTGCGCCCGGCGACGTCCTCGAGATGGGCGATCACCAGCTCCGATTCCATCAGCACCGTCCCGTCGTCCGCGACGAGGCTGGGCGCCTTCAGCAGCGGATTGACCGCGCCGAAGCGATCCATGTGCCGGAACACCGAAATCGAGCGATGCTCGAACTCGAGACCCAGCAGCGTGCCGGCGATCGCCGCGCGGCGGACATAGGGGCTGTCGAGCATGCCGACGAGGAGCATGGGCGCGATCCTTGCGGTTTCGTGACGAAGGCGGGGATCCTAACCCGGCCGGGCGGCGAGGCGCCGATCGAATTCCTCCAGCGTCGCCTGGACCCGTCCCAGCAGCGTTCCGGCCGGATAGGCGCCGGCCGCGTCGGCGGCGCCGGCCTCGATCCCGGTGAACAGCGCGATCGCATCCTCGATCGTCTCGACCGTCCAGACCTGGAACCGGCCCTGCGCCACGGCCTGCGCGACCTCGTCGCGCAGGACGAGGTTGCGCATGTTGGCCGCCGGCAGCACGACACCTTGGGTGCCGGTCAGCGCGCCGCGGTCGGTGCAGGCGCGGAAGAAGCCCTCGGTCTTTTGACGCGCGCCGCCGATCGGCTGCGCCTGGCCGCGCTGGTTGATCGAGCCCGTGATGGCAAGGTCCTGTCGCAGCGGCACGTCGGCCAGATCGGACAGGATGGCGAGCAGTTCGGCAAGCGAGGCGCTGTCGCCCTCGATGCCGCCATAGCTCTGCTCGAAGGTGACCGAGCAGTTGAAGGACAGCGGCATGCGTCGTGCGAAGCGGCCCATCAGCCAGCCCTGGATCACCATCGCGCCCTTCTGCTGGATGGGGCCGCCCAGCGCCACGTCGCGCTCGATGTTGATGACGCCGCGCCGGCCCATCGAGGCGCGCGCGGTGATGCGGCTGGGGGCGCCGAAGGCGTGGTCGCCGATCTCGCGCACGGTCAGGGCGTTGATCTGTCCGACCGCGGCGCCGGCGACGTCGATCAGCACATGGCCGCGGGCGATCGCCTCGTGGACCTTGTCCTCGACCCGCGCGTTGCGCCGCCGGCGCTGCGCCACCGCGCGGTCGATCGCGGCCGCGTCGATCGCGGTACCGGTGCCGCGCACCAGGCACGCCGCCTCGGCGATCAGGTCGTCGATCAGCTCGAAACGCGCCGAGAGCCGGTCGCGGTCGTCGGCCCAGCGCGCGGCGATCGCCAGCAGCCGCGCCAGCGCGTCGTCGCCCAGCGCCGCGTCGCCATGCCGGGCGGCCATGCGCCGGATCAGCCCGGCATAGATCGCGACCTGGTCCGGCGTTGCGGGCAGGTCGGCGTCGATCTCGGCGCGGATCTTGAAATGGACGGCGAAGTCCGGATCGCCCGCGAAGAAGACGTGGTGCCAGCGGGGATGACCGACAAGGACGATCTTGGCGTCGAGGGGGACGGGGCCGGGCTGCGGCGCCGAGGCGATCGGCGGCCCGCCGTCACGATGGCGCTCCTCGATCCGGATCTCGCCGTCGCGCAGCGCCGCCTTCAGCGCGGTCCAAAGCTCGTCGTCGGCCGCCACCGCCTCGGCGCGCAGGACCAGCACGCCGCCATTGGCGCGGTGCAGGCTGCCCGCGCGGACCAGCAGGAAGTCGGTCGTCAGCCCGCCCTGCTCCTGGCGATAGTCGATGCGCCCGAAGACGCTCTCGACATCCGGGCTGGGATCGACCACCACCGGCGGGCCGTCGCCGTCGGCATTGTCGACCAGGACGTTGATCGCATAGCGCCGCTGCATCGCTTCCAGCGCCGCGGGCATCTCCTCGGGCGGCGTGGCCAGCAGCAGCGGCACGCGCGCGACAAGGTCGACGCGCATCTCGGTCAGCCAGCGCGCCAGGCCGGGATCGCCCTGGAAGGCGCCGATCGCCTCGTCGAGCAGCGTGCCGGTGGTCTGTTCGGCGATCCGCCGCGCCAGCGCGTCGCGCCAGCGTTCCAGCTCGGCCTGCTGCTCGGCGACCCAGCGGTTGATCGCCTCGGCCTCCGCCGCGAGGCGGTGGGCTGACTGGTCGTCGGGACGCGACGCCGCGGTTTCCGGCGGCGCGGTCAGCACGACGCCCCGCTCGCTTTCCACCGCATCGAGGCCCAGCGCGCGGGCGGCGGCGCGCAGGGTCTCGATCCGCGACTGCGCCGCCGCGCGCAGCGGTGCGGCACGCTCGCGGATCGCCGTCTGGAATCCGTCGGCGGCCAGCGCCTGGAGCAGCGCGTCGCGCAGTCGCGGCACCAGATCGGCGAGCCGGTCGCGGAAGCGCCGCGCCGTGCCGGCCGCCAGGCGATGCGGCCGCGGCCGGTGGGGCTGGGCGAAGTTGTTGAGATAGACCCAGTCGCCGGGCACCGGACGGCCGACCATGCTGGCGTTCAGGAAGTCGAGCGTCGCCGTCATCCGGCCGCTGCGGTCCTCGCCGACGACGAAGATGTTGAAGCCGGCCGCGCGCAGCGCCAGGCCGAACGCCAGCGCCTCGCGCGCCCGGCGATGGCTCGCCAGATCGAACGCGTCGGCCGCCGGCGCGTCCGCCGGGAGCGCGAAGCGCGGCAGGCCGAGTTCCTCCGCGGGGACCGGGCGTGCGGTCATCCTGTTCCTTACCTCCGGGACACCCGTCAGCCTCCCACCGCGCGCCTGTCGCAATCAAGCGGGCGCCGCCGGCCCGCTTTGCGCATGTTTGCCGCCCTGCGGGCTGGTCTCGCCCGTTCGGCGGATGGCGCGTCTTGCTTTCGGAGCTCTGACCCCAAAGCGGGGTCAGACCCCATCGACCCGCCTTGATCGCCGGCAAGGGCGGCGTTGCGCGGGGCGGGCGGGGAGCCGATGCTGCGGCGATGCGACTCGCCTTTCCATCGCCGATGCCCCGTGCCGGGCTGATCGGGCTGCTGCTGGTGCTCGGCACGATCTGGGGCGGCACCTTTTCCCTCGCGCGCACCGGCGGCCAGGCCGGGATCGGCCCCTTCGGCTATGCGTTCTGGTTCATGTTCGGCGTCGGCGCCGGCTGCCTCGCGATGTCGCTGGCCCAGGGTGCGCGGATCGCGCTGACGCGCGACGTGCTGCGCTTCGCCCTGATCGGCGGGGTCTTCGGCGGCGTGGTGCCCTCGGTCGTCATGTTCACGGCGGTGCGCCATATCCCGACCGGCGTGATGGCGGTGATCATCACGCTGGCGCCGGTGGCGACCTATGCGACCGCCCTGGCCGTGCGCCATGAACGTTTCCTCGCCCTGCGCGCGGCCGGCATGATGGCGGGGCTCGCGGGCGCGGCGCTGATCGTGTTGCCGCGCTCCAGCCTGCCCGATCCGGCGATGGCCGGCTGGGTGCTGTTCGCCTTCCTGACGCCCCTGGCGCACGGCATGAGCAATGTCTACGCCGCGCGCGCCCGGCCGCAGGGGCTCGATTCATGGATGAACGGCGCCCTGTTCCAGCTGGTCGCGGCGGCGCTCGTCCTGCCGCTCGCGCTGGCGACGGGGCAGTTCCATGTCCCCTTCACCGCGCCGGTGGCCGGCGAACTGGCGCTGTGGACGCATGTGGTCGGCGGCGTCGTCAGCCAGTTCCTGATGTTCGAGATCCTGCGTCTCGCCGGGCCTGTCTTCTTCAGCCAGGTCGCCTATCTCGTCACCCTGGCCGGGATCTTCTGGGGCTGGCTGCTCTTCGCCGAGCGGCTGAGCGGCTGGGTGTGGCTGGCCGCGATCGTGATCGCGGCGGGGGTTCTGCTGGTGACGCGCAGCCATCGTGGCGGCGCATGAGCGAAGGGGAGGGGCGCGCGATGCATGTCGCCATCGTCGGGGCCGGAATGGCCGGGCTCGCGGCCGCGCGGCGGCTGCGTACGCATGCCGTCGGCTGCACCCTTTTCGACAAGTCGCGGGGCGTCGGCGGACGGATGGCCACGCGCCGCGCCGAGGCGCTGCATTTCGATCATGGGGCGCAGTATTTCACCGCGCGCGGCGCGCGTTTCGCGGCGCTGGTCGCGCGCTGGCAGGCCGACGGGCGCGCGGCGCCCTGGTTCCCCGACGCCTTCGTCGGCGTCCCGGGCATGACCGCGCCGGCGCGCGCGATGCTCGCCGACACGGCGCTGGTCGCGGGTTGCCAGGTGTCGGCGCTCGGCCGCGACGCCGCCGGCTGGACGGTGGCGACGGCCGCCGGGCCCGTCGACACGCCCGGCAACGGCAGCTTCGACGCCGTGCTGCTTGCGGTGCCGTCGCCGCAGGCCGTGCCGCTCGCCGCCTCGGCCGGCGTGGCGCTGCCGGGCCTCGCCCGGCCGCGCTACGCGCCGTGCTGGGCGCTGATGCTGGGTTTCGACGCGCCCTGCGGTCTCGACGGGGATCACCTTCGGCCGGCGGCCGGGCCGATCGCCTGGATCGCGCGCAACGGCACCAAGCCTGGACGTCCGGCCGATCACGAGGCGGTCGTGATCCATGCGACGCCGGCCTGGTCGCAGGCCAACCTGGAACTGACCCCCGAAGCCGCGGCGGCCGCGCTGGGCGCGGCCTTCGCGGCCGAGACCGGGGTGACGGCGACGCCGTCCTTCGCGGCCGCGCATCGCTGGCGCTACGCCCTGGTCGAGACGCCGC
>JBIKLI010000005.1:0-36097 GCA_044359885.1 Alphaproteobacteria bacterium | reverse complement strand
CCGCCGCAGCCCAGAGCACCGCGTAGTTCCGGTCGTCCGGCAACGGATCGCCGGGCCGGGCGGCGAAGACGAATTCGGGCGAAAGGACGATGCCGGCCATTTCGAACTCGCGGGCGCGACCGTGGAGCATCACGCGCAGCGTGTCGCCCGGTCGCAGATCCCGGCCCTGCGCGAAGGCTTCGTTGACCAGAACCTGATCGCCGCGGCGCGGATCGATCCAGGAGCCGCCGCGCAGCGCCAGCCGGTTGAGGCCCGGCTGTCCTTCCGGCGGCAGCGACACGATCCGCCCGGCGATCGGCAGCGCGGCCTCGCGGCGCTCGATCCGGACCGGCGCCACGACGCGGGTGTCGAGGCTTGCGACGCCGTCGATCCGGCGCAACGCCCCGGCCGTCGCGACCGGCGCGCGTTCGAGCGAGACGAAAACGTCGGCAAAGCGCTCGCGTGCATAATGGTCGTCCTGCGCGCGCACGAGCATGGCGTGGTTCGAGACCGACATCACGAGGACGGCGGCGCCGGCGGCGACGAGCAGCGCGATGCTCAGCACCTGCGTGCGCATCGTGCGCAGGTCGCGCAGGACCTTCCGGCCGAGCATGCCCGTCATCGTCACCATTCGAGACCGGCGGCGGGCCGGCGGCGCGCGTTGCGCGTCGACCCGACGAGCCGTCCGCCGCGAAGGATCAGCACGCGGTCCGCCATCTGGGCGATCACGGTGTTGTGCGTGATGACCACGGTCGTCGTCCCGAGTTCCATGTTCGCACGTTCGATCGCCACGAGGACGAGGCGGCCGGTCTCGCTGTCGAGCGCCCCCGTGGGCTCGTCGCAGAGCAGCACGTCGGGGCGCTTGACGATCGCGCGGGCGACCGCGACCCGCTGCTGCTCGCCGCCGGAAAGCTCGGCCGGAAAATGGCGTATCCGGGCGCTCAGGCCGACGCGCGCCACCGCTTCCTCGACCGGCATCGGATCGTCGGCGATCTCGGCGACCAGGCGGACGTTCTCGCCCACGTCCAGGCTGGGGATCAGGTTGTAGAACTGGAACACGAAACCGACATGCTGGCGGCGATAGGCCGTCAGCGCCGGCTCGCCGGCGCCGGCAAGCGCGTGGTCGCGGAAGCACGCCCGCCCGCCGGTCGGCGCGTCGAGCCCGCCCAGGATGTTGAGCAGCGTCGATTTGCCCGACCCCGAAGGTCCGAGCAGCACGATGAACTCGCCTTGCGCGATGTCGAGGTCGACGTCGCGCAGCGCGTGCACCGCGGCCGGCCCCGCACCGTAGGTCTTCGAGAGGCCGCGCGCGGTGAAGACGGTCGGCGCGATCCGCCCCGCCGATGCACCGTGCCCGGTCGCCGTGTCTGCGGCCTGCGTCATGGGCCTCCGCCATCTGCGGCGGGTGCCGTCGCCGCCGACACCCAGGGCCGAGGCAAGACCTTTTCCGGGCTGCGGGGATTGAAACGGCTCAACGGCACCTGCGGCGCCGGGCCGCAGGCCTGCTTCAGCCCGTGCCGCCGCAGGTGGGGCAGTCCGGGTCCTTGGCGACGCGGATTCGCGTGAAGCGCGTGGCGAGCGCGTCGTACAGCAGCAGCGTGCCGGACAGGCCGTCGCCCAGCGCGAGCAGTTCCTTCACCACCTCGACCGCCTGCAGCGTGCCCATCACGCCGGCGACGGCGCCGAGGATGCCCGCCTCCTCGCAGCGAGGGATGATCCCTGGACGCGGCGCCGCGGGGTGCAGGCAGCGATAGCAGGGGCCCCCGGTCCAGGGCTTGAAGGTCGAGAGCTGGCCTTCGAAACGCAGCAGCGAGGCGGCGACCAGCGGCTTGCGCAGCGCCGCGCAGGCGTCGTTGAGCAGGTAGCGCGTGGCGAAGTTGTCGCTGCCGTCGAGGACCAGGTCGTAGGCGCCGACCAGCGCGCGGACATTGGCTTGGGTGAGCCGCACACGATGGGCCTCGACGCGGATCGCCGGGTCGAGGGCCGCGATCGCCGCCGCCGCGCTCTCGACCTTGGGCGTGCCGATCCGCGCGGTCGCGTGCGCGATCTGGCGCTGCAGGTTCGAGAGGTCCACCACGTCGTCGTCGGCGATGCCGAGCGTGCCCACGCCCGCGGCCGCCAGATAGAGCAGCGCCGGGCTGCCCAGCCCGCCCGCGCCCACCACCAGCACGCGCGCGGCCAGCAGCTTCGCCTGGCCGTCCTCGCCGATCTCGCCGAGGATCAGATGGCGGGCGTAGCGCAGCTCCTGCGCCTCGCTCAGCGCGGCGGTCATGCCATGCCTCCGGTCGATCCGAAGCCGCCGGCGCCGCGCGCGGTATGGGGCAGCGCCGGGACCTCTGCCCACGCGACGCGCGCGACCGGCGCCACCACCAGCTGCGCGATGCGCAGGCCGCGGACGACGCGGAAAGCTTCGGCGCCGTGATTGACCAGGATCACCCCGATCTCGCCGCGATAGTCGCTGTCGATCGTGCCGGGCGCGTTGAGGCAGGTGACGCCATGGCGCAGCGCCAGGCCCGAGCGTGGCCGCACCTGCGCCTCGGTGCCGGGCGGCAGCGCGATGGCGATGCCTGTCGGAACCAGCGCGCGCGCGCCGGGCGCCAGGATCAGATCCTCCGCCACCGCGGCAAGCAGATCGCAACCGGCGCTGCCCGCCGTCGCATAGGCGGGCAGGTCCAGATCCTCGCCATGCGCCAGGCGTTGGATCGCCGCGACGATCGAGGCGCCGGCACTCATGACCGGCCCAGCGCGGCGGCGACGCGCGCGGCGAGTCGCCGCGCCACCTCGTCCTTGGTCAGGCGCGGCCAGGGTTCGATCCCGGCGGCGTCGACGACATGCACGGTATTGGCATCGCCGCCGAAGGTGCCGGTGCCTGGCGAGACGTCGTTGGCGAGGATCCAGTCGCAGCCCTTCTTCGCCAGCTTGGCGCGGGCATGGCCGGCCAGGTCTTCGGTTTCCGCCGCGAAGCCGACGACCAGGCGCGGCCGGAGCCGCGGATGACGCGCGAGCGTGGCGAGGATGTCGGGGTTCGGCGCAAGCTTCAGCACGGGGTCCGGCGCGTCGCCGCTCTTCTTCAGCTTCTGCGGCGCGGGCGTCGCCACGCGCCAGTCCGCGACGGCGGCCGCGCAGACCGCGATGTCCGCAGGCAGGGACGCCTCGCAGGCCGCGAGCATCTCGGCGGCCGTCTCGACATGCACGACCGCGACGCCGGGCGGATCGGCGAGCCGCGTCGGGCCGCTGACCAGCGTCGTGCGCGCGCCCGCCGCGGCCAGCGCCGCGGCGATGGCATGCCCCTGCTTGCCCGACGAGCGGTTGGCGATGTAGCGCACGGGATCGATCGGCTCGTGGGTGGGACCGGAGGTCACCAGCGCGTGCAGCCCCGCGAGCGGACCCGGGCCGCCGAGGCGCGCCTCGATCGCGGCCAGGATCTCCTGCGGCTCGGCCATCCGTCCGATCCCGGTCTCGCCTTCCGCGAGCGGTCCGGCGTTGGGCCCGACCAGCGTCGCGCCGCGCGCGGCCAGCGTCGCCATGTTCGCCTGCGTCGACGGCGCGTTCCACATCACATGGTTCATCGCCGGCGCCAGCAGCAGCGGCCGATCGGTCGCGAGCAGCACCGTCGAGGCCAGGTCGTCGGCGATGCCGAGCGCCGCCTTGGTCGCGAGATCGGCGGTGACCGGGGCGACGACGACGAGGTCGCAGTCGCGCGCCAGCCGGATGTGGCCGATCTCGTGCTCGTCGGTGAGCGAAAACAGGTCGGTGAAGACGCGCTCGCGCGACAGCGTGGAGACCGACAGCGGCGTCACGAATTCCTGGGCGGCGCGGGTGAGGATGCAGCGCACGGCGGCGCCGCGCTCGCGCAGCCGGCGCACCAGCTCGAGCGATTTGTAGGCCGCAATGCCGCCGGCGATCACGAGCAGGATGCGTCGTCCCTGGAGCATGCGAGCCCGCCTCTCAGCCGAAGAGATGCATCGCGAACGCGCCGGCCAGCGCCGCGAGGACCAGCGCGCGCCAGCCGAAGCCGCCGCGCCGCGACAGCGCGGCCAGGGTCTCGCGATCCAGACGCACGCCGCCGGTCGCGATCACCGTCGCCGCGCGCTCGAGAGTCTGCACCAGGGCCGGCAGGGAATCGAGCCGCGCCAGCGCCGCGCGGGCGAAATCGGCGGCGCGCGCCGCCGGCCCGCGATTCGCGGCCATCCAGTCCTCGATCAGCGGCCGCGCCAGCGTCCACATGTTGACCTCGGGATTGAGGCTGCGCCCGACGCCCTCGCAGACCAGCATCGATTTCTGCAGCAGCAGCAGCTGCGGCTGGGTCTCCATGCGGAAGCGCTCGGTGACGGCGAAGAGCTGCGCCAGCAGCCTGGCGAGCGAGATCTCGGCCAGCTTCTTGCCGAAGATCGGCTCGCCGATGGCGCGCGTGGCCTGCATGAAGCCGTCGATGTCCTGGTCGGCGGGGACGTAGCCGGCGCGGAAATGGACCTCGGCGACGGCGCGGTAGTCGCCGGTCAGGAAGCCCAGCAGCATGTCGGCCAGATAGGCACGCGTGGGCTGGTCGATGCGCCCGGTGATGCCGTAGTCGACCGCCACCAGCGCGCCGTCGGGCGCCACGAAGACGTTGCCGGGATGCATGTCGGCGTGGAAAAAACCGTCGCGGAACACCATCTTGAAGAAGACGCGGGCCGCGGCCGCCACCACCGCGTCGGGATCGATGCCGGCGGCCACCAGCCGGTCGCGCTCGTCGACGGGGATGCCGTCGACCCGGTCGGTCGCCATCGTCCGGCGCGCGGTCAGCGCCCAGTCGACGGCGGGCACGCGCAGGTCCGGATCGTCGCGGAAATTCTCCGCCATCTCGCAGGCCGCCGCCGCCTCCAGCCGCAGATCCATCTCGCGCGCCACCGTCTCGGCGAGGGTCGCCACGACCTCCACCGGACGCAGCCGCCGCAGCCGCGGCACGGCGCGATCGGCGATCCGGGCCAGCCAGTCGAGCAGCGCGATGTCCTCGGCGAAGGCGTGCTCCACGCCGGGGCGCAGGATCTTCACCGCGACGTCGCGGCCATCGAGCGTGCGCGCGAAATGGACCTGGGCGATCGAGGCGGCCGCGACAGGCGTCGCATCGAAGGACGCGAAGATCTCGTCCATCGGATGGCCGAGTTCGGCTTCGATCGTCGCGCGCGCTGCGGCGAGGGGGAAAGGATCGAGCCGGTCCTGGAGGCGCGAGAGATCGGCCGCGACCTCCTCGCCCACCAGGTCCGCGCGCGTCGACAGCGCCTGGCCCAGCTTGACGAAGCCGGGCCCCAGGGAGGCGAGCGCGCGTGCGAGGCGCTCGCCCGGCCGGCCGGGCACCGCGTCGCGCGGGCGCAGCGCGCGCAGCATGGCGGCGGCCGGTGCCGGCGGATTGAGGTCCTCGATCCACGCCAGGGCGTCGTGGCGCGCCAGCGTGCGCAGGATCGTGACCAGCCGGCGGAGATTGCGGAGGGTGCGGAGCACGGCGGCGGCGCGCCGTCACAGCCGCCAGGCGGCGTGGATGGCGGCGATGCCGCCCGAAAGGTTGCGCCAGCGCGGCCGCTCGAGACCGGCGTCGCGCATGCGTTGGGCAAGATCGGGCTGGCGCGGGAAGCGCCGGATCGACTCGACCAGATAGACATAGGCGTCGCGATCGCCCGCCACCGCCTGGCCCAGCGTCGGCAGCAGCCCGAAGGAATAGAGGTCGTAGAGCCGGTCGAGGCCGGGGACCACGACATGGCTGAATTCCAGGCAGAAGAACCGTCCGCCGGGCTTGAGCACGCGCCGCGCCTCGGCCAGCGCGGCGTCGAGCCGGGTGACGTTCCGCAGCCCGAAGGCGATCGTGTAGGCGTCCATGCTGCGGTCCGGGAACGGCAGCCGCTCGGCGTCGCCGACCGCGAACCCGATCCCGGACCGTGCCAGGCCGGGGATCGCGCCGCCGTCGAGCAGCCGGTCCCGGCCGCGCGCGACCATCGCCGCGTTGATGTCGCAGATGATCGCGCGCGCCGCCGGCTGGGCGGCGAGGATGGCCTGCGCGACGTCGCCGGTGCCGCCGGCGACGTCGAGGACGGTCTCGCCCGCGCGCGGCGCCAGCATTCCGATGAGTTCGGCCTTCCACAGCCGGTGGATCCCGGCCGACATCAGGTCGTTCATCAGGTCGTAGCGGTCGGCCACCGAGTCGAAGACGCGGCGGACCATCGACGCCTTGGCGTCGGCAGGGACGGAACGGAACCCGAAGGAGGTGGTGTCTGTCATCGGCGGGCGCAAAATAGCGCCGCGCGGCGGGCGAGGCCAGGATGGATCCCCCGAGACCGCGGGAGCGCGGGCTGGCATGGCGTCGCGCGTCGCGCTAATCAGGCCGCCATGTCCCAGACCCTCTCCGCCCCCCGGACCCTGATCGCCGCGCCGGCGATCGCCGCGCGCATCGAGGCGCTCGCCGACGAGATCGTCGCCGGGCTGCCGCCGGATTTCGTCATGGTGGTCATCCTCAACGGCGCCTTCATGTTCGCCGCCGACCTGGCCCGCGCGCTGGCGCGGCGCGAACGCCACCCGGCGATGGAATTCGTAAATCTCAAGAGCTATGGCGACGCCACCGAGAGCACCGGCCAGGTCCGCGTACTGGGCACCCTGCCCGAGCGGCTCGACGGGCGCGCCGTGCTGCTGGTCGACGATATCCTCGACACCGGCCGGACGATGCATTTCGCGCGCGCCCTTCTCGCCGGGCTGGGGGCTGCGCCGGTTCGGCTGTGCGTCTTCCTGGACAAGCCGGCGCGCCGCGCGATGCCGATCGAAGCCGACCACGCCGGTTTCGTGATCGATGATCGTTTCGTCGTCGGCTACGGCCTGGACCACGCCAAGAAATGGCGCGGGCTTCCCGACCTCGCGGCGATCGACTGACGCCCCGGCGCGGCCATGCCCGAGTTGCCGGAGGTCGAGACCGTCTGCCGCGGCATCGCGCCCCATCTGCACGGGGCGCGCATCGTCGATTTCGTCGCCCGCCGGGCCGATCTGCGCTCCCGGCTGCCGGACCGGCTGGCCGCGCGCGTCCTGGGACGGCGTGTCGCGGCCGTGCGCCGGCGGGCGAAGTACATCCTGATCGATCTCGAGCCCGCCGAGCAGTCGGTGGCCGAGACGCTGGTCGTCCATCTCGGCATGAGCGGCCGGCTCATCGTCCGCGACCCGGATGGGGGTGCGCCGGGGCTGCACGAGCACGTCGCTTTCGCCACCGATCGCGGCAAGGAGATCCGGTTCTCCGATCCGCGGCGTTTCGGCATGATCGACTTGGTGACGACCGCGGCGCTCGACGCCGACCCCCGCTTCGCCGCGCTGGGCCCTGAACCCCTGTCGGCGGCCTTCTCGCCGGCCGCCCTGGCGGCCGCGCTGGCCGGGCGGCGCACCTCGATCAAGGCGGCCCTCCTCGATCAGCGCCGCGTCGCCGGAATCGGCAACATCTATGCCTGCGAGGCTCTGTTCCAGGCAGGAATCTCCCCGCGCCGGCCGGCCGGCAGCCTCGGCCGCGCCCGGGTCGCTCGGCTGGTCGCGGCCGTGAAGGACGTGCTGGCGCGCGCGATCGCGGCCGGCGGGTCCTCGGCGCGGGACTATGTGCAGAGCTCGGGCGAGGCCGGCTGGTTCCAGCACGCCTGGGCGGTCTATGACCGCGCCGGTCGGCCCTGCCCCGGCTGCGACTGCGGCGGTGGCGTCCGGCGCATCGTCCAGGCCGGGCGCTCGACCTTCTATTGCGCCCGCCGCCAGCGCTGATGTAGAGCCCGGCGCGATGACCCCCTCCCGACCCGCCCGGCGCGGCCTCGCGGTCCTGGCCGCGGTCCTGCTCGCGTGCTGCGCGCCGGCCGGCGACGGGAGCTTCTTCGCCGGAATCGACGATCTGCCCCTGATGCCCGGGCTGAGCGAAAACCCGGCCGAGCGGTCCAGCTTCGACAGCGCGTCGGGGCGGATCGAGTTGCGCGGCGCCGCCGGACCGGCGACGGCCGAAGCGATACTTGGCTTCTACGCCGACACGCTGCCGCAACTCGGCTGGCAGCGCCTCGCCGACGACATCTTCGCGCGCGGCGGCGAAAGGCTGCGCCTCGACCTGTCGCCCGCGCCCGAGGACCGGCGCCACATCCTGCTGCGCATCGTCATCACCCCGGGCTGAGACGTCCGGGCGTCGCCTCTCCCCCACCCCCTGCAAGCGAGGACAAGATGGCCTACGAGAACATCCTGGTCGAGACCCGCGGCCGCGTCGGGCTGATCACGCTGAACCGGCCCAAGGCCCTGAACGCCCTCAACGCCGCGCTGATCGCCGATCTGGGCCGGGCGCTCGACGCCTTCGAGGCCGACGACGGGATCGGCGCCATCGTGCTCACCGGCTCGGAGCGCGCCTTCGCCGCCGGGGCCGACATCAAGGAGATGGCGGGGAAGTCCTACATGGACGTCTACCTCGCCGACTTCATCACCCGGGGCTGGGAGCGGATCACGACCTGCCGCAAGCCGATCGTCGCCGCGGTCGCCGGCCATGCGCTGGGCGGCGGCTGCGAGGTCGCGATGATGTGCGACTTCATCATCGCCGCCGACAACGCCCGCTTCGGCCAGCCCGAGATCACCATCGGCACCATTCCGGGCGCCGGCGGGACGCAGCGCCTGCCGCGCTATGTCGGAAAGTCCAAGGCGATGGAGATGTGCCTGACCGGTCGCATCATGGACGCGGCCGAGGCCGAGCGCAGCGGGCTGGTCAGCCGCGTGGTGCCGCTGGCCGAATTGCTCCCCGAGGCGCTGAAGGCGGCCGAGAAGATCGCGGCGATGTCGCGACCGCTCGCCATGATGGCGAAGGAGGCGGTCAATCGCGCCTACGAGACGACGCTGGCCGAAGGCATCCGTTTCGAGCGCCGCCTGTTCCATTCCACCTTCGCCACCGAGGATCAGAAGGAGGGAATGGCCGCCTTCGTCGAGAAGCGACAGCCGCAGTTCCGGCATCGCTGAGGCGGCGCGAAGTTGACGCTTGCCGGGCGGCGGGTCTATAACCCGCCGCCTTTTCGGATCCCGTTCCTCAATCCCCGGATGCTCGCCATGGCCAACACGAAATCCGCCGCGAAGGCGGCACGTCAGTCGCTCAAGCGCAAGGCCGTGAACGACGCGCGCCGCTCGCGCGTGAAGTCGAGCGTGAAGAAGTCGGAGGCCGCGATCGACGCCGGCGACAAGAGCGCGGCGAACGCCGCTTTCCAGCAGATGCAGGCCGAACTGATGCGCGGCGCGCGCAAGGGGATCGTCCACCCCAACGCCGTCGCACGCAAGATGTCGCGCCTTTCCAAGCGCATCAAGGCGATCAAGGCCTGATCGCCGGCGCCGGCCATCGGCGCGAGAACGAGACGTCCCGAAGAGTCGAGGAAAAAATTTCCATCGCAGGGTGCGCGTGCGAGTTGCCCACCGCCGCGCGCGATGCTTAGTTCGCGGCGATCCGATCGCAGCCGCGACGCCGAAGCGGACACAGGACGGCGGCATGATCGATCCCGGTCGCGAGACGGACAGATCCGCGATCGGCCGGAACTGGGCAGGCGGCGGCTCGGCAGGTCAACATCAGGTCGCGGTCAACGCGGCCGGGCGAGCGAGAGGCGGATGGGATCGATGACGCAGCAGATCGGCGACACGGCGCGCTATGCCGGCGATCTGACGCCGCAGCAGGCCTGGGACCTGCTGGCGCGGGAGCGCGGCGCGGTCCTCGTCGACGTGCGGTCGCGTCCCGAATGGAGCTTCGTCGGCGTCGTCGACCTGTCCGCGCTCGGCAAGCGGCCGATCCTCGTCGCATGGCAGCACTGGACGCCGGGCCCGCAGGGCGCGGTGATGGTCCCGAACGCGGCCTTCGCCGACGAGCTGGCGGCGGTTGCGTCGGCGAAGGACGCCACCACGATCTTTCTTTGCCGTTCCGGCGCGCGCTCGCGCGCGGCGGCGATCGCCATGACCGCGCTCGGCTATGCGCGCGCCTACAACCTCGCCGGCGGCTTCGAGGGCGCGCACGACGCGGCGCGCCATCGCGGCCTGGTCGACGGGTGGAAGGCCGCCGGCCTGCCGTGGACGCAGGATTGAGACGCTGGGGGGCGCTGCGATGGCCGACGACAAGGATCCCGCCGTCGAAGCCCAATGGGCTCGCGTGCGCGCGCGCCTGCGCAAGGAAGTCGGCGAGACCGCCTATCGCAGCTGGATCAAGCCGCTCACTCTTCTCGGCATCGCCGGCAGCGAGGCCCGGATGGGCGTGACCACGCGCTTCGTGCGCGACTGGGTGCGCTCGCACTATGCCGACCTCATCCGCACGGCCTGGGCGACCGAGAACCGCGACATCCTCGCCGTCGACATCGCCGTGCAGGCCGCGACCACCGTGGCGCGCAGCGAGACACTGGCACGGCCCGAAACGCCGCGCCCGGCGCTGTCCGTCGTGCGGCCCGCCGATCCGCCGCTCTCGGTGTTGACCGGCGCCGACAACGTCGACGATTTCGGCGCGCCGCTCGACGCGCGCTTCACTTTCGACAGCTGGGTCGTGGGCAAGTCGAACGAATTCGCCACCGCGGCCGCGCGCCGCGTCGCCGAGGACACGAAGGCGACGATCAACCCGCTCTTCCTCTATGGCGGCGTCGGTCTCGGCAAGACGCATCTGATGACCGCCATCGCCTGGCATGTCCGGCGCCGGCATCCGCAGCGCAAGGTCATGTACCTCTCGGCCGAGAAGTTCATGTTCCAGTTCATCCGCGCGATGCGCTCCAAGGACACGATGTCGTTCAAGGAGCAGTTCCGCTCGGTCGACGTGCTGATGATCGACGACGTGCAGTTCATCGCCGGCAAGGACGCCACGCAGGAGGAGTTCTTCCACACGTTCAACGCGCTCGTGGACCAGAACAAGCAGATCGTGCTGTCCGCCGACAAGAGCCCGTCCGACCTGGAGGGCGTCGAGGAGCGGGTCAAGTCGCGGCTGGGCTGGGGCCTCGTCGCCGACATCCATCCGACGACCTACGAGCTGCGCCTGGGCATCCTCCAGGCCAAGGCCGAGCGCACCGGCGTCGCCATCCCGGTCAAGGTGCTCGAATTCCTCGCCCACAAGATCACCCAGAACATCCGCGAGCTCGAAGGGGCGCTCAACCGCATCACCGCGCACGCGACGCTGATCGGCCGCCCGATCACCATCGACAGCGCGCAGGAAGTTCTGCACGACCTGATCCGCGCCAACGACCGCAGGGTGACGATCGAGGAGATCCAGAAGCGGGTCGCCGAGCATTTCTCGATCCGGCTGGCCGACATGCACAGCCCGCGCCGCGCCCGCGCGGTGGCGCGTCCGCGCCAGGTGGCGATGTACCTGTCCAAGCAGCTGACCTCGCGCTCGCTGCCCGAGATCGGCCGCAAGTTCGGCGGGCGGGACCACACGACGGTCATGCACGCCGTGCGCAAGATCGAGGAGCTGCGCGCCTCGGATCACGGTTTCGACGAGGATATCGAGCTGCTGCGTCGCATGCTCGAATCCTGAACATCCCCGCGATTTCGCCCCGGACAGATGCCGCGCGTCCTCGTCACCGGCTTCGAGACCTTCGGCGGCCACGACGAGAATCCAAGCGCCCTGGTCGCGCGCGCGCTCGACGGCCGCGAGATCGGCGGCGCCCGGGTCGTCGCCCGGATCCTGCCGGTCGATCTGGCGCGGCTCGATGCGGCGCTCGACGCCGCCATGGCGGAGGTCACGCCCGACATGGCCATCGCCTTCGGCCTGGCCGGCGACGAGGCGGTCATCCGGCTCGAACGCGTCGCCCTCAACGTCGCGGATTTCGCCATTCCCGACAATGGCGGAGCCGTGCACCGCAACCTGCCGCTCGAGCCCGGCGGGCCGGACGCCCGGTTCAGCCGCCTGCCGCTGGAGCGGATCCTGGACGCCGTGCTCGCCGCCGGCATCCCGGTGCGGCTGTCCCAGACGGCCGGGCTCTATCTGTGCAACGCGGCCATGTACCGCCTGCTCGGACGGCTCGGGTCGCGGCAGCCCTGCGGTTTCATCCACCTGCCGCCGCTGCCGGGTCAGGTCGCCCGCCGCCTGCGTGCCGCCGACGGGCGTGCCGAGGGGCGCGGTGCCGGCCTCGGCTCGCTGCCCTTCGACCTGCAGCTGCGCGCCGCCGAGATCGTCGTCGCGGAAACCCTGGCGCGGATGCGGAACGGTGCCGACGCTGCCGAAAATCTTTTTTAGACTTCAAGCACTTCATATATAATCATCGTTCCCTCGAACAGGTCGGCGGTGCGGCGTTCCGCCGCCGGCTGGCGAGGCGGTCCGCCCGGGTGGTCCGGTCGGGCCGACAAGCGCCGCCGCGCCTCGCGCCCGCCGCCGCCTCAACCGGAACGCATGCGAACAGGGTCGCCCCCGCCCCATGAAGCTCACCATCGAACGCAGCGCGCTCCTCAGGGCGCTCGCCCATGTGCAGAGCGTCGTCGAGCGCCGCAACACCATCCCCATCCTGTCGAACGTGCTGCTCGACACGCAGAAATCGCGTCTGCTGCTGACGGCCACGGACATGGACCTCGCGATCGTCGAGAGCGTCGATGCCGACGTCGCGCGTCCGGGCGCGGTGACCGTGCCGGCCCACACGCTCTACGACATCGTGCGCAAGCTGTCCGAAGGCAGCCAGGTCGGCATCGAGGCCATCGCCGAGAAGGGCCAGGTCGCGCTGCGCTCGGGCCGCTCGAGCTTCGCGCTGGCCAGCCTGCCGCCGGGCGACTTCCCGCATATGAGCGGTGGCGACCTGCCGCACGGCTTCGAACTCGCCGCGGCCGAACTCAAGGGGTTGATCGACAAGACCCGGTTCGCGATCTCGACCGAGGAGACCCGCTACTATCTGAACGGCATCTATCTCCATGCCGGCCAGTCCAGCGGCATCGGGGTGCTGCGCGCGGTCGCGACCGACGGGCACCGGATGGCGCGGGTCGAGATGGCGCTGCCCGCCGGGGCGGACGGCATGCCCGGCGTGATCCTGCCCCGCAAGACGGTGATCGAACTGCACAAGCTGATCACGGAGACCGACGCGCCGGTGCAGATCGCGCTGTCCGAGACCCGCGTGCGCTTCACGATCGGGGACGTGACGCTGACCTCGAAGCTGATCGACGGAACCTTCCCCGACTATGAACGCGTCATTCCCTCCGGCAACGACAAGGTGATGGAGGTCGATCGCGCCGAATTCACCGCCGCGGTCGATCGCGTCGCGACGATCTCGACCGACAAGTCGCGCGCGGTGAAGCTGTCGCTGGACGCGAACCAGTTGACCCTGACCGCCTCCAGCCCGGATGCCGGCATGGCCGAGGAGGAGATCTCGGTGCGCTATGCCGGCACGCCGATCGAGATCGGGTTCAACGCCCGCTACTTGCTGGACATCGCCGAGCAGATCGAGGGCGAGGGCGCGCGGTTTCGCATGGCCGATGCCTCGGCGCCGACCCTGATCGAGGACATCGCGGATCGCAGCGCGCTCTACGTCCTCATGCCGATGCGCGTGTGAGGGCGATGGCCGCGGCCGCGCGCGTCCCGCAGCCCGCCGCGCGCATCGCCGGCGCGGCCGATGCGGTGCGGCGCATCGTGCTTGCCGATTTCCGCTGCTACGCCGAACTGCGCCTCGAGGCCGAGGCCGCGCCGGTGGTGCTGGCCGGCCCGAACGGTGCCGGCAAGACGGCGCTGCTCGAGGCGCTGTCGCTGCTTGCGCCGGGGCGCGGCCTGCGCCGCGCGGCACTCGGGGATCTCGCACGCCGAGCACCCGGCGCCGCCGCGGCCGGTCCGTGGTCCGTCGCGGCCCGGATCGAGACCGCCGCCGGCGAAGCCTCCGTCGGCACCGGCCAGGATCCGGCCGGCGGCGAGCGGCGCGTGCTGCGCATCGACGGACAGCCCGTCCGCGGCCAGAAGGCGCTCGCCGACCTGCTGGCGGTCGCCTGGGCGACGCCGGAGCAGGACCGCCTGTTCCTTGACGGACCGTCGGCGCGCCGGCGCTTCCTCGACCGCCTCGTCCTCGGCTTCGCGCCGGGCCATGCCGCCGAGCTCGCGGCCTACGAGCATTGCCAGCGCGAGCGCGCCCGGCTGCTGGCCGGGGGATCCGGCGACGCCGCCTGGCTGGCGGCGCTGGAAGACGGAATGGCCCGTCACGGCATCGCCGTCGCCGCCGCGCGCCGCGCCGTCGTCGCCCGGCTCGACGCCGCCGCCGCCGAGACCACCGGCCCCTTCCCGGCGGCGCGGCTGGCGCTGGCCGGCGCCACCGATGCCCTGCTCGACACGATGCCGGCGCTGGCGGCGGAGGAGCGGCTGCGCGCGGCGCTCGCCGGCTCGCGCGCCCTCGACGCCGCCCAGGGCGGCACCGCGCATGGACCGCATCGCAGCGATCTCGAGGTTCGTTTCGCCCGCAAGGGCATCGCCGCCGCCGAAGGTTCGACCGGCGAGCAGAAGGCGATGGTGCTGTCGATCGTGCTGGCCAACGCCCGCGCGCTCGCCGCCGAGCGCGGCCGGCCGCCGCTGCTGCTGCTCGACGAGGTGGTGGCCCATCTCGACCGAGCGCGACGCGCCGCCTTCGCCGACGAGGTGGTGGCGCTGGGCGCACAGGTCTGGCTGACCGGCACCGACGACGAGTTCTTCCACGGCCTGCGCGGCCGCGCGCAGTTCTTCCGCATTCTCGACTCCAGCGTGACCAGGACATGACCGACCCAGCTCCCGCCGCCGATCCCGCCGGCGACTATGGCGCCGATTCGATCAAGGTGCTTCGCGGCCTCGACGCCGTGCGCAAGCGCCCGGGCATGTATATCGGCGACACCGACGACGGGTCGGGTCTGCACCACATGGTCTACGAGGTGGTCGACAACTCGATCGACGAGGCGCTGGCCGGGCATTGCGACGGCGTCGACGTTCGCCTGGAGCCGGACGGGTCGGTGACCGTCGCCGACAATGGCCGCGGCATCCCGACCGACATCCATCCCGAGGAGGGCGTGTCGGCGGCCGAGGTCATCATGACCCAGCTCCATGCCGGCGGGAAATTCGACCAGAATTCCTACAAGGTGTCCGGCGGACTGCACGGCGTCGGCGTTTCGGTGGTGAACGCGCTTTCCGAGACCCTGGAACTGACCGTCTGGCGCGGCGGCAAGACGCATTTCATGCGCTTCCGCCATGGCGAACCCGAGTCGCCCCTGGCGACGATCGGCGACGCGCAGGGCCGCCGCGGCACCCAGGTGCGATTCAAGCCCTCGTCGGCGACGTTCTCGAAGACCGAATTCGATTTCCAGACGCTCGAGCACCGGCTGCGCGAACTGGCTTTCCTCAATTCCGGCGTCCGTCTGACGCTGACCGACGCGCGCGGCGTCGAGCCCAAGACCGTGGAGATGCGCTACGAAGGGGGCATCGAGGCCTTCGTGCGGTATCTCGACCGGTCCAAGCAGCCGCTGCACCCGGCGATCGCGCTGCGCGGCGAACGCGACGGCATCACCGTCGAGATCGCGATGGAGTGGACCGACGCCTATCACGAGACCGCGCTGTGCTTCACCAACAACATCCCGCAGAAGGACGGGGGTACGCATCTCGCCGGCTTTCGCGCCGCGCTGACGCGTCAGGTGAACAAGCTGGCCGACGAGTACCAGGCCGCCCGGAAGGAAAAGCTGGCGATCTCGGGCGAGGACGTGCGCGAGGGACTGACCTCGGTGCTGTCCTGCAAGGTTCCCGATCCGAAATTCTCCTCGCAGACCAAGGACAAGCTGGTTTCCTCCGAGGTCCGTCCGGTCGTCGAGGCGATCTGCAACGAGCGGCTCGAGGACTGGTTCGGCCAGCATCCGCAGGAGGCCCGGAAGGTCGTCCAGAAGGTCGTCGAGGCGGCAATCGCCCGCGAGGCGGCGCGCAAGGCGCGCGAGCTGACGCGGCGCAAGGGCGCGCTCGACATGGCCTCGCTGCCCGGCAAGCTCGCCGACTGCCAGGAGCGCGACCCGCAGAAATCCGAGATCTTCATCGTCGAGGGCGATTCCGCCGGCGGCTCGGCCAAGCAGGGCCGCAACCGCGCCTTCCAGGCGATCCTGCCGATCAAGGGCAAGATCCTGAACGTCGAGCGCGCGCGCTTCGACAAGATGCTGTCCTCGGCGGAGATCGGAACGCTGATCGCGGCGATCGGCACGGGCATCGGCCACGACGATTTCGACATCGCCAAGGCCCGCTACCACAAGATCATCATCATGACCGACGCCGACGTCGACGGCGCGCATATCCGCACGCTGCTGCTGACGTTCTTCTATCGCCAGATGCGCGCGATCGTTGACGCGGGCTTCCTCTACATAGCCCAGCCGCCGCTGTTCAAGGCGGCACGCGGCAAGTCGGCGGTCTATCTGAAGGACGAGCGCGCGCTCGAGGACCATCTGATCGCCGGCGGCATCGATGGCGCGACGCTGGACGGATCGGACGGCGCGCAGCGCGCGGGCGCGGATCTGCGCGGCGTCGTCGAACGCGCGCGCGTCGCCCGGGCGTTGATGGCGCCGCTGTCGCGCCGGGCCGGCAACCGCGACGCGGTCGAACAGGCCGCGATCCTGGGCGTGCTCGACCCGTCGCTGCTGGCGGACGCCGCGCGGGCCGATGCCGCGGCCCAGGCCGTGGCGCGGCGTCTGGACGCGCTGGCGCCGGACACCGACCGCGGCTGGACCGGCGCCGCCCGCGGTGGCGCCTTCGTCTTCGAGCGGCGGCTGCGCGGCGAGACCGACCGCGCGGCGATCGACGCCACGGCGCTCAATTCGCTCGAGGCGCGGCGCCTGCTCGACATGGCGGCGGACTTCCAGGAACTCTACGGTCGCTTCGCGAAGCTGCATCTGCCGCGCCCGGAAAGGGGCGAGGCGCCGGCGCCGATCCATGTCACCGGGCCGACGCGGCTGTTCGAGACGGTGCTGGAGCTGGGCCGCAAGGGGCTGTCGATCCAGCGCTACAAGGGTCTTGGGGAGATGAACCCCGACCAGCTCTGGGAGACCACGCTCGACCCGGCGGCGCGCCGGCTGCTGCAGGTCAAGATCGACCACAGCGAGGAGGCCGACGGCATCTTCTCCACGCTCATGGGCGACGTCGTCGAACCGCGCCGCGACTTCATCCAGGACAACGCGCTCAAGGTCGCGAACCTGGATGTCTGAGCCGGCCGCGACGGCACGGCGCGGCGC
Source organism: Alphaproteobacteria bacterium (assembly GCA_044359885.1). GTDB lineage: Bacteria > Pseudomonadota > Alphaproteobacteria > CACIAM-22H2 > CACIAM-22H2 > CAIOSQ01. The sequence continues at coordinate 18,964 of JBIKLI010000005.1, read as the reverse complement.
AGGCGACATCGCCGCCATCGTGGACGACGCCCTGCGGCTCTACAAGGTCGGCCAGCACGACGTGGCGGCATCGCGCTGCCGCGCCGCGATAGAGCTGGATCCGGTCGAGCCGCGGGCGCTGCAGTTGCTCGGTCTGCTCGAACGACGGCGCGGCAACCCGGCTGCCGCGATCGCGCCGCTGACGACGGTGACGCGCCAGCATCCGCGGATCGCCCAGGGACATCTGCTGCTCGGCCATTGCCTTGCCGATCTCGGCCGTTTGCCGGAGGCGGCGCAATGCTTCCGGACGGTACTGGACCTGGATCCCGGCGATTCCGGTGCGCGCGAGATGCTCGCCAACCTGCTGAACCGGCAATGGGCGGGGCTCGTGGGCCTGCGGTCGGTGGGCAACGAGGCGATGAAGTCCTATGCGCAGAAGCTGCATTCCGGCTTCATCGCCCGCTATCTTTCGGGCGCCCATATCCTCGACATCGGCTTCCGTGGCCATTCCGGCCTCCAGCAGCCGATCGTTCCCCAGGCGATCGGGATCGATCTCGGCTATCCGGGCTATGACGGTGTCCGGTTGCCCTTTCCCGACGGAAGCCAGGATGCCGTCTATTCCAGCCACTGCCTGGAGCATATGACCGATCCGGTCGGTGCCGTGCGCGACTGGCATCGTGTCCTGCGGGTCGGCGGCTTCGTCGTGGCGGCCGTGCCGCATCAGCATCTCTACGAGAAGAAGAACCGGCCACCATCCTCCTGGAACCGGGAGCACCGGAGGTTCTTCACCCCGGCATCGCTTCTCGCGCTGTTCGAAGAAGCCTTCGAGCCGAACAGCTATCGGATCCGTTCGCTGAACGACAACGACATGTTCTACGACTATGCGATCGCGCCCGGATCTCATCCGGTGGGTTGCTACGAGATCGAGATCGTGATCGAGAAGATAGCCAAGCCGTCCTGGCGTCTCGCCGACTGATGCCATTCTCCCGTCACTCGCGGCGGGATCCGATCGCCGGCAAGGTCGCGGCGACAGCCTTCAGAACCCCACTCCAATCACCGGGACGTTCCTGCCGGAAGAGCCTTGCCTGCGGGTACCAGGGTGTGGTCGAGCCCTCGCGCATCCAGCGCCAGTCGCAGGGCCGGGGCAGCAGCACCCAGACCGGCTGGCCCAAGGCGCCAGCGAGATGAGCCATCGCCGTGTCGACGCTGACCACGAGGTCGCAGAGGCGGATCACCGCCGCGGCGTCCATGAGGTCGTGCAGCGCGCCGCCGACATCGGCAAAATTCCCGGGCAGCCGCAGGCCTGAGGGAAGATTCTTCTGCAGGCTGATGAACTGCAGCGGTACGCGGCCCAGCGCCTCCAGGATCGCATCCGCCGGGATCGACCGGTTGCGGTCGTTGTAGTGAAGCGGGTTGCCGGCCCAGGCGATCGCGACGCGCGGCGCGGGCATATGCGCAAGACGCCGTCGCCAGGCTTCCAGCCGCTCGGGGTCGACGCCGATATACGGTGCCGCGCATGCCGGGGGGTCGGCGGATGGCGCGTCAAACAACCACCCCAGGCTCAGGAGGTCGATATGGGCGTCGCAGGCGGGCATGGGATGCCCGTTTCCGATTGCCGTCGCGACGAATTCCTGCGCGCCGAGGAACCCGACCAGATCGTCGCGGACCGCGAAGATGATGCGGTTGCCTCGGGCGTGAAGGGCGCGAGCGTAGCGGGCAAACTGGATATGGTCGCCGATTCCCTGCTCGCCGAGGACGAGGATGCTGGCATCCGTGACGTCGCTTGTCCGCAGACGGGATCCAGGAAGAGCCTGTCGCACGAGACCCTTGGCGGCAAAGCGCCATTCGTGATGTACCCAGGCGGTTCGGAAGTCGCCGCCGAGGAACAGGAGCATCGCCAGATTGTTGTGCGCGGCCGCATGGTCGGGCTGGAGGATCAGCGCCTGCCGGTAGGCCTCCGCGGCGCGCCCGGGCTCGCCGAGGACGTCGAGCGCCTTGCCGGCTTCGAACAGTCCTGAGGCTGCGATCCCGGGAGTGGCAAGGACGAGGTCGAGAATCTGGCGGGCGCCATGTTGAAAACCGCGCGCCGACAATCCTGTGGCGATGGACACGCGCAGGTGGGGATCCTCCGGCAGGGCGGCGGCGAAATCCTTCCAGAGCGCCACCGGCCACCCGCCGGTCGCATCGGATCCATCCTGCGTGGCCTGCGGCAGCGCCGCGACGGCCTCCGTTGCCCCCTCGACATGGGCGAGATGAAGCGCCAGCACCAGCCGCGCCCCGATCGCGGATGATCCGTCGTGAAGAATGGTCTCGATCCGTGGGTCGACGCGTGGACGGCGATGTGCTCTCGCCAGCAGGTTCCCCATGAGGTCCGCGACGGGATCGGTCTGCGCCAGAACCGAAGACAACCGGCGGGTTGCGATCGCGCCGCGCAAAGCGCCGCCCCGCGATCTGTTCGCCGGCCCGGTGGCCATGGTGTCGGCGAGGCTCGTGGCTGCCGAGAGATCGCCACGTGCGATCGCCAGCCGGCATGAGATCGCCGTGCGGGCCTGCGGACCCGGCCCCAATCGGGGCAGAACCACGGCCGCGTGGCGATGGGCACGCGCGGCGAAATCGAGAATGTGGGTTGCGCCAAGGATTTCCTGCAGCGCGCCGGAGAGGCCATCGTTGCCCGGCGCGTCGGTCATGTCCGGCGTGGCCGCTGGGACCTCGGCGAGGATCAGATCGGCGGCGATGTTCCGGGCGCCGGCGATGGTCCGCGCCGCCTGGACGAGTTGCGCGGCATCGGCAAATCCGCCGAGCCACCAGACGGCCGGAACCTCCGGCGCGAGCATGGGGCCGCATGCCGCGAGCCCGGCGCATCGCCCCAGCCGCAGGGTGGAAATCGCGGGATCCTCGGGCTGTTCCAGGCCCGGGCCCCGGGGGCCGTCCTCGAGCGCGTAGATCTTGATGAACAGACCGAGGCGGCCGATGCCGGTCAGTTCGGCGGCCGTCAGACCGGTGGCGATCAGGTAGCGGCATCCGAGCCGCTCCGCCACCTGACCGAGATCGAATTCCAGAGGGCTTGCCATGCCCGGTCTCTCCTGGCGACCGACGTGCCGTCGCTGATCTGCGCCGCGCTCCAGCCGGACCATGTCGGCAACGCCGGCGCGGCGCGACAGCATAGGGGATGGCGGCGCCCGGGCCAGCGTCCCGTTCGGTTCGCCCGGGCCTGCCGGGACAGAGTGGACGGCGGCGATCCCGACAGGTAAATGGACGCGACACGGCGTGCGGATGCCGGTCGGCCCGATCCCGGCAGGAGCGGGGACCGTCAAGCACGAAATCCCGCAAAACAGGAGGAAAGATTTCCATGATCGCTCGCGCGTCGCTCCTCGCTGGCCTTTTCGGCGCCCTGCTGTCGCTGCCGGCCACGGCCCAGACCCAGATCACCGTCCATCACGCGCTGCCCGTGAACAGCCATACCGGCGCCTCCGGTGCGGCCTTCAAGGAGGCGTTCGAGCGCCTGACCGGCGGCCGCTATCGCGTCGTCACCCAGCGCAACGACAACGAGCGCGAGATGATCGAAAGCGTGCAGATCGGCACGATCGACTGCACCTTCACCTCGACCGGCCCGGTCGGAAACTTCGTGCCCGAAGTCCGCATCTTCGACGTGCCGTTCCTGTTCCGCGACTCGGCCCATGCGCGCGGCGTTCTCGACAGCGAGATCGGCCAGTCGGTGCTGCAGCGTTTCACCGCGCGCGGCCTGGTCGGCGTGATCTGGACCGAGAACGGGTTCCGGCACCTGACCAACTCGCGTCGCGAGGTGAATGCCCCGGCCGACCTGCGCGGGCTGAAGGTGCGCACCATGGAAAACCAGGTGCATATGCGCGCCTTTTCCACCCTCGGCGCGCTGCCGACGCCGATGGCCTTCAGCGAGCTGATCCCCGCCCTGCAGCAGGGCACGGTCGACGGGCAGGAGAACCCGATCTCGGTCATCGTCGCCAACAACATCAATCAGGTTCAGCGCTTCATGACGCTGACCAACCATGTCTATTCGCCGTCGGTGATGATCTGCAATCCGGCCACCGTCGGCCGGCTCTCCGCCGCCGACCGGGCTCATTTCCAGGAGGCGGCGCGCGCGGCCCAGAAGGCCAATCGCGATCGCGTCTCGGCCGACGACGCCAGCGGCGTCGAGGAACTGCGCAAGCGTGGCATGACGGTGGTGACCCAGGTCGACACCGCCAGCTTCCAGGCCGCGCTCGCCCCCGCCTTCGCGGAGTGGGAGCGGACGCTGGACGCCGCGACCCTGCGCCGGATCCGCGACTGGAAGCCGAACTGAGCGCGCCGCGCCGCGCGCGTCGGGCGTCGTCCCGGCACGCGCGGCGTCGTCCCGCCGCGGCCGGGCTGCGCGAGGGGGAAACCACGCGATGAACGCGATGAACGTCCTGCCCCTGCAGGTGACCGGCCTGGCGACGCTCGCCGTTCTGGTGCTGGCCTTCTGGCTGCGATCGGGCGACGGCCTGCGCCGGCGCCTGCGCGCGGCCATCCTCGCGGGCGACCGCATCGGCACGACGCTGGCGGCCGCAATCGCCGGCGCGGCGCTGGCGCTCGCGGTCTGCGCCGGGATGTGGCAGGTGGTGGCGCGGTTCGCGACCGAGACCCCGTCGGTGTGGTCCGAGGCGCTTGTCCGAACCGCGCTGATCTGGATGGCGTTCGTCGGGCTGGCGGTCGCGGTCCGGACAGGGGCGCTGGTCTCGATCGACATCGCCTGGCGCCTCGCGCCGCCGCGGCTGCGCGCGGCGCTGGAGGGGCTGGCGCTGGCGATGGTGCTGACGATGTGCGGGATCATGTTCTGGTTCGGCTGGACGATGGCCAGCCGGGTCAGGTTCCAGGAGATGGCGGGGCTCGAGGTCTCCATGGCCTGGGGCTATGCGGCGATCCCCGTGGGCGCGGTCTTCGCCATGCTGGGCGCGCTCGCGCATTTCCTCGACCGCCGCGCCGAAGAGCTGGAGGCCGCGATATGAGTGGCGCCATGCTCGTCGCGATGCTGGTGCTGTTCGCCGCCAGCGTCCCGGTCGCCGTTTCCATCGGCATCGCGGCCGTCGTCGGGATCAACGCCTTCACCAGCTTTCCGTTGATCGTCGTCGCGCAGCAGCTCTTCGTCTCTCTCGACCGCTTCCCTCTGGCGGCGATCCCGTTCTTCATCCTCGCGGGCAATCTGATGGAGGTCGGCGGCATCTCGCGCCGGCTGGTCGAATTCGCGCGCTCGATCGTGGGCGGCATCCAGGGCGGCCTGCCGGCGACCTGCGTCATCACCTGCATGATCTTCGCCGCCATCAGCGGCAGCAGCGTGGCGACGACCTTCGCCATCGGCGCGATCATGATCCCGGCGCTGGTGCGCGCCGGCTATCCCGTGCCTTTCGCCGCCGCCCTTCAGGCCACCGCCGCCGAACTCGGCGTGATCATCCCGCCCTCTATCCCGATGATCCTGTACGGCGTCACGACCCAGACGTCGATTCCCGAATTGTTCATCGCCGGTTTCGGGCCCGGCATCCTGATCGGGGCCTCGCTGATCGCCACGGTGCTGATCTGGTGCCGGATCAAGGGCTGGGGCAAGGCTGACGGCATCGGGCGGCTGCCCTTCGCGGTCGCGACGCGGCAGGCGGGATTCGCCCTGCTGATGCCGTTCATCGTGCTGGGTGGCATCTATGGCGGCGTCACCACCCCGACCGAGGCCTCGGTCATCGCGGTGGTCTACGCCCTGGTCGTGGGGCTTTTCGTCCATCGCGAGATCGCGGTCCGGGACCTGTTCGCGATCTTCCGCAAGTCGGTGGTCTCCAGCTCCGTGATCCTTTTCATCATCGCCTGCGCCGCGGTCTTCAGCTGGCTGCTGAACCGCCAGGGCGTTCCGGACGCGGCGGCGGAATGGATCGCGACCTCGTTCGACGGCGCGGGCCCCTATCTGCTTGCGGTGAATCTCTTCCTGTTCGTGGTCGGCATGTTCGTCGAGACCTCGGCCTCGATCATCGTGCTGGCGCCGATCCTGGCCGAGGCCGCCGAGCGCCTGGGGATCGACGGGGTGCATTTCGGGACGGTGATGGTCGTCAATCTCGCGCTTGGCATGATCACCCCGCCTTTCGGCGTCAATCTCTTCGCCGCCGCGCAGGTGGCACGTTGCGGCGTCGACGAGATGATGCGCTATCTCTGGATCTTCATCGCCGTCGTGTTCGGGGCGCTGATGTTGATCAGCTACGTGCCCTGGATCACGATGACCTTGCCGCATCTCGTGTTCCGCTGAGGCTGCGGCCGAAGCAGAGGATTTCCATCGCGATGGCCTGCCCGATCTGCGCCTCCCCGGCCGCGCCCTTCGCGGTGCGCGATGCCTGCGTCCTGGTCCGCTGCCAGGGCTGCGGCCTCGTCTACATGGACCCGCCGCCCAGCGCGCAGACGCTGAAGGCGCTGTATGCCGATCCCTATGAGGGCGCCACCACGGGCTATTTCACGAAGATCGAGTCCAAGCTGGTGCGCAACCGTCGCCGGATCCGCCGGCTGGCGCGGATGCTGGGCACGACCCAGGGACGACGGTTCCTGGATGTCGGCAGCAATGCCGGCACCATGGTCGAAGTGGCACGCGAACTGGGTTTCATGGCCACCGGCCTGGAACCCGACGCGTCGGCGGTCGCCTGGGCGCAGCAGCGCTTCCCGGGCAATCGATTCGTCCGGGGCATGCTCGAGGAGGCCTCCTTCGACGGCGAGCGATTCGACGCGATCGCCTGCTCGGAGGTGATCGAGCACGCCCTCGACTGCAACCGGTTCACGCGTGCGCTGGCCGATCTGCTGGTGCCGGGTGGCCTTCTGTACCTGACGACGCCCGATATCGGGCATTGGCGGCGGCCGCGCGACCTCGACCGCTGGGACGCGTTCTGTCCGCCATCGCATTGCATCTATTTCAGCCCCGGCAATCTCTCTCGCCTGCTCGCCAAGCATGGGCTGACCGTGGCGTGGCGGGCCTGGTCGCTGAAGCCCGGCATCAAGCTGATCGCGCGCAAGGCGGCGGGCTGAACCGCCGCGGCGGCGACGCGGCCCTGGATCGTCCTGCGCCCGGGCTGTATGGGAGGTCGTGGGGGCGCGGGCGGTGCCCCTTGCCGGCGTATCGAAGGCGGCGGCCGCGGAGGATGCATGAACGGCGATCGGATCGAAGACGTGGCATCGCTGCCGGCAGACGACATCGTCCTGCCGTTCCAGGTCGGCTCGGTTCGAGGGCGGCTGGTACGGCTCGGGCCCGCGGTCGACCGGATCCTGCGTCAGCACGATTATCCGCAAGCGGTCGCCCAGGCCCTGGCCGAACTGGTCGCGCTGGGGGCCGCTCTTGCCCTGACGCTCAAATACGACGGCGTGTTCACGATCCAGGTCAAGGGCGACGGGCCGGTGCGCTTGATGGTCGCCGATGTCGCGACGGCAGGCGCGTTGCGCGGCTATGCGCAGTTCGACGCCGGCCGGGTCGCGGCGCTGGGTCCGGGCGCGCTCTCGGTGCCGCGGCTCTTCGGCGCCGGCTATCTCGCGTTCACCGTCGACCAGGGCGCCGACATGGAACGCTATCAGGGCATCGTCGAGCTGACCGGCGCCAGCCTCGCCGAGTGCGCGCATCATTATTTCCACCAGTCGGAGCAGTTTCGTGCGGGCCTCAAGGTCGCGGCCCGCCGCGACGCCGCCGGCGCCTGGCGGGCCGGCGCGCTGATGGTCCAGGCGCTTCCCCCCGGCGGCGCCCAGGGCTCGGCGGAGGGCCGCGATCTGTCGCAGCCGATCGACCTCGACCGCGACGAGGAGGAAGATCTCTGGCGACGCATGCTGATCCTGATGAGCAGCGCGCGCGACGCCGAGCTGGTCGATCCTGCGCTGCCCGGCTGGAAGCTCGTCGACCGGTTGTTCCTGGCCGAGGGCGTGCATATCTACAGGCCGAGCGCGCTTCGCCATGGTTGCCGCTGCTCGCGCGTGCGGGTCGCCGGCGTCCTCGCCGCCCTGCCGCGCGGCGAACTCGCGGACATGAAGATCGATGGCGTGGTGCGCGTGACCTGCGAGTTCTGCAACGCGGCCTATGATTTCGACGACACCCAGATCGCGGCGCTCTAGCGCCGCCCAGCCGGAGACCATGCCCATGCAAGGCCATCGCGCCCCGTCTCGCCGCGCCGTCCTGACCGGCGGTTCCGCCGCTCTCGCCCTCGGCGCCTGCACCTCGACGCCGATCGCGCCCGGCCTCGCCCCGGTCAGCTATGCCGGAAAGGGGGCGATGCGTTTCGCGGTCGCGCGGGTCGACGTGATCACGTCCTATGTTCCGCCGATGCGGCGGCCGAACATCGAACACGAGGTGCCGTTCGGTCCCTTGGAGACGCTGCAGCGCTGGGGTCGCGAAAGGCTGGCCGCGGGCGGCGGCCCGGGCCGCGCCCTGCGCTTCGTCGTCGTCGATGCGGCCATGACCGAGACCGACCTGCCCCGCGCCACCGGCATGCGCGCGAGCTTCACCACCCAGCAGGACAAGCGCTATGATCTGACCCTGGGCGCGGCGCTCGAACTGCGCGAGGAGCCTGGGAACCTGGTCGTCGCCAGCGGCGAGGCGCGTGCCACGCGCTTTCGCACCGTCGCCGAGGGGATCCCGATCGCCGAGCGCGAGGCGGCCTGGCATGCGCTGCTCAAGCAGACCATGGACGACCTGGACGCGGAGATGGAGCGCCAGGTCCGCGCGCATTTCTCGCCCTTCGCGTTGTAGCCCCCGCCGGGCTCACATCCGCCAGAAGCTGCGGGTGAAGAGCACCATCACGGTGATCATTTCGAGCCGCCCGAGAAGCATCGCCATCGACACGATCCACTTCGCGCTGTCCGGCAGCGGCGCGAATGTGCCCGACGGGCCGATGACGTCGCCGAGCCCGGGGCCGACATTGCCGAGCGCCGTGGCCGCGCCGGAAAGCGCGGTCACCAGATCGAGCCCGCACAGGCTCAGCGCCGCGACGGTCAGCGCCCAGGTCGCGGCATAGAGCGCCACGAAGGCGAGCACGGATTGCGCGACCGCCTCGCCGATGGGCCGGCGATTGTATTTCGGGACGAAGACGCCCGACGGCATCAGCGCATGGCGCGTCTGGGCCCGGCCGATCTGGAACAGCACCTGGAAGCGGAAGATCTTGATGCCGCCCGAGGTCGAGCCGGAGCAGCCGCCGACGAAGGTGAGCAGGAACACCAGTGCCAGCGGAAAGGGTCCCCACAGTCCCCAATCGGTGGAGACGAAGCCGGTGGTCGTGAGCACGGAGGCGACGGTGAAGCCGGCATGGCGCAGCGCGTCGCCAGGCGACCAGCCCTCTTTCAGGACCAGCCAGGCCGTGATGGCGAGGCTGAAGGCGGCGAAGAGGCCGAGATAGGTCCGCACCTGGGTGTCACGCCACAGCGCGGTGCGGTCGCCGCCATAGGCGCGCAGGAACAGCGTCAGCGTCATGCCGCCGCAGAGCATGAACACGACGCAGGCCATGTCCAGCGCAGCCGAGGAGAAGGCGCCAAAGGATGCGTCGCGGGTCGAGAACCCGCCTGTCGCGACCGTCGTCATCGCGTGGTTGACCGCGTCGAACCCCGGCATGCCGAGCGCCCAGAAGACGAGCGCGCAGAGCAGCGTGAGGCCGGCATAGATGGAACCGATCCCGGTGGCGATCTGCGCCGCGCGGGGAAGGACCTTTTCCGACTTGTCCGAGGATTCGAGCCGGAAGAGCTGCATGCCGCCGACGCGCAGCAGCGGCAGCACCGCGACCGCGATGACGATGATCCCGATCCCGCCGATGAATTGCAGCATCGACCGCCAAAGCAGCAGCGCGGGGTCGCAACGGTCGAGCCCGACGATCACCGTGGCGCCGGTCGTAGTCAGGCCCGACATCGCCTCGAAGAACGCATCCGCGGCGTCGAGCCCCAGCGGCGCCAGCAGGAAGGGCAGGGCGGCGAAGGCGGCGATCGCGATCCAGGCGACCACGGTCAGCAGGAAGGCCTGGCGCTGGTTGAGCCGGATGCGCCCGCCGCGCGTCGCCAGGATCATGCCGCCGCCGACGAAGGCGGTGAGACCTGCGGAGCGCACGAAGACCCGCCAGTCCGAACCGCCTTCGGCGAGGCCGACCAGCGCCGGCAACAGCATGAGGGCCGACAGCGCCGCCAGCATGAAGCCGACGACGAAGGCGACGGGCCGGAAATCGAGCATCGGGCCGCGACCCTCGCGCCGCCGCCGCGTCAGGCCGCCGGACGCGGCCCGGACGAGTTGCCGATCATCGCCAGGAACTCGCGTCGCGTCGCCGGGTTCTCGCGGAACTCGCCCAGCATCTGGCTGGTGATCATCGCGACCCCCGGCTTGTGGATGCCGCGCGTGGTCATGCACTGGTGGGTCGCCTCGATCACCACGCCGACGCCGCGCGGCATCAGCACGCCGGCGATCGCGTTGGCGATCTGGGCGGTCATCTTCTCCTGGATCTGCAGCCGCTTGGCGTAGATCTCGACGATCCGCGCCAGCTTCGAGATGCCGACCACGCGGCGGTCCGGCAGATAGCCGACATGCGCGATCCCGATGATCGGTGCGACATGGTGCTCGCAATAGGATTCGAAGCGGATGTCGCGCAGCACCACCATCTCGTCGTAGCCGTCGGTCTCCTCGAAGGTGCGCTTGAGGATCTCGACGGGATCCTCGAAATAGCCGGCGAACCATTCCTCGTAGGCCCGCACCACGCGGTCGGGCGTGCCCAGCAGCCCCTCTCGGTCGGGATCGTCCCCCGCCCAGCGCAGCAGGGTGCGGACGGCCTCCTGTGCCTGGTCGCGCGTCGGGCGGTCGCCCGGCCTCTTCGGCGTCGGCTTGGTCAAGGCGATCTGTCCTTTCGGCTGTCGCGCCCGCTCAGTTCAGGCGGACGGATTCGTGCGGCGAGTCGAGCGAGAAGGCCGGCACGGCGACATCGAAACGCTCGCCGTCGAGAGCCTCCATCTGGTAGGCGCCGCGCATGATGCCCGAGGGCGTCGACAGCGGCGTGCCGGAATTATACTCGTAGCTGTCGCCGGGGCGAAGCACCGGTTGCTCGCCGACCACGCCCGGTCCGCGCACCTCCTGCACCCGGCCGCGGGCGTCGGTGATGTGCCAGTAGCGGCTGCGCAGCTGGACCGTCCGGCCGCTGCCGTTTTGGATGCGCACGAAATAGGCCCAGACGAACCGGTTCTCGGCCGGCGCCGACTGCTCCTCGAGGAAGACGGGGCGCACGGTCACGGTGATGCCCTGCGTGGTCTCGCTGTACATCTGCCAACGCCTCTTCCAGTCAAGGGACGGATTCTAGGAGCCCGGCCCGGCTTGTCCAGGCGCACGGGTCATGCCGCGTCGAGGGCCTGCGCCAGATCCGCCTCCAGGTCGGCCGGGTCCTCGAGGCCGACGGACAGCCTGACCGTGCCGTCGTCGATGCCCAGATGGGCGCGCTGCTCGGGCGTCAGCCGCTGGTGGGTGGTGGTGGCCGGATGGCAGCTGAGGCTCTTCGAATCGCCGAGATTGTTCGAGATGTCGACGATCTGCAGCGCGTCGAGGAACCGGAACGCGGCCGCCTTGCCGCCGTGGAAGCCCAGCGTGACGACGGTGCCGCCGGCCTTCATCTGCTGGCGCGCGAGCGCGTATTGCGGATGCGACGGCAGGAACGGGTAGCGCAGCGCCGCGAGCTTCTCGTGCCCCTCGAAGCGCCGGGCGAGCGCAAGCGCGGTCGCGCACGACGCCTCGACGCGCAGCGACAGCGTCTCCAGCCCCTTGGCCAGCGTCCAGGCATTGAACGGCGAGAGCGCCGGGCCGGTATGGCGCAGGAACGGCACCAGCTCGCTCTCGACCCACTCGGCCGAGCCGAGCACGGCGCCGCCAAGGCAGCGGCCCTGGCCGTCGATATGCTTCGTCGCCGAGTAGATGACGATGTCGGCGCCCATCTCCAGCGGCTTCTGCAGCAGCGGCGTCGCGAAGACGTTGTCGACGACGACGCGTGCGCCGGCGCGATGGGCCAGATCGGCGACCATCGGCAGATCGATGACCTCGAGCATCGGGTTGGAGGGCGATTCGAGGAAGACCGCCTTGGCCGGCCGGGCCAGCGCCTCGCGCCATTGCGCCTCGTCGGTGCCGTCGACGAAGACGCTCTCGACGCCGTAGCGCGGCAGCAACTCGCCGACGACGTACTGGCACGATCCGAACAGCGCCCGGCTGGCAACGACCCGGTCGCCGGCGCGGATCTGGGACAGCAGGCTCGCCGACACCGCCGCCATGCCGCTGGCGACCGCCCGGCAGGCTTGCGCGCCTTCGAGCAGCCGCAGCCGCTCCTCGAACATCGCGACCGTGGGATTGCCGAAGCGCGAATAGACGAAGCGCGTGCTCTTCTTCGACGCGAAGGCCTGCTCGGCCTCGGCGGCGCTGTCGTAGACGAAGCCCGAGGTCATGTACAACGCCTCGGCCGTCTCCTGATGACCCGAACGATCCACGCCGCCGCGCACCGCGCGGGTGCGCGCGCCCCAGTTCCTCGTCTCCCGCGTCCTGTCCTTGCCCATCGTCCCCTCGCAAACGAAAACGCCCCGGCCTACGGCCAGGGCGTCTTTTCGGGACTACCACCGACCTTTTAGCGGATTGTTTAACGTGGCCCGCAAGCCGGCCGGCTCAAATCGCCACGTGACCGGAAATAAGCGCGACCGGCGTCCGGTGTCAATCCCGCTCCCGCTGCCACTTGCCCCTTCCGGGGTGCTTGCCTATACAATCGTCGACGGCGCGCGGGTGTAGCTCAATGGTAGAGCAGGAGCTTCCCAAGCTCACGACGAGGGTTCGATTCCCTTCACCCGCTCCAGCGCCGCCTCCCCTTTCGCGATGGCGCGCGATACGCCTATCCTGCCGGCCGGCATCGCCCGCCGTCGCCCGTGAAGCGGCCGTGCCATCGTCGTCAGCCAGGGGGAAGCGATGCCGCGGATTCTCGTCGTCGAATGCATGCAGGAGATCTCGTCCTTCAATCCGGTCGAGAGCGCCTACGAGCAGTTCGTCATCCAGCGCGGGCAGGAGGTGTTCGACCTGCAGCGCGGCATGAACACCTCGATCGGCGGCGCGCTCGCGGTGCTGGAAGCGGCGCCCGGAATCGAACTCGTCCCGGCCTACAGCGCGCGGCCCTTCAGCGCCGGTATCCTGTCGCAGGCGGGTTTCGCGCGGCTGGCGGGCGAACTGCTCGACCATGTCCGCGCGCGCGCCGACGGGATCGACGCGGTCTATTTCTCGATGCATGGCGCGATGGGGGCGGTGGGCGAACTCGATCCCGAGGGCCATCTGCTCGAGGAATGCCGGAAGATCTTCGGCCCGAAGGTGCCGATCGTGATCTCGCTCGACCTGCACGGCATCCTGACGCAGCGCATGCTGCGCCAGATCGACGGCGTGACGATCTACCACACCTATCCCCATGTCGATTTCGCCGACACCGGCGCGCGCGCGGCGCGGCTGCTGCTGCGCATCCTGGGCGGCGCGAAGACCGCGATCGCGCGCGTGGTCGTGCCGGCGCTCGTGCGCGGCGACGAGCTGATCACCGAGACCGGCGTCTACGGCCAGGTGATCCGCCAGGCGCAGGCGCTGGAGCGCGACGGCACGGCTCTCGCCGCCGGCTTCATGATCGGCAACCCCTTCACCGACGTGCCCGAGCTGTGCAGCCAGGCGGTCGTGGTGACGGAAGGCGACGCCGCGACGGCCGAGCGCGAGGCGATCCGCCTCGCCGAGGCCTTCTGGCCGGATCGCGCGCTGATGCAGGGGCGGCTGGTCTCGCTCGACGACGCGATCGCGCGGGCGAAGACCCTGCAGGGCACCGCCATCTTCACCGACGCCGCCGACGCCACCAGCTCGGGCGCCAGCGGCGATTCCAACGCGATCCTGCGGGCGCTGGTCGAGGCCGGCTATGCCGGTCGCGTGCTGGCGCCGATCGTCGATCCCGCGGCGGTCGAGGCGGCGAAGCGCGCCGGGCTCGGTGGCCGGTTCCGCGCCCGGCTGGGCGGCGCCTTCGATCCGCGCTTCGCCCCCCTGGAGCTGGACGTCGAAGTCGATCTGCTGTCGCGCGGCAGGGCTGCGCACGAGACCAGCGGCATGCTCAACGACGCCGGCGACATGGCGGTGCTGCTGCATGCCGGCTACACGATCGTGGCGATGAGCAAGCCCGCGAATCTCTTCGACCGGTCGATCTTCTACGCCGCAGGGCGCGATCCGAAACGCTACGATCTGGTCGTGGTCAAGTCGCCGCATTGCGAGAAGCACATGTTCGTCGACTGGGCGGCCCGCAACTTCAACATCGACGCGCCCGGCGCGACCTCGGCCAATCTGCGCAGCCTGGGCCACAGGATCTGCGCGCGCCCGGTCTATCCGCTCGATCCGGATACGCGCTTCGCGCCGCGCGCCGAGCTCTACGCGCGCGGCTGAAGCCGGTTCACAGGGCCTGGCCGGCGCACCAGCCGCTCGACCAGGCCCATTGGAAATTGTAGCCGCCGAGCCAGCCGGTGACGTCGACCGCCTCGCCGATCGCGTAGAGGCCGGGGAGCGCGCGCGCCTCCATGGTGCGCGAGGACAGGCCGGCCGTGTCGATGCCGCCGAGCGTGACCTCGGCCTTGGCGTAGCCTTCGCTGCCGGCCGGCTGGACGCGCCAGGCATCGAGCGTCGCGCCCAGCGCGTCGAGGTCGCGATCCGGGATCTCGCCGGCCGGACGCTCGCGCAGCGCCTCGGGCGCGAGCGCCCGCGCGAGGCGCTGGGGCAGCATCTCGGCCAGCAGCGTCGCCAGCGCCGCGCGCGGCCGGGCCCGCTTGCGCTGGCGCAGCGCCGCTGCCGCATCCGTGCCTGGCAGCAGGTCGATGGCGATGGCGTCGCCTTCCCGCCAGCACGACGAGATCTGCAGGATCGCGGGCCCCGACAGGCCGCGATGGGTGAAGAGCAGGTTCTCGCGGAACGCGGTGCCGTTGCACGATGCCGTCACCTCGGCCGAAAGGCCGCTCAGCGCACGCATGAATTCCAGATCCCGGGCGCCGAAGACCAGCGGCACCAGGGCCGGGCGCAGCGCGGTGACGGCGAGGCCGAAACGGCGCGCCGTCTCGTGGGCGAAGCCGGTGGCGCCCAGCTTGGGGATCGAGAGCCCGCCCGTTGCCAGCACCAGCGCCGGCGCGGCGATCTCGCCCGACCCCAGGGTCAGCACGTAGCCGCCGTCGTGGGCGACGTCCCCGACGCGCTGGCCCATGCGCAGCTCGACGCCGGCATCGCGGCACTCGCCCACCAGCATGTCGACGATCTGTCGCGCCGAGCCGTCGCAGAAGAGCTGGCCCAGGGTCTTCTCGTGCCAGGCGATGCCATGGCTGTCGACCAGGGCGATGAAGTCGTGCTGGGTGTAGCGGGCCAGCGCGGACCGGCAGAAATCGGGATTGGCGGAAAAGAACCGCTCCGGCCGCACGTCGAGATTGGTGAAGTTGCACCGTCCGCCGCCGGAGATCAGGATCTTGCGGCCGGGCTCGCCGGCATGGTCGAGCAGCAGGACCCGCCGCCCCCGGCGTCCCGCTGCCATCGCGCAGATCAGCCCCGCCGCCCCCGCGCCGACGATCACCGCGTCGAAAGTCTCGCGCGGCATCGCCCCTACCTGTCGCCGGCCGCGTCGAAGCGTCCCTCGTCGCGCGACAAGGTCCGGCGCAGCCGACGCAGGCCGTACCAGACCAGCCCCGCGGCCACGGGGATCGCGACGCCGGTCGCGACGTCCCTTTCGAACCGCAGGCCGGCAGCTTCGAGCGCGCGCAGCCCATAGTCGGAGAGGCCGACCAGGTAATAGGTGATCGCGGCGACCGACAGCCCCTCCACCGTCTCCTGCAGCCGCAGCTGCAGCCGCGCGCGCCGGTCCATGGAGGCCAGGACCTCCTGGTTCTGCGCCTCGACGGCGATCTCGACGCGCGTGCGCAGCAGGGCGCCGGCACGCGTCAGGCGCCGCGACATCTGCGCGAGGCGCGCGGCCGCGGTCTCGCAGGTCCTGAGCGCGGGCACGAAGCGCCGGTCCATGAACTCGCGATAGGTCTGGAGCCCTTCGATCCGCTGCTCGCGCAGTTCGGCGATGCGCCGGTCGACGAGCTCGCCATAGGCGCGCGCCGCGCCGAAGCGGTAGTCGGACGCGGCCGTGTCGCGCTCGATCCCGGCCGACAGCGCGGTCAGCCGGTCGAGCAGACGGCGCTGTGCCGCGATGTCGGCCGCCGTCGCCATGGCATCCATCACGCGCAGCAGTTCCTGGTCGGCGTGTCCGATCCGCGGCCCGATCTCGCGCGCCAGCGGCAGCGCCAGCAGGGCCATCATGCGATAGGTCTCGATCTCCAGCAGCCGCTGCACCATGCGCCCGCCCTGGCGCGGCGCGAGGCCGCGGTCCTGGACGACGATCCGCCCGTAGCCGTCGGCATGGACGCGGAAATCCGTCCAGACCGACGCCGCCCCGCCGGCGACCACCGATCCGGCGAGGAAATCCGCGTGCAGCCAGCGCGCAAGGTCGTCGGCGCCGGGCGGCCCTGCGTCGCGGCCGAAGACCGCCACATGGGTGGCGACCAGGCGTTCGCCGGGAATGGCGCGGACCCAGTCGGCCGGGACCGCCTCGACAGGCATGCCGGCGAAGGGTTCGCCGAAGCCGCCCGCGCGCAGGAAGGTCCAGGTGCAGAACTCGCCGTGCCGCTCCCATTTCAGCGTCACCGCGTCGAGCCGGACGACATGGTGGTTGGCGCCGGCCGGCGGAACCGGCGCGCCATAGCGCTCGCACAGGGACACGAGATGGGCCCGGTCGGCCGCAGCCCCGCCCTCGCCGGAGGTCATCGCGAGCAGCGACGCGCGTTCCGGCGGAGACAGGGCGAGGAACGGCCGGGCATGAACCTCGTTGACCA
The DNA here is from genome assembly GCA_044359885.1 of Alphaproteobacteria bacterium. Lineage (GTDB taxonomy): Bacteria > Pseudomonadota > Alphaproteobacteria > CACIAM-22H2 > CACIAM-22H2 > CAIOSQ01. Next base: position 2,080 of record JBIKLI010000005.1, on the reverse strand, counting down.
GCGCCATGCGCAGCGCATGGTCGCGGGTCGTCGCGGCGTCTTGGGGTTCGGCGTGCTGCATGGGGGCGTTCCCCTCGGATGGGGCCGCGACTGTCTATCACGCGCGCCGCGGCATGTGCATCAGCCGTGCGCGACCGGTGATAGTCTGCAGCCGTCGCATCCGGGAGAGCCGCCATGGCAGCCACGTCGTCAGCGCCACGCATCGCGGTGGGCGGCTTCATGCTCGAATCGAATTTCCACGCGCCGGTCGCCACCCGTGCCGAATTCGAGGCCAATGTCCTGCTTGCGGGCGGTGCGCTCGCCGCCGACCTGGATGCCGCCGCGCCGCGCAGCCCGCGCACCATCCTCGGCTTCGCGCGCGCCATGGACGCCACGGGCGCCTGGGCCCGGCATCCCGCGATCCTGGCCGCCGTCGGCGCCAGCGGACCCTGCGATCAGGGGTTTTTCGACTGGTTCCTCGCCGATCTGCGTGCCCGGCTCGGCGCCGCCGGGCCCCTCGACGGCGTCTACCTGTCCCTGCATGGCGCCGCCGATGCCACGGGCGACGCCGATCCGGACGCGACCATCCTCGAGGCCGTCCGCGACCTGGTCGGGGCGCGCGTGCCGGTCGTCGCCACGCTCGACCTGCACGCGAACGTCAGCGCGCGCATGGTGCGCGCCGCCGACATCCTGGTCGCCTACCGGACGAATCCGCATGTCGACATGCTGGAGCGCGGCGCCGACTGCGCCCGGCACATGCGCGCGATGCTTGCCGGCCTGCGGCCGCGCGCCGCCTTCCGCAAGCTGCCGCTGGCGCCGCCGTCGGTGACCCAGGGCACCGAGCCGGGGGCGCCCTATCGCGACATCATCGACCACGGCCAGTCCTTCGTCGGCCGGGACGGCGTGATCGAGGTCGGCGTGCTCTCGGGCTTCACCAGCGGCGACACGCCGAAGAACGGCGTCGCCGTGATCGTCGCCGCCACCGACGTCGCGACGGCCGAGTCGGTTGCCGACGCCGTCGCGTCCCATGCCTGGGCCGCGCGCCGGCGCTTCGTGCCGCGGCTGGCCGATCTCGAGACGGCGACCGCCCGTGCGCGCGCGGCGGGCCAGGATCCGGCATCGCCGGCGCTGCTCTTCGCGGACGTCGCCGACAATCCGGGCGGCGGCGGGCGCGGCAACACGACCTGGATCCTGGAGGCGTTTCATGCCGCCGGCGTCGCCGGCTGCGTGCTCGGACCGTTCTACGATCCGCCGCTCGCCGCCCAGGCGCATGCGCTCGGCGCCGGTGCCGCCTTCCAGGTGCGGTTCAACCGCGCCGAGACCCAGGAATTCTCGCGCCCCTTCGAAGCCCCGGGCCGCGTGATCGCGCTATGCGACGGCGAGACCGTGGGCCGCCGCGGCATCGGCGCGGGGCGCACGCTGCGGCTGGGACCCGCCGCGCTGGTCGAGGTCGGCGGCATCCGCGTCGTGGTCGGCTCGATCCGGCAGCAGGCCTCCGACCCCGCCTATTTCGAGATGCTTGGCGTCGACCTGGCGCAGGTCCGGTCGCTGGTGGTCAAGTCGCGCGGCCATTTCCGCGCGGCCTTCGACATGTTGTTCGCCGACGAGCGGATCATCGAGGTCGACGTGCCGGGCCTGACGACGCCGATCCTGTCCCGTGTCGCATGGCGGCGCATCCCGCGGCCGATCTATCCGCTGGACCCCGGTACGCGCTGGCCGCAAGGCTGAGCCGCGGCGATGGCGCTGTTGACCGGCTTCGGCGCCGGGCTACGTCGATAACGAACGTTCATTATCGGACTCCGCCATGCCTCGCCTCTCCGCCGACCAGCAGACGGCGCGTCGCAACCGTCTTCTCGACGCCGCGGAACGCTGCTTCGCGCGCGCCGGCTTCCATGCCGCCACGATGGCCGACATCGCGCGCGCCGCACGGGTGAGCGCCGGCGCCGCCTATACCTATTTCGGTTCGAAGGAAGCGTTGATCGCCGGCATCGCCGCGCGCGACCGCGCGCGTCTGGCGCAGGATTTCGCCGCGATCGCCGACGCGCCGGACTTCGCCGAGGCGCTGGAAGCCTGCGCGCGGTTCCATCTCATCGAGCAGCCG
>JBIKLI010000428.1:0-3423 GCA_044359885.1 Alphaproteobacteria bacterium | reverse complement strand
CCTGCGTCGAGATCGCTTTCCTGACCGGTGCTGTCGTCGGGCCTCGTCGCCTGCCCTGCCCGCCTGCAACCGGGGTCGTGCGGTTCTCCCTGGCAGTGCAGGCGATACTTTATCATGAGATCGCGCTGGTCGCTGCCGGCATCCTGGTCGTCGGCGCCAGCTGGGGCGGCGCGAACCTCACGGCGATCTGGTGTTTCGCCGTCCTATGGAGTATGCGCGCAAGCGCCAAGCTGAATCTGCATTTCGGGGTGCCGAACCTCGGCGAGGAACTCCTGCCCGATCACCTGCGATATCTCGGGAGCTATTTCTCGCGGGGACCGGTTTCCCCGCTGTTCCCGGTGACAGTCGGGCTCGCGGTGCTCGTGGCGATGCCGCTTTGGAAGTCGGCCTATGATCACGGTGCCGCCGGTTTCGACGGCGCGCAAGCGGTGATCGTTGCCACGCTGCTGACGTTGGCGATCGCCGAACATCTCTTCATGATTCTTCCGATCCCGCAATCGCTCCTCTGGGGTGGTGGCGTTCCGGATCGGACGCAGGCAGCGGACGTCGAACGTACAGGGAAGGGGACGCCGTCATGAATTACGAGGATTTCTTCGCCGAGAAGCTGGATGGGCTGCGTCGCGAGGGGCGGTACCGGGTGTTCACCGACATCGAGCGCCATCGTGGCGAGTTCCCGGCCGCGACGAGACACGGGTCGGACGGACAGGTCAAGGTGACCGTCTGGTGCTCGAACGACTATCTCGGCATGGGTCAGAACCCGAAGGTGCTCGAGGCGATGCACGAAGCGCTCGACCGCTGCGGGGCCGGAGCCGGCGGCACCCGCAACATCTCCGGCAACAACCACTATCATGTGCTTCTCGAGCGCGAGCTGGCTCGCTTGCACGACAAGCCGGCCGCACTTCTGTTCAATTCCGGATACATGTCGAACTGGGCGTCGCTCTCGACGCTTGCGGCGCGCCTGCCGAATTGCATCGTTCTCTCCGATGCCGGGAACCACGCATCGATGATCGAGGGCATTCGGCATTCGGGCGCGCCGCGTAGGATCTTCGCGCATAACGACCCGCGCGACCTGGAGCGCAAGCTTTCCGATCTGCCGCGCGATGCGGCGAAGCTCGTCGCTTTCGAATCGGTGTACTCGATGGACGGCGACATCGCGCCCATCGCCGAACTATGCGACGTCGCTGAACGCCATGGGGCAATGACCTATCTCGACGAGGTCCACGGGGTCGGTCTCTATGGGCCTCGCGGCGGGGGCATCGCCCAGCGCGAAGGCCTCTCGGACAGGGTGACCGTTATCGAGGGTACGCTCGGGAAGGCGTTCGGTGTCGTCGGCGGATATATCGCCGCGTCGACGGCGCTCTGCGATTTCGTCCGCAGTTTCGCGTCCGGTTTCATCTTCACGACGTCGCTGCCACCTGCCGTCGCCGCGGGCGCGCTCGCAAGCGTGCGGCATTTGCAGGAGAGCTCGGCCGAGAGGCGGAACCACCAGGCGGTGGTCGCCGAAGTTCGCCGCCGGCTCACCGAGGCGGGAATCCCGGTGATGGCGAACGACAGTCATATCGTGCCGGTCATGGTCGGCGATCCGGTCCTGTGTCAGCGGATCAGCGACGAGTTGCTGGCCGATCATGGGGTCTATGTGCAGGCAATCAACTACCCTACGGTGCCGCGCGGTACCGAACGGCTGCGCATAACCCCGACGCCGTTGCACGGCGCCGAAGAGATCCGCCACCTCGTCGAGTCTCTCACCGCGATCTGGTCGCGCTTTTCATTGAAGCGCGCCGCCTGACCGGTGGGTTGGCCGTTCGTTTCCGCCCGCCGCGGTCGTCGGATCGTGTTGTCCTGACGCGTCACGAGCGTCGATATCAGGCAGCCGGAGAGGTTGACGTTGTCGCATCGGCGTTCGCCATGCATCTACGCGCGGTCAACCTCGCCCCCCGGTCGCAGGCTCAAGTTGCGCGCTGCCCTGCGCTGACGCCCTTATGGACGCGTAAACGCAGGGCCGGTGCGGCTCTGGCCAACGCCTATCCTGCGCTTGCCAGGACGATCACTTGAGGGTCTGCAGATAAGCGATCAGGTTGGCGCGCTCGCCATCGTTTCTGATCCCGGCGAAAGCCATGGTCGTTCCGGGCACGACGGCGCGCGGATTGGTGAGGTACTTGTCGAGGATCTCCGGGGTCCAGACGATGTTGGCGTTCTGGTTGGCCGCCGAGTAGCGGAAACCTTCAACCGTTCCGGATTTCCGGCCTACGACGTTCCACAGGCTGGGACCCACCCCCCGCCGTCCGTCCGCGGTCGCGATATGGCAGGCCGAGCAGAGGCGCCTGAAGACCTGTTCGCCTGCGGCCGCATCGGTCGCCATCGCCGGCGCCGTGCCTGCGACGAACCCCACCACCGTCAATCCCGCCAGCAAGACCGCTTTCATTGGAACACCCTCCCAGGATCTGGCTCCAAAGCCCCAATGTCCGCGACATATCTCGCAGTGGGACGGATTTCAACGGCGGGGCACCGAAATTTGTCGTGGCCCAGGATCTTGGTGCGACGGTGGCGCTGCGGGTTGCCACCATCGTAGCGACGGTTGTCGCGCCGGGCGTTCGGTCGGCACCCTGAGGCCGGCCGTCTCACGTTCGCACAGGTGCCTGTCATCTCTGGACGATCAGCCTCAGCCTGGCGTCGGGTTGAGGACGGGCACCGATCACAAAGGCGGCGGCATTTGCGGCATATCTCGCCGCCGCCGCCCGCCGCCAGCGGACCATAGGATCGCAGAAGATGGGCCAGGAAACGACCCGCGAATGAATTCCCGGCGCCGGTCGTGTCGAAAGCGTCGCGGGTGATCGCGGGAAGCGGCGTGGCAACGCCTTGTGAGTGGATCAGGGCGCCGGATGCAGCGAATCTCAGGTTCGCCATCGCACCGGCGCCGATCTCCGCGAGGCACATGACGAGGGCAATCGGCTCGTCGTACCGCGTGATCAAGCGACCGTCCTGGAAGTTGGGCAGGACGATGTCGAAACCGAGACTCCTGGTAGAGGCCAGGAACGCCTGGATCGCCATCCAGTTGATCATCGGGAACGAACCGGGATCGAAGGACGGCGACGCGCCAGCGGTACGTGCGAGGCTGCCGGCTGTCAGCGCTTCGGTCCGCAGGGGTAGGGGCGGCGAAGAAAGACCAGCCGCCGAGGTGCAGGTGACCGGCACTGCGGATGATGTCGTCCGGCAGTTCGTCCGGGAAGAGATGGAAGTCGGCACCCTTCCAGGAGACAATGGAGCGTTGCCCCGCATGGTCGGCGAAGACAGCCGCTGTGCCGCCAGGAGCGAGAACCACGTTGAACCGCTCCGGGTTTGCCGGAGGCTGTTTGGTTTGAGTCAGGCTGCCCTGGCCATGACCTCGGCCTGAGCATAGTAGCGCGCCTCGGCTTCGGCGGGCGG
>JBIKLI010000427.1:0-3432 GCA_044359885.1 Alphaproteobacteria bacterium | reverse complement strand
ACCTGGCCGTTCTTGAACAACATCAGGGTCGGGATGCCCTGGACGCGGTACTTGGTCGGGGTCGCGGGGTTCTCGTCGATGTTGATCTTGGCGACCGTGACCTTGCCCTGCAGGTCGCGGGCGATCTCCTCCAGCGCCGGCGCAATCGCCCGGCACGGACCGCACCACTCGGCCCAGAAATCGACCAGCACCGGCTGGCCTGATTTCAGGACGTCGGCCTCGAAGGAGCCGTCGGTGATCTTCACGGTGGCGCTCATGCGTCTGGCCTCGCTGGCAAGCGCCGCGCCGGGGCCGGCGCGGGACCCGGAATTTAGGAACCCGCTCCCGGCCGGGTCAAGCCGGGGTCAAGGGGTCAGATCCCTGGGTCAGGCCCGACAGGGCGACGTCGAGGAGGGGTGAGGGCAAGTCGGTGCCGGTAGCGGTAGCGGTCCAGACGAGACGGCAGGCGACCGGGCGACCGGGATAGAGCGGGGCCAGCAGCGCGCGGTAGAGGGCGAGCTGGGCGACATAGGCCGGCGGCACGTCGTCCAGCGCGGCCGGCGGCGCCCGGTTCGACTTGAAGTCGACGATCAGGATCTCGCCGGGCCGGATGATCAGGCGATCGATCTGGCCGGAGATCTCGCGGCCACCGAAGCGGCCGATCACCGGCACCTCGGCCCGCGCCTCGGGGCCGAACAGCGCCGGAAAGGCCTGGAGCACGGCCAGGGCCTCCGTCAGCAGGGCGGCCTGCGCGTCGGGGGCGAGCTCGGGCATCTCTCGCGCGACGATGCGCTGGCCCAGGGCCGCGCGCGCGCCGGCCTCGATCTTCGGCAGCGTCTCGAACAGCAGATGCAGCGTCGTGCCGCGGCGCGCGGCCGCGGCCGCGCCATCCGGCGTCCCGGCGGCGCGTGCCGGGTCGGCACCGAGCGCGGACGGGCTGAGCGGCGCCGCCGGCGGCGGTTCCGCGGGCGCCGGCGCGGTCGCCCAGCCCGGCATCGCCGGTGCCGGGACGGCGGGCAGGGCCATGGCCGTCGCCGCCACGCCGGCGTCGTCGGCCGGCCCCAGGCGCAGCGCCCGGGGGCCACCCCAGGGCAGATCGACCTCGCGCACGCCCGGCCTGCCGCGCAGCGCGGCGTCGAGCAACGCATGCCAGTTGGACTCGCGGGCTGCCGCAGCCTCGCTGGCCGCCTTCGCGGGGTCCTTCGGCACGCGATCGGCCCAGCCGCAGACATAGAGCCGGTCGCGGGGGCGCGTCGTCGCGACATAGAGCAGACGGCGATATTCCTGCATGCGCGCCCGGCGCGCCGCCGCGCGGGCGGCCTCGCTGAGCGGCGTGTCGTCGCCCTGGCCGCCCGGCAGGATCAGCACCGGCGTCTCCTCGCCCTCGCCCCCGCCCTCGCCCTGGACCGGCTCCGGCCAGAACAGCTTCGGATCGTGACGCCCGCCCGGGGGCGAGAGCGTGTCCGGCAGGAAGACGACCGGCGCCTCCAGCCCCTTGGCGGCGTGGACGGTCATCACCCGGACCTCGTCGCGCCCCTGCTCCATGTCGCGCTTGACCTCGGCCCCGCCGCGATCGAACCAGTGGAGGAAACCCTGCAGCGAGGGCACGTGCTCGCGCTCGAAGGCCAGCGCCAGCGCGAGGAACTCGTCCAGCGGATCATTGGCCTCCGCACCCAGCCGGGCGAGGAGGCGCGCGCGGCCGCCATCGGCGCCGAGCACGCGGGCGAAGAACTCGTAGGGCGGGATCCGGTCGGCCATCGCCAGCCAGCGGCCCAGATCCGCGACCGCCGCCGACCAGCGCGGCACCTCGCCGGCGCGCGCGCGCAGCGTCCGCCACAGCGATCCCTCGCGGCCCGGGCAGAGCTCGATCAGGTCGTCGTCGCCAAGCCCGCAGAGCGGGCTCTTGAGCAGGCAGGCGAGCGAATGGTCGTCGCCCGGCAGCAGCACGAACGCCCCCAGCGACAGCAGATCCTGGACCGCCATATGCGCGGCCAGGACCAGCCGGTCGGCCCCCGCCACCGGCACGCCGCAGGCCTTGAGCGCGCGCACCATCTCGACGAAGAACCCGTTGCGCCGGCGGACCAGGATCAGCACGTCGCCGGCGCGGATCGCGCGTCCGCCGGGCGCCAGCGCCTCGCTGCAGTCGAGCCAGCCGCGGATCATGCCGGCGATGCGCTGCGCCAGCACGGCGCGCGGCGCGGTCTCGGCGACATAGTCGAGCGGCGCGTCCCAGGCGACGTCATCGCCGCCCGCCAGCGGCTCGACCAGCGGCCAGAGCTCGAACAGCCCGATGTCGCCGTCGCGGATCGGCAGATGACGGGTCAGGTCGTCGGCGACGCCGTCGCGCGCCTCGGTGCCCGCGAAGAGCTTGTCCACCACGTCGAGCACGGCCGGCGCCGAGCGGAAGGAATAGGCGAGGTCGACCGAGGCGAAACGCTGCCCGGCCTCAGTCACGCGCGCCGCGAAATGGCGGCGCGCGCGGCCGAAGGCGTCGCGATCCGCGCCCTGGAAGCTGAAGATCGACTGCTTCTCGTCGCCGACCGCGAACAGCGTGCGCGGCCGGTTGCCGGCGGCCCCGAGGCCGGCGAAGAATTCCTCGCTCAGGAGCTCGACGAGGCGCCATTGCTCCGCGCTGGTGTCCTGCGCCTCGTCGACCAGGATGTGGTCGATGCCGCCGTCGAGACGGAAGCGGACCCAGGCGGCGTCTTCGTCCTCCAGCAGGCGCAGCGCGCGGAAGATCAGGTCGTCGTAGTCGAGCAGCGCCCTGGCATTCTTGGCCGCCTCGTACAGCGTCGCCAGCCGCGTGCCGAGGCGGATCGCCGCCGCCGAGGCGCGGAACTGGCGCAGTCCCCGCCGCGTCTGGGCGAAACCATGGCAGCGCTCGGCCTCGTCCTGCAGCAGCGCCGGCAGCTGCGGGTCGAGCTTCTGCGCCTCGCGCGTGGCGAGGGATTTCGGGATCGTTCCCTCCTGGGTCAGGAAGGCGCGCAGCCAGGCCTCGATGCCGGCGCGCGGATCGGGCGCGTCCAGGCAGTCCAGCAGGGCGCGCGCGCGCTTCCGGTCGTTGATGCCGCCCCGCGCCAGCGTCCCGGCCGCCCTGCGCATCGCCGCCAGATCCATGCCGGCGGCGAATTCCGCGGCCAGGTCCTCCTCGCGCGCCGCGGGATCGACGCCCAGCCGCGCGGCCAGCGCCCGGACCGCGGCCTCGGGATCGCCGCCATGCGCGGCCAGCATCCGGCGCAGATGGCGCCGCTCGCCCGCGAGCTTGCCCAGCAGGTCGGCGATGCCGGCGGCGTCGGCGCGCAGCACCAGGTCGCCGAGCGCCGCGCGCGCCAGATCGTCGTCGTCGGTGCCGGCCAGCAGCCGGTCGCGCGCGCCCGCGAGCAGCGCCTCGGTCTCGATGTCGTCGGCGATCGCGAAATCGACGCCGATCCCGGCCTCGGCCGGGACCCGGCG
>JBIKLI010000426.1:0-3437 GCA_044359885.1 Alphaproteobacteria bacterium | reverse complement strand
GTCGCCCGCGAAGTCGACGCAACTCTCTCCACGGTCGGCGGATATAGCTCTGGACTTCCGCGCCCGAAGCCGCACGAACCCACGCGCCAGGATCTCGCCCAGCTCCGCGATCCGCTCCTCGGCGGTCATCAGGTCGGGGGTCAGCGGGGTCATCGCACGCGCTCCTTCTTGCCGGTCGCGGCGCGAAGATGCGCAAGGCGGGATTGAAGACGCCGCTGGGTGGGGGTATCTTTCTCTTACTTCCTTACTTTCGGGATTTTGCCATGCTGGCCAAGCTGACCTCGAAGAATCAATTGACGCTGCCCAAGGCGGTGCTGTCGTCCTGCCCTGGCGTCTCGTATTTCGAGGTGACCGAGGACAATGGGCGTATCGTGCTGACGCCGGTGCGCATCAACCGCGCCGATGCCGTGCGCGCGAGACTGGCCGATCTCGGCATCACCGAGACGGACGTGGTCGACGCAGTGGCCTGGGCCCGCAAGAAATCCGGCAAGGCCGGATGACCGGGCCGCGTGTCGTGCTCGACACCAATGTCCTAATGTCGGCCTTGTTGTTCCATGCGGGTTCCGTATCCTGGCTGCGTCTGGCTTGGCAGTCGCAGAAGATCCGTCCCCTGGTCAGTCACGACACCGCCGCGGAGCTGATCCGCGTGCTGTCCTATCCAAAGTTCAAGCTGACGGCCGAAGAGCGCGAGGATCTGCTGGGCGACTATCTGCCATGGTGCGAAACCGCCACGGTGCCCGACATGATCGCCGTTCCGAAGTGCCGCGATCCTGCGGACCGACCATTTCTCGCGCTCGCGCGCGCGACCCGGGCGGATGCCCTGGTCACCGGAGATGTCGACCTTCTGGAACTCGCCGGCGGCTTCGAGGTTCCGATCCTCACCCCCGCCGCGTTCAAGGAGCGGATCGCCGACGGCTGACAGGAATGGTAGTGGTTTTTCGCGGCGTAGGCTCGGCTCAGCTGGCAGGCCGCTTCGCGAGGGCGAGGCCGACGCCGAGCGCGATCATGGCGGATGCGGATCCCTGCTGCAGTCGGCGCATCAGCGCGGGGCGCGCCGCGGCGCCGGTGCGGATGCCGTTCGCCGCGAAGGCGACCACGATGTCGGCGAGCGTGTTGAACGCCACCGAGATCGTTCCCAGCAGGACGAACTGCGCCGCGATCGAGCCGGCGGTCGGGTCGACGAATTGCGGCACGAAGGCCAGGAAGAACGCGGCGGTCTTCGGGTTCAATGTCTCGACCAGCACACCCTCCCGGAACGCGCGCCGGGCACCCATCGGCGGCGTCGCGGCCATGCCCGCGCCGTCGATCGGCGTGGTGGCATCGCGGCGTGCGGCCAGTGGGTATCGCGGGACGGAGCCCGGATCAGTACCGGCGCCGGGGCGTAATCCGGGCTCCGTCCCGGGTATCTCCGACCGGTTTTCCGCGGCGATGCCTCGCGTCGTCATGCCTGATATCCTGCGCCGTCCGCCGCGCGGCCTGTCCGGCGGATCCTGACCACATCCCGGAACCCGGAGTGCCCCCTTGAAGATCGTCGCGATGGAGACTTTTCCCGCAGTCATTCCCTATCGCCATGGCGAGGAGAGCGCGCTCATCTCGCGCGCGGGCGTGTCGGACGTGGTGGTGAAGCTCGTCACCGATGACGGGCTCGTCGGCTGGGGCGAATCCTGCATGAACTGCGACACCGCCACGACGCTGGCGGCGGTCGAGGCGATGCGGCCCTTCGTGCTCGGCCGGTCGCCGTGGCAGACCGAGGCGATCGCGCGCGACGTGTTCGTCTATGGCGGCTGGCAGTGGGAGGCGATGACGGGCGCCTTCGCCTTCGCCGGCATCGACATGGCGCTCTGGGATCTCTGCGGCAAGGCGGCGCGCCAGCCGCTGAGCCATCTGTTCGGCGGCCCGGTGCGCGAGACGGTGGAGTATTTCTACTATCTCGCCTGGGGCGACCCGGACAGTCTGCGCGCCCAGTGCGCAGAGGGGCTCGCGCGCGGGCATTCGGTCTTCTACTTCAAGGCCGGCGTGGATTTCGACGCCGAGCTCGCCATGCTCAAGGTGGTGCGCGACGCGCTCGGCTCCGGCCCGCGGCTGCGCGTCGATCCGAACCAGGCCTGGCCCTTCGCCGAGGCGCTGCACAACGTGGCGCGGATGCATGCGGCCGTCGGGCTCGACTTCGTCGAGGCGCCGACGAAGGGTGGCCGGCACGCAAACTGGCGGGAACTGACCCGAATGACGGGCGTGCCCGTCTGCGCCAACGAGTTTCTCTGGACCGAAGCGGACGCGGCGCGGATCATCGCCGAGCACGCCGTCGACCATATGGGGTTCTCTCCCTATTTCGTGGGCTCGCTGCGTCGCTGGCATACGCTGTGCCACATGGCCGCGAGCGCCGATATCCTGGTGCACAAGCACACGCATGGCGAGTTCGGGATCGCAGCCGCGGCCTGCCATCACATCCTGCTGACGCTGCCGAACCTGGCCCGCGGCAGCCAGCAGACCCACCAGCTTCTCGCGCACGACATCCTGACGACACCGCTGCCCATCGCGGACTCGGCCCACTGGGGCGTCATCGACCGTCCCGGCCTCGGGATCGAGGTCGACGAGGCGGCGCTGCGCGACGCGTCGGCGCGCTGGCGCCGCGATGGCGACTTCCGGCCCTATGGCGACCGCTTTCCCGTGACCTGAGAGGACGCAGCCCGGTCGTCCTCCGGCGGCGGCGGATCGCAGACCGCCGATCAGGCGTCCGGGCGCGGCGGCCGCCGCGCCCAGCGCCCGGCACCGACGCGACGCCCCGGGACTGGATCCCTGGCTGGGATTGCGCGGATTTCTTCCTGGCGCGGTCCGGGATCCGCGCACCGTTCCGGACCGCAGGCTTTGCTTCGGGTCCGCGGCGCCGCGGCCGGTTGCGCATGCCGTTGCGTCGCCGAATGCGAGCCCGCGCCGCGCGGCTGCGGCGTTCCGTTCATCGGACACCGCGCCGGACCGGTGCGCGCGCGACTTTCCGTGCCGCCCGCAAACGCGAATTGCCGGACATCGAGACGCGGGCCATTTTCCGGCGGAGGAACGAACCTCTCCGCCATCCGGCGGGACCTGCGGCGACGAGGAGGACGGAGATGCGGCGGCGTTGGACGGATATCTGCCTGGCGGTCTCGCTCGTGGCGATGCTCGCCTCCGGGCTGGGGCTTTTCGCGTGGCACGACGTGCCACAGGAGCAGGCGGCGACCGGCTCCTTCCTGGGGATCCCCTACGACGCCTGGAGCCATGTCCATATCGTCGCGTCGATCGCGTTCACGGTTGCGGCGGTCATGCATATGCGATTGAACTGGGTGCCGCTCGTCCGACATTTCCGCGGGGCGCCGCCCGCCGGGCCGTCGCGACGCAACGGCTCTGTGCCGGCAGGCTGACCGGTCGCCCGAGCCGGTCAGGCGGATCGCCGTCCGGGTATC
>JBIKLI010000425.1:0-3438 GCA_044359885.1 Alphaproteobacteria bacterium | reverse complement strand
GCGATCCTGTTCCTGTCCTTCGGGTTCAACCTGCTCGGCGACGCGCTGCGCGACACGCTGGACCCGCGCCTGAGGAAGCTGTCGTGAGGATCCGGCGGGTCGCGCCGCAGGACATCCCGGCGCTGGCGCGGATCGCCGCCGCCTCCTACCGGTCGGCCTTCGCCGCGATCCTCGACCGCCGCGCGCTCGCCGCGCGCGACGCCGCCTTCTTCGCGCGCCGCTTCCGCCGCGTGCGACGACGCCTGCTTCTGGCCAGCGCCGGCGGCCGGCCGGTCGGCTTCAGCCTGACGACGCGCCGCCATCTGGACATGCTGTTCGTCGATCCGGCGCGCCAGGGGCGCGGAGCCGGGCGCCGGCTGCTCGCGGCATGCGAACGGCGCGGCATCCGCAGCCTGGAATGCTTCCGCGACAATCTCGCCGCCCGTCGCTTCTACGAGAAGGCGGGGTGGCGCCAGACGCGCGCCTATGCGCGGATCTTCATCGGACGCGAACACGCCTTCGTGCGCTACGAGCGGCCGGCTTGACGCCGCCGCCGCGCGATTCCTAACCTCGGCGATGATTCTCCAGGATGCGACCTGGGCCGATATCCAGGCCTATCTGTGCCGCTCGCGCGGCATCGTCGTCCCGGCCGGCTCCACCGAGCAGCACGGACCGAACGGCGCCATCGGCACCGATGCCATCTGCGCCGAGGCGATCGCCCGCGGCATGCCCATAGACGGCGACATCCTGGTGGGGCCGACGATCGCGCTGGGCGTGGCCCAGTTCAATCTCGGCTTTCCCGGCACGGTCAGCCTGCGCGCCACGACGCTGATGGCGGTCGTCGCCGACTATGTGACCTCGCTGGCCGCACAGGGCTTCACGCATTTCTACGTGCTCAACGGCCATGGCGGGAACATCGCGCCCTGCCACGCCGTCTTCCAGGATCTGCATCTCGCCAACAGCCTGGTGCCGGCCGCGGCCGCGGCGCCGGGCCTGCGCCTCAAGCTGCGCAGCTGGTGGGAATATCCGGGGCCGAACGCGATCCGCCAGGCTCTCTATGGCGAGCGCGAAGGCATCCACGCGACACCGAGCGAGATCGCCATCGCCCAGGCCGCGCGACCGCAGACGCGGCGCGCCGCGACGATGGACCCCTACCGGCGCATCGACCCGGCGGCGCTGCGCGAAATGGGAGGCGATCGCCACCGCGACGCGCATCACCACCGCCGCCGATTTCCGGACGGACGGATCGGCTCCGATCCCTCGCTCGCCGATCCCGGCGATGGCGCACGGCTCCTCGCCGCCGCCATCGCCGATGCGCGCGCCGACTACCTCGCCTTCCTGGCCGAGGACTGAGCGCAGGGCCCCTCAGACCGAGAGCGCGCCCCAGGACGTGTTCGCGGGGCGCACGACCAGGTGATTGCGGACCGAGCGCACGCCGTCGATGCGCTGGGCAAGAACGACCAGACCGTCGCGCTGGGCCGCGGAGCCGACGGCACCGGTCAGCTCGACGACGCCGTCGGCGACGACGACGGACACGAAGGCCAGCGGCGCCCAGTCTTCCTTGCGGATCTCGGCCTCGATGGCGTCGTGGATCTCGGCGTCGGGCCGCCGGCGCGCCGTCGCTTCGGGACGGCGCATCAGGGTCTTGACGATGTCCGAGCGTGTGATGACGCCGTCGATCTTGCCGCCGGCGAGGACGAAGACGCGCTTGATGCGCTTGCTTTCGAGAAGATTGGCGATCGCGGCGAGTTCGGCGTCCGGATCGACCGCGATCATGCCGCGGGTCATGATGTCGGCGGCGATCAGGCCATGGGTCTTGACGAATTCGCGGGCCTCGTCGTCGGCATCGGCCAGGATCGACACCCACCAGGCCTTCTTGCGCTCGGTCCCGATCTCGACCCGGCGCAGCAGGTCGCCCTCGCTGACCACGCCCAGCGGCACGCCGCCGTTGTCGATGACCGGCACCGCGCTGATGCGGTGGTCGATCAGGAATGCGGCGAGCGTCCGCACCGGGGTTTCCGGGCTGATCGACAGCACCTTCCGGGTCATCACGTCGCGGGCCTTGAGATTGGTCATCATCCTGTCCTCCTTGCGGCACGTCTCGCGCCGTCGGCTTCAAGCTGCGACCGGCGGACGCAGCGTGCCATGCGACGGCCCGCCGCACGACACCGCGCCGCGCGGCAGGATGCCGCATGACGCGCGATGCGCTAAGCTGTCGCCCATCATGGATGTCATGACCCGCCCCGACCTGCAGGGCGTCTTCGGCGCCGTTTCGGCGACGCACTGGATCGCGGCGGCGGCCGGCATGCGCATCCTCGAGCACGGCGGCAACGCCTTCGACGCCGCGGTGGCGGCCGGCTTCGTGCTGCAGGTCGTCGAACCGCATCTCAACGGCCCGGGCGGCGAGGTGCCCATCCTGGCCAGCCGCGCCGGCGAGGAAGCGCCGCGCGTCGTCTGCGGCCAGGGTCCCGCGCCGCAGGCCGCGACCATCGCGCATTTCGCGCGGCTGGGCCTCGACGCGATCCCCGGCAGCGGCCATCTCGCCGCCTGCGTGCCCGGGGCCTTCGGCGCCTGGCTGACGCTGCTGCGCGACTGGGGGACGATGCGGCTGGCCGACGTGCTGGAGCCCGCGATCTTCCATGCCGGCGGCGGTCATCCGCTGGTCTGGCGGGTGCCCGCCACGATCGCGAGCGTGAAGACGCTGTTCGAGACGCACTGGACCAGTTCGGCCGCGCTCTACCTGCCCGGCGGCGAGGTGCCGCGGACCGGCAGCCTGTTCCGCAACCTGCCGCTGGCGACGCTCTACGCCGCGATCGTCGCCGACGCGGCGCGCGTCGCCGGGCGCGAGGCGCAGATCGACCGGGCGCTGGACTACTGGTATCGCGGTCCGGTCGCCGATGCGATCGACCGCTTCGCCCGGATGCCGGCGATGGACTCCAGCGGCCGGCCGCATGCCGGCCTGCTCGCCGGCGAGGACCTGGCGCGCTGGACGCCGCCGGTGGAGGCACCGGTCGCGCTCGATCTGGGCGCGCACCGCGTCTTCAAATGCGGGGCGTGGACGCAAGGGCCGGCGCTGCTGCAGACGCTGCAGCTGCTCGACGGGCTGGACATCGCGCGCCTCGACCCGCTGGGACCGGATTTCGTCCATCTGGTCGTCGAGGCGACCAAGCTCGCCATGGCCGATCGCGACGCGTGGTACGGCGATGCGCGGCATGTCGACGTCGCATCCCTGCTCGACCCGGCGCGCGCGGCGGCCCGCCGGGCGCTGATCGGCGACGCGGCGTCGGATGACTGGCGCCCCGGCGCCCTGAACGGCCAGGCGCCGCCGGCGAGCGCGCTGCGCGAGGGCGGCGGCGCGCGGCGCGGCGCCGGCCTCGGCGAGCCGACCGTCGATCGCGCGGGCGAGGCGCCGCTGCGTCGCGACGGCGTGCCGCGCGGCGACACCTGCCATGTCGACGT
>JBIKLI010000004.1:0-36431 GCA_044359885.1 Alphaproteobacteria bacterium | reverse complement strand
CCGGCCTTCCTTGCGCAGATGCGCGGCCGGATGACCCAGACCCCCCAGGCGATCGACGATCTGCAGACGACCTGCATCGCCTGGTGGACCGCCCTGAAGCGAAGCCTCGCCGCGCGCGTCGCCGATCGCCTGCTGGCGCTGCAACGCGGCTGACCCGGCATCGGCGCACACGCATCGCGCGCCCGACAGACGTCGACCCGGGCCTGGCGGCTGGTCGCTGTTCGTCATCGACCGCGACCACGACGGCGGGGCGACGCGCGCGGACACGATCGCAGGCGCGCGCCATGCGGCCCCCGGCGCCGCCATGGTCTTCCCTGGCCTCGCCTCGCCCCATGTCGCCGCCGGACCCCGCCGGCTCGCCGGTCAGGGGTGGAATGTCAGGATCTATCACTCGATGCAGATCATGGCCGTCGCCTGGCGGGGCGATGTGCAGCCGATCGACCGCCGTCCCGATCACCGCATCGAATGGTCGATCGCGGCGCATCTCGAGGGTCTGGCCTGAGATCAGCCGGGGATCCGCCGGCGACGCGTCCAATCGCCCGGCGGGCCGCGCGGAACATGGCGGGCTGTGCGCCGAACGGCTAGGCTATCCAGACATGGAGCGTGTGCCTGCATGATCGTGCCGGTCGTCAACAAGGACATCCACCTCTATTTCCCGACCTGCGTCATGCAGCGGCGCGTCGACGGCGCCGAGGCGCTGAACGCGGCACTGGCGCCCTATTGCCGGGCCCAGGTTCAGGCGTCGGCTGGCGTCCGTAAGAGCAATTACGGCGGCTGGCAGTCCGAACCGACGCTGTTCGCCTCGGCGGATCCGGCGGTGGCGATGCTGCGCGAAACGGTCCTGCGCGCGCTGACCGATATCAGCGCCACGATCTTCGGCGTGCCGCCCCAGGCGATGCGCGTCGGCGACGAACTGGTGGGGTGGATCAACGTCAACGAGGCCGGCGATTACAACACCATGCATGTCCATCTGCCCTCGACCTGGTCCGGGGTCTACTATGTCGAGACCGGGGCGGCCCCGGAGGCCGCGCGTCCGCATAGTGGACAGCTCGAACTGCTGGATCCGCGCGGGCCGGGGATCGACGGGCCAGGGGCGACGCTGGGCCACCAGTCGCGCATCGTCATCGCGCCGGAGCCCGGTCTGCTCGTGATCTTTCCCGGCTATCTGACTCATTTCGTCCACCCCTATGCCGGGGCCACGCCGCGCATCAGCATCGCGTTCAACACGCGCGTCCAGCGCCGCGGCTGAAGGCGGCGCGATGACCGACGCGGCGATCTACTTCCAGCCCGACGGCTATGTTCCGGAACGCAGCCAGCTGGGCGGTCGTCAGATCGCCGGCCAGGGTTTTCTCGACGCCTTTCTGCGCACCCATCGCGGCGAGACGATCGACTGCTATGCCGAGCAGCCTGCCTGGTTCGACGGGTTCGTGGCGCTGGCCGCGGCCGCGCGCGGCGACACGGCGCCGGTGCGGCGGATCGGCGATGTCCGCGATCCCGCGCTGGCGCGCGCCGGAACGCTGTATATCCCGGGGCCGTCGCGCATGGCGCCGATGGCCTGGCGCCGGCGCCGGATCGGCGCGTGCGCCTTCTCGATCTGCGGCGTCGCGCACAGCATCTCCTCGGCGCGGATCTATGACGCGCTGGGCGAATTCCTGGTCGCGCCGCTGGCGCCCTGGGACGCGCTGGTCTGCCCGTCGCGGGCCTTGCGCGACACGGTCGCCGGCATCCTCGACCGCCAGGAGGCCTATCTGCGCGAGCGGCTGGGCGCGCGCGGGCCGGTCCCACGCCCCGACCTGCCGGTCATCCCGCTGGGTGTCGACACCGCCGCGCGCGATCCGCGCCGGGCACGGGCCGCACAGGCACGGCGCGACTGGCGCGCGCGGCTGGGCATCGCCGAGGACGCAGTGGCGCTGCTCTTCGTGGGTCGCCTCAGCCTGCACGAGAAGGCCAATCCGCTGCCGCTCTTCCTTGCCCTGCGGGCGGCACGGCGGGCGGTGACGACGCCGCTGCATCTGATCCTGGCCGGATGGTTCCCCAATCCCGAAGTCGAGGCGGCGTTCCGCGATGCGGCGGCCCAGCTCTGCCCCGAGGTGTCGCTGCATGTCGTCGACGCGCGCGATGCGGACACCGGGTCCGCGATCTGGTTCGCCGGCGACGTCTTCTGCTCGCTCTCGGACACGATCCAGGAGACCTTCGGCCTGACACCGGTCGAGGCGATGGCCAGCGGCCTGCCCGCGATCGTCACCGACTGGAACGGCTATCGCGACACGATCGAGCCGGGGATCACCGGGTTCCTGATCCCGACCCGCACCCCACTTGCCGGCGCCGGCGCCGTGATCGCCGAGGCCGCCGAGGACGGGCGGCTGTCCGAGGACACGGTCCACGGCTTCACCAGCCTGTTGACCGCCTTCGACATCGGCGCCTGCGCCCAGGCCATCGTCCGGCTTGCTGGCGACGCCGCCCTGCGCCGCAGCATGGCGGCCGCGGCGTTGGCGCGCGCGCCGACCTATGACTGGACGGCGGTGCTGGCGGCATATCGCGACCTCTGGACGACGCTGGCGGCGCGCCGCGCCGGGACCGCAGGATCCCAATCCACCGAAGCCTGGGGGCCGGCATCGCATCCGTTGCGCCAGGATCCGTTCCGCATCTTCGCCAGCTATCCGAGCGCCCGCCTGGGCCCGGGCACGTGGCTGGCGCTGAGCGAGACCTGGCACGAGGACCGCGCACGCCTCGCGAGCCTGCGCGGCGCCATGTTCCTCGCGCCGCTCGTCTCGTTCGACGCCACCGCCGAAAGCATCCTCGCCGCCCTGGCGGCGGGCCCGATGACCGCCGGCACGCTCGCCACGGCCACCCACACATCCAACCCCGCCCATTTCTACCGCAGCCTGGGATGGCTCACGAAGCTGGGCCTCGTGGTCGCCAGCGACCCGGCGCCGGCCCAGCCGGCCCCCGGGCCGCCGGAACCAGGGGAATGACCGCCACGCGCGCCGGGGGCGGGCATGCGGCTAAAATCCGGTCGGCACGCTGGCAGCGATCTGCGCGAGCAAAGCAACGCCGCCGATCAGTCACGACGACCTTGTTCGACGCCTTGGGGGATGTCGTGGGCAGGGCTGGATGGCGCCTGACGACCGGGGTCCGCTCTCCGCTCTTCGCGACATGGTTTTTCGGGGAGGCGACTGTCTCAGGTCATGTCGACACGTAGGGGAGAAAGCCCATGAAGCGCGGTATCATCACGATCGTCTGGGGTGACCGCAGCAAACTGCCGCTCGATCGGCTCCTGGCCTCGACGCGCAGGCACCATCCCGAATTGCCCCATGAGATCGTCGAGGTCGTTCCGAAACGGACTGGCTATGGCGCGCTTCAGGAAAAGGCACGGATGCTCGATCTGTCGCCCTTCGACGAAACGCTTTTTCTCGACGCCGACACGGTCGTTCTTGGAAATCTCGATTTCGGCTTCCGGAAGGCTTCGGACCAGGGAATTGCGATCTGCATCTGCGAAAACCCGTGGGCCCGGCGCTACCCAAAGCTCTTTCAGGGCGACGAGGTCGAATACAATACCGGAGTCATGTTCTTCACCTCCAAGGCTCGCCATGTGTTCGAGGCCTGGAAGCGCTGCGCTGAAACCAGAGACTCCATACTAATCCACCTCATGAAGGGGCAACCCGCCATGCAGGAGTCCAACGATCAGGGTACGTTTTGTACCGCGATCGCCGAAACCGGTTTCAATCCATTCGTTCTGCCGCTGAATTGGAACTTTCGTCCTGTTTTCCAACGCAGCTTCTTCGGACCGATAAAGATCTGGCATGACTATTCCGATCCGCCGGCTGGCGTCGCCAACGAGCTACCCGAGTACTACAAGCGGCAGGGCGCAGTCATTCAGTTCCATCGGATCTGAACCACCGCGCTCGCGTCGAAAGCGAAAACGCATACCCTCTGAATGTGAACAATCCCTGAGACGGTCACCTCCTCGAAATCCATGCAGCGAAGGGCGGAGAATGGAGCCTGGTCATCATGCCCAAGCCAGCCGTAGCCCCGCCACCCGCCGAGGCCTCGAACGAGGTCGTGATGCCCGCGCGGCGGCGTAGCGTCACGCCTGCCGGGAAGCTGCGCCTCGTGCGCGAGGCGGATGCCTGCGTCGCGCGTGGCGACATCGAGGGGATGCTCCGGCGCGAGGGGATCTACAGCCCACATCTGGCCACGTGGCGCAAGGCGCTCGCCCGGCACGGTGTCGAGGGTCTCGCCGCGCGACGACCCGGCCGCAAGCCCAAGCGCGACGCCGGCTTTCTGGCGCGACCGCAGAAGGCGCGACCGATCGCGGGCTGTGGATCTGAGCGCACCGTCGTCGGCCGTACCCCGGCCGCGATCGTCGTCCAGGTCCCGGCCGTGTCAATCGGACGTATGGAGGGTGCCGGGACGACGCTTACGCTGTCGCATTCCGCGCGCGACTGCCGCATGGTCAACAAGGTATCCGACCAAAGCGCCTTCTGAGCGCGGCAAGTTCGGTACGCGACCGGGACCGGAGATCGCCATCCCGAACGATCTGACCGGTGCCGGAACGCTCATGAACCAGCCGCCGCACGAGGGGAAATGGTGACCCGTGGCGAGCAACTCGGCACAGGCCGCCCGGTTGGTCGACGATCCGCGCGAGGTCGGGCCTGCTCGTCATGTACCCGCGCGTCGCAGGCCCGGTCGACTCGACGAGATGAAGCCGCCGCGCTTTGGTCTCGGCAAGCCTCCCCAACCATTCGTTGTCGAGATGAAACCGGTATGCCTCGTCGAAGGCCCCGACCCTGGCCAATGTCTCGCCGCGCGTGAACCAGCCGGATGGCGTCGGGAAGTCGTGGATACGCAGGACCACGCCATCGTCGCCGACTTCCAGCTGGGTCGATGAAACGAAATCGCAATGTGCGATCGCCGCCACCGCGTAGAGCAAATACTCGGGCAGCCACTGGTCATCATCCTCGAGGAACGCGACAAATCCCGCGGACACCCGCGCGAGCGCAGCGTTCAAGGCAGCCGCCTGCGACGAACCCGCGCTCTCGGCGCAGACCACTGTCAGGCCGGCGACGGAAGGAACCCGCGGCGCACAGCCGGCATCCACACCGATCACCACATGGATCTCGAACTGGGCGGCCGCGCTTTGTCCGGCAATCGACGCCAGGGCCCGCGCGAGGAATTTCTCCTGATCGGCCTGCGCCCGGGAGGGGATGATCACCGTCAACCTCGGCCGCATGCTGAGCTACCTCATCCACAAGACCATGGCAAAGATCCGCTCCGCGTTCGGGTAGACCACCCGCACGCCAACGACGCGCAAGATTGCCCGTTTGCATCCGGACCGCCAATGGCGATTCGGCCCTGTTGCGACGCTGCGGGGTCTTCACACGTCGGCGCGGTGCGACAGCGGCCAGCAGTGGCGAGACGGCAAGGGCAAGCTCCCTCCGGCGCGGAAGAGATATGCTGACCAGAGGTTTGGCCCCACCGGCCCGCATGGGTCCCGACCAGGCGCCGGGCCCGAGGGCGCCGCGCGGCGGATGTCATTGACAGTCCGGCCGCCGCCGCGCCTGAATGCGGTCGGAGCAGCATTCAAGGCGGTCGGCGTATGCGCGGCCACGCGACCGGCCCGTCTTGGCCGCCGCGGCAGGGGCAATCGGCCGCCAATTCCGCGCCGCCGAGGAGGACCATCTCATGAAAGCCGTCATCCTCGCCGGGGGTCTCGGCACGCGCCTGTCCGAAGAGACGCATCTGCGGCCCAAGCCGATGATCGAGATCGGCGGGCGGCCGATCCTCTGGCATATCCTGAAGATCTATTCGGCTTACGGGATCGACGACTTCATCATCTGCTGCGGCTACAAGGGCTATGTGATCAAGGAGTATTTCGCGAATTACTTCCTGCACATGTCCGACGTCACCTTCGACATGGCCGCGAACAGGATGGAGGTCCATCATCGCAAGGCCGAGCCCTGGCGCGTGACACTCATCGACACCGGCGAGGCCACGCTGACCGGCGGTCGCCTCAAGCGGGTCGGCGAGTATCTCCGCGGCGAAAGGGATTTCTGCTTCACCTATGGCGACGGCGTCGCCGACATCGACATCGCGCAGGAGATCGCGTTCCACCGCAGCCACGGGCGGCTGGCGACCCTGGCCGCCGTCCAGCCGCCGGGACGTTATGGGGCTCTGCAGGTGGCGAGCGATACGGTGACCGGCTTTGCGGAAAAGCCGCGCGGCGACGGGGGCCGCATCAATGGCGGGTTCTTTGTCCTGTCGCCCGGCGTCCTCGACCTGATCGACGGCGACCAGACATCCTGGGAGGGCCAGCCGCTGGAGCGCCTCGCCCACACCGGACAGCTGATGGCGTTCGCGCATGACGGGTTCTGGCAGCCGATGGACACGCTGCGCGACAAGAACCACCTGGAGGAACTGTGGCAGACCGGCCGCGCGCCCTGGAAGCGGTGGACGTGACCGTGACCGCAGCCGATCCCGCATTCTGGCGGGGCAAGCGTGTCCTGGTCACCGGGCATACCGGCTTCAAGGGCGGCTGGCTGACATTGTGGCTGACCCGGCTGGGGGCCCGGGTTTCCGGGATCGCCCTGGCACCGGAGACCACGCCCAGCCTCTTCGCGGACGGCCGCATCGATCGCGTCGTCGCCGCCAGCCATTTCGCCGATATCCGGGATCAGGCGGCGCTGGCCGCCATCCTGCGCGACGAGCAGCCCGATCTCGTCTTCCACCTGGCGGCGCAACCGCTGGTGCGCCGGGGCTATGCCGATCCGGTCACGACCTTCGCCACCAATGTGATGGGGACGGTCCATCTGCTCGAGGCCCTGCGCGCATGTCCGTCGCTGCGCGCGGCCGTGATGGTCACCACCGACAAGGTCTATGCCAATCGCGAGTGGCCCTGGCCCTACCGCGAGGACGATCCGCTGGGCGGGCACGACCCGTACAGCGCCAGCAAGGCAGCCAGCGAGATCGCCATCGCCGCCTATCGCGACTCCTTCCTCGCCTCGTCGGGCACAAGGGTAGCGACCGCCCGCGCCGGCAATGTGATCGGCGGCGGCGACTGGTCGGCAGACCGCCTGCTGCCCGACGCCATACGCGCCTGGCAGCGCGGCGAAGCCCTCGATGTGCGACGCCCCGGCGCGGTGCGGCCCTGGCAGCACGTGGTCGAGCCGCTCTGGGGCTACATGGCTCTCGGCCGGCGTCTCTGGGACGGGCCGCCCTGTGCGCCGAGCTATAATTTCGGCCCCTCGCCCGATGCGGCGGCACCGGTCCGCCGCGTCGTCGAACTGGCGCGCATGGCCTGGAACGGCCCCGCGCCCGTGACCTGGGGCGACGGGGACCAGGGCCCGCACGAAGCTGGTCTTCTGGCGCTGGAGATCGCCCAGGCGCGCCGCGACCTCGGCGTCGTCCCGCGACTGCCCCTCGCCGTCGCCATCGACCGCACGATCGGCTGGTACCGGCGGCATGCGGCCGGGGCGCCGGCCATCGAGCTCTGCCATGCCGACATCGACGCCTTCGAGGCTGCGCAATGACCGTGGCGCCGGCGGCAGCGACCAGGTTTCGCCTCACGCCGCTCGCGATCGGCGGGGTGGTGGCGGTAGGACGCAGCCGGATCGGCGACGACCGGGGCAGCCTCAGCCGTCTCTTCTGCGCCCACGACCTCGGGCAGGCGGGATGGCGCTGGCCGGTCGCGCAGATCAACCACACGCGCACCGCGACCGCCGGGACGGTGCGCGGCATGCATTTCCAGCACCCGCCGCATGCCGAGGCCAAGCTGGTCAGCTGCCTGCGCGGCCGGGCCTGGGATGTCGCACTCGACCTGCGCCGCGGGTCGCCGACCTTCCTGCGCTGGTGCGCGCAGGAGATCTCGCCCGAAAACGAAACCGCCCTCCTGATCCCTCCGGGATGTGCGCATGGCGTCCAGGCCCTGAGCGACGCGGTGGAGTTGCTCTACGTCCACAGCGAAGCCTATTCTGCTTCGCACGATGCCGGCGTAAACCCGCTTGACCCGCGCATCGGCATCGACTGGCCCCTGCCGATCGCCATGATATCACCCAAGGACGCCGCGCGGCCGATGCTGCCCCCCGATTTCGAGGGCCTCGCGCCATGAAGTGCCGCCATTGCCGGGCCGAGCTGCGCCATGACTTCATCGATCTCGGCTTCGCGCCGCCATCGAACGCCTATCTCACGGCGGCGGATCTGGCGCGCCCGGAGACCTATTTCCCGCTGCGCGTGAAGGTCTGCGACCGATGCTGGCTGGTCCAGACCGAGGATCATGCACGAGCCGACACCCTGTTCGACAACAGCTACGCCTATTTCTCCAGCACGTCGCGGACCTGGCTCGACCATGCCCGCCGTTACAGCGCCCAGGCCATCGCGAAGCTGGGGCTCGGGCCGCGAAGCCAGGTGACCGAGATCGCCTCCAACGACGGCTATCTGCTCCGCAACTTCGTCGCGGCGGGAATCCCCTGTCTGGGGATCGAACCGACAGCAAGCACGGCCGACGCGGCTGAGGCCTTGGGCATACCGGTCCTGCGGCAGTTCTTCGGCGAAGCGCTGGGACGCCAGCTCGCGGCGCAAGGCCGGGCCGCCGATCTGGTCATCGGCAACAATGTCTATGCCCATGTGCCGGACATCAACGACTTCACGCGTGGCCTCGCCGCCCTCGTGAAGCCCGAAGGGGTGATCACCCTCGAATTCCCCCATCTCCTGCGCCTGATCGAGGGCAGTCAGTTCGACACGATCTACCACGAGCATTTCTCATACCTGTCCCTCGGGGTGGTCGCACGCATCTTCGCGGCCAACGACTTGCGAATCTGGGACGTCGAAGAACTGCCCACCCATGGCGGCAGCTTGCGTGTGTATGGATGCCGGATCGCGGCGAGCCGCGAAAAGGCGCCGTCAGTCACCGCGCTGCTGGCCCGGGAGGACGAAGCCGGCTTGACCGATCTGCGGATCTATGCCGGTTTTCAGTCGCGCGCCGAACGCATCAAGGACGATCTGTTGTCCTTTCTGATCGCCCAGAAACGCACCGGGCGCCGCGTCGCGGCCTATGGCGCGGCGGCGAAGGGCAACACGCTACTGAATTTTGCCGGCGTGAAGCCGGACCTCATTGCCTATGTATGCGATGCGGCCGTGGCCAAGCAGGGCAAGTACCTGCCGGGAAGCCATATCCCGATCCATCCGCCGGCGAAGATGCGGGAAGATCGGCCGGATTGCGTGCTGATCCTGCCCTGGAACATCGCCGACGAGGTCGTCGCGCAAGTCACCGATCTAACCGGTGGCGGCATGACCTTCGCGACGGCAGTGCCCGAATTGAGGATCCTATGAAGACGCGCATTCCCTATACCAAGCCGTCGATCACCGAACTGGAGATACGCTACGCGACCGACGCCGCGGCGAACGGCTGGGGCGAAAAATGCTATGATTACATCCACCGCTTCGAGCGGTCCTTCGCCACACATCTCGGTGTAAGACACGCGATCGCCGTTTCGAGTTGCACCGGGGCGCTTCACATGGGCCTCGCGGCGCTGGGGATCGGCCCTGGCGACGAGGTGATCATGGCGGACACCAACTGGATCGCCACGGCGGCACCGATTGTGCACCTTGGTGCCAAGCCTGTATTCGTCGACATCCTGCCCGATAGCTGGTGCATCGATCCGGACCTCGCCGAGGCCGCGATCACGCCCCGCACGAAGGCCATCATCGCGGTCCATCTCTACGGCAATCTATGCGAGATGGGACGACTGCTCGATATCGGCGCGCGGCACGGCATTCCGATCGTCGAGGATGCTGCCGAAGCGATAGGATCCATCTATCACGGCCGCCGGGCCGGCTCGATGGGCAGGTTCGGAACCTTTTCGTTCCACGGGACGAAGACGATCACGACCGGTGAAGGCGGGATGTTCGTCACGAATGACGATGATCTCCATGAATTGGTTCTCACGCTCAGCAATCATGGGCGATCAAGAAAGCAGACAAAGCAGTTTTGGCCGGATGTCGTCGGGTTCAAATACAAGATGTCGAACATCCAGGCAGCACTCGGTGTCGCCCAGATGGAACGCATCGACGACCTCGTCGCCCGCAAGCGCGCAATCCTGGCCGCCTACCAGCGAGTACTACTGCCGCTGGGTGGCGTCATTATGAACCCAGAACCCCCTCACGCGATCAATGGCGCTTGGATGCCAACCGCCGTCTTTGACCTGGCGACAAGGGTCACGCGCGACGCGATGGTAGGCGCCTTCAAGGCCGCCAATATCGACGCCCGGGTATTCTTCCACCCGCTGTGCCAGCTTCAGATGTTCGCGCCTCACCCCAAAAATCCAGTCGCTTGGGATATTCCGGAGCGGGCGATCAACCTTCCGAGCTATCATGACATGCTCGATGAAGACATCCATCGGGTAATGACGGTGGTGACGAAATTGATCGGGGGACGGGCATGACTGGCGGAGCACTAGCCCGACTTGCGCCGTATCGGAATCGAGATACAGGATAATCAATGGGTTCGCCAAAAAGTCGGCGCTACATTTCTGGTTAGGTGCCGTCAGGCCGACAGGCTCGTCGGCGGCACGAGATCATCCGCGCGCATGCGCTTGGGCAGAACGATGCCGAGGCGAGTGGGGAGTGCCGTCTGGGCGTCGTCGGGCTGCGCGATGCAACGCAATCTGATTTGGCTCATCGTGGACGTCGGCAGAACGACATCTTGGGACTGGATGTGTGCCAGTTCTTCGAGGACGGTCCGCGGCGAATTACCGAGACCGGTGCGCTGCTGCCACATCTCCAGGTTCTTCCACAGAACGAAGGCGCTGAAGCAGACGAGGATTTGGGCTTGCACGCGATCCTTGCGCTGATGCCAGATCGGCCTGACACGCAGTTCGTCCGTCTGGATCCGGAAGGCCGCTTCGGCCTGGGCAAGCTGGATGTAGGCTTTCCAAATCCGCTCTTCGGTCCAAGCGGCGATGTTGGAGCGAAGGGCATAGGCACCCTATGAGAGGGCCGCCCAATCGTCGAAGGCCGGGTCGATATCGACCTGCAGGCGCAAGCCCGCCGGCGCGGTTCGAGAAACCCTGGAACATAGCTGCCCTTGCGCAGTTTCGGGATCCGAAGTTCGACCGTCCCGGCGCGGGTTTCCCATATCCGGTCGCGGTAGCCGTTGCGCTGATTGACCCGCTAGGCGCTGCGCTCGCCGGGTGCGGCGCCAGTCAGTTCCTCAACCTCAAGCTCCATCAGCCGCTTGGCCGTGAAGCCGATCATCTCACGCAGCAGATCGGAATCGGCGCTGTTCTCCAGAAGAGCCTTAAGGTTCATCATCTCGTCGGTCATCGTCGGATCCTCGGTTCGGTTATGTGGTTTGGCGACCAAATCCTACCGTAGATCCACGATGACCAACCCCGCGCGGGGCGCGCTGCGCTCGCCATGGGCTTCGCGCGCCCCGCGTTCTGCTCCTACACCACGTGCAGGGACACGACCCGCGCCGCCAGATACGCCAGGCAAGCCCCCCAAGACCGCGAATCCGGCGTTCTCGTGCACGTCGCTGGTGAATCCCTCGCCGCCCGGCGTTTGACAAGCGAGGCGGAAGGGCGTTTGTTTCTCCTATCGAGCCGCCGCCGTCCGGAGACTGCGCCCCCCGCATAGCATCACAAGCTGAACCATCTTACTCTCCGTTGGCGGCGGACTTACCGGAATAAGATCGCGTAGGGTGGATTTTTATGTTTTTTTGGGCCTTGTCCAACGGGCTTGGGCGCACGCCGAGATCTGGTTTTTCCGATTGCGCGGCTCGACGAACCGACAGCCTAATTCGTAGGCTGCGTTTTGGATCGCAAACACTTTCGACGCGATGCATCCAGATCGGGCCTATTTTGTCGTCGCGGGTTTCGAGAGAGACTGATGATGGCGACTGAATCGCCGCACGCGCCGGCGCGTCGGGCGAGATACACGGCAGCCGTTTGCGACCTGTGCGGTCCGGCCGCTGCGACGCTGCCACTCGGGATGCGCGAGGTCCCCGTGCGACAGCGGCGAACCCTATTCCACTGGCGGATTTCGGACGCGGTTTGCGCCCACTGCGGACTCGCGCGCGCGGCGGAGGTTCCGGACGACGATTTTCTGGCCGGCTACTACGCCGAGGCGCACACGCCGCGGTCGACGGTTGTCGACATCGGAGACGGGTTCGACGCCGAAGCGCGGTTGGCCACCCTGCGTCGTTTCGCGCCGGGCCGCGACGTTCTCGAATTCGGAGCAGGTCACGGCGGCTTTTGCCGATTCCTCGAGAAAGCCGGATTCAGGGCGCGCGGCATCGATCCCGTGCAAGCCGCCGACCGACGCGTCGTGACGGATCCTGCGAGCACCAACCTTGCGGACGTCACTGCGGACGCAGTCGTCGCCTATCACGCGCTGGAGCATTTGCCGCGACCCGGTCTTTGGCTGCGTAATGCGCGCAAGTGGATTCGGCCCGAGGGCACGATCCTTCTGGAAGTTCCCGACGTGGTGCTTTGGCCGTTCGACGCTTGGCATCACGAACATATGGTGCAGTTCTCGCCCGAGCATTTGGCGGCGTTGGCGGAAGCCGAAGGCTACATCACTTTGTCATTGGCCGAGGAACGCCCGAGCCGCCCCCATGGATTCGTGTATGTCGGCCGATGGAGCGGCGCGCCGAACCGGGACCGGCACGCGCGTCTCAAGATTCAGGCACACGCATTGGTCGCCCGGACGCAAGGTCTGTACGGGCGGCTTGCGGAGATCGACCGGCGCCAACGCGTCTGCGCCGAGGATGTCGCCAGGAGGGTTGTGGCCGCACAAGCCGGGAAACCGACCGGCGAAGTGGTTTGCTGGGGTGCCAACGAAATCGCCACGATGGTCGGGCGCGCCCTGGAAGGACGTAACGCTTGGCCGGTACGCATCTTCGACAGCGCCGACACGAAAGTCGGCGGTGCGCACCCGGGTTTCGAGAACGCGGTCGAACGTCCGAAGCTTGATTCGGACGACACGAACCGGCATATCTTCGTGCTTTGTACGCGAAACTATAATGGCGCGATCGCGGCGACGATCCGGACGACCCTGGGTTCGAAAACGGCGATCGTGGAGGTGGAACAGTGGCCGCATCGGTAGATAACCGGCAAGAAGAGCGCGAGGCCCGGGTTGAGCGCTTTGGCGTGCTCGAGCAAAACATTCCCCGCGACGATACAGACGTCCATGTCGAGGAATTGCGCCTGCGCGGCTATACGGTCCTCGACCCCGGATTCGATTCGGCGCGGCTCGATCGTCTCGCAAACCGTTTCGACGAGATCCGCGCGGCCTACAACCGGCGCTTCTTGGAGGCAGGTTTCGATTTGGCGGCAATCGGGGAGGGCGAGGTCGTCCGCGCGCCGCTCGTCTTCGCCGAGGAGTTTCTCGCGCTGGCACTCGATCCGCGTCTGCACGCGCTGCTGGAGCGCGTGCTTGGTGAATACTATATTCTCAACCAATCCAATGGCTTGATCAATCCGAGCAAGATGGGTGCCTACAGTCAGCGGCCATACCATCGCGACCTGCCTTTCCGCCACGTGGTTTTATCGCGGCCGATCGCCATCAACGCGCTTTTCGCGCTGGACGAATTCACCGTGGAGAACGGCGCCACGCGGGTTATCCCAGGGAGCCACCATATGGAGGCTTTCCCGAGCGACGCCGCGATCCGCAGACTCGAGCAACCCGCGGAGGTTCAGCGCGGACACTTCCTCGTACTCGACGGTATGACATTCCATGCCGGCGGCCTCAACACCACGGATCGCGACCGGCGCGCTGTCAACCATCTGTTCACAATTCCGGCGATGCGCCAGCAACTCCACGTCCCTTCGCTTCTCGGGGCGGCGAAACAACTCGAGCACCGGGCGCGTCGGATTTTGGGCTATGGCTTGGACGAGTTCCGATCGCACGGCGACTGGTTCCGCTCCCGGCAAGCGAAGCAAGACCAGAAGAGAGGCGCGCCATCATGAGCTTTCACGATGATCGAGCGCGCCGGCTCCAAGCAATGCGCAGGCATCCCGGTTTCGCTGCGAAGGCCGAGGCCTACCAGCTCGCCATCGGCGGGCGAATGGACTACGCGTTCGATTGGTTGGGCGTTCCGATCATCCAGCTTCCCGAAGACGTGCTGGCGCTTCAGGAATGCGTCGTGCGCGGCCGGGCCGACGTGGTCGTCGAGACGGGCGTGGCCCGGGGCGGTTCGATCGTGTTCTACGCCAGCCTGCTGGCGGCCACGCATGCGCGCGGCGACTTCAAGGTCATCGGCATCGACATCGACATTCGGCCGCACACCCGAAGCGCGATCGAAGCCTCTCCCTTCGCGGAAAAAATCGAGTTGGTCCAGAGTTCATCCACGGCGCCCGGGATTCGCGAGCGAATCGCGGCGACGATCTTACCCGGCCAGCGCGTCATGGTCGTTCTGGATTCCGATCACGAGGCGGATCATGTTTGGCGCGAGATCGAGGCCTACAAGGAACTCGTTGCCGACGAATCTTTCCTGGTGGTCATGGACACCGGCATAGAATATCGCAATCCTGGATACTACGCGGACCGTAACTGGGGACCGGGAAACAGCCCGATGACCGCCGTAGACCGGCTTCTCAAATCCGACCCGCGTTTCGTCGTGGACGAAGCCATCGATTCGAAAATCGCCGTCACGGCCTCGCCACGCGGCTATCTGCGCAAGCAGAAGGGATAGCGCGCCCCCTCCCCCGACCGGTCGCGCCTACCCTTGGGTCTTCCGACGCCTTTCGACGGCCTCGTGCCAGTGCAAGGTTTTCGAACGCAAGGCGGTCGCCGCCGCCGGCCCCAGATGGGCAAGCGCGTCCAAAGCGGTCACGTAGGGCGTGAATTCGCCGTGGTCCTGCGGCCACGGTCCGATTTCGTAGTCCATATACCGGACTTCAATTCCCCGCGCTTCGAAGATCGAATGGTCGAGATAGTTGAGTGCGCCGTGCCCGGTCAGATAGACGGTGCCTTCGCAGGATGCGGCGATGTCGAGCAGTCGTTGGCTGCTCGTCCCGCCGATCCCGAGATCGGCAGAATGGCGGAAGACAGGCTCGGAAAGGCCGAACGCCGCCGTCAGCGCCCGGATGGTCGCGCGGCCGAGTTCGCCCAGCGAGGCGTGATCGACGGCGAACACGGCGTCGACCACGGCCAGCATGTCGGCCGCGAAGGGCGCCTTGCGATAGGCTTGGCGCAAGACGTCGCGATGCCGCGTGCGCCACTCGATGGCGTCGTCGATTCGGCATTCGTCGATCGTCTGGCCACGATGCTGCGCGCGAAGCGGCACGGTGAGCCACTTGATACCGTACTCGGTCTTGACTTGGACGCGATTGAAGAATCCGCGGGCGAATTGGACGTCGTCGTAATGGACGAACACGTCCCCCAACCGCACCTGATCGAGTAAGCCGCACCAGGGAAAATACATCGATTGCGAAACGACGACGGTACGGCCGTACCGCGTTTTCCCGGCCGCCGGCGATTTGCCGGGCTTGCTCATTCGGCGGGAACGGATCCGCCGGTGGTGTCCTCGCGGGCGATCGCCCAGCCGATCCCACCGCGGCCGACATGGTTGCCGCAATAGAGCATGACGATACGGCCCGCGTGACGGTAGAGGGACGGGTAGCACGCCATTTCCGAGTCCCATCCGCTCGCGGAGCGATCGAGACCCGCATCGGCGTCGCGCCGTACCCATCGCTCGCCGTCGATCGAGGCCGCCACGCCGATCCGGTAGCGTTTCGCTTCCGGCGAGCCGCTACCGCGATACGAATACCACATCAGCCATCCGCCTTCGTGCCGGACGACCCACGGCGCTGTTACCACTTCGCCGTCGAATGCCGGATACAGCAAAGGTCCGCCGGTCTGCCGCCAGTCCAGACCATCGCGGGACTCGGCATGGAAGACCGTGTAAATGGGCTCTGCGCCGTGTGGTGGCGTATCCCAGCGAAGGCCAGAGCAGTACCACATCCTCAGCCGGTCGCCGTCCCGGATCACGTAAGGACCGGCCGCCAGGATCGGATGTGCTCGATCTTGTCCGATCAACGGACCGTCGTAAAGCCGCTCCATACGCCGATCGCGATCGACCAATTCGGCGCAGCCGATCGAAAGCTCGAAGTTCACGAGCCGGCGCCGTTTCCATCCGGTGTAGTAGACCAGCGTCCGCCCATTTTCGCGAATAATCGAACCGGGTGAAACGCCCGAGTCGTCGAACGTGCCCAGCCGCCCGAGCGGCATGATGGGAGTCTCGGAAATCGACAACACACGGGATGGATCGGCAGCTTCGACGTCGATGAAGGTTGGATGCATCGTATCGTTGGCGCAGCGCGAAAAGAAGAAAATCCGTAACGTGCCATCCTCGAGCAGATGCGGGATCGGCCGGGTCGTGTGGCTCTTGAAGAATTCGCCGCCTTCGCGCGCGAAAACGAGGCCGCGTTTCTCCCATCGCGGCAGAGGAATCGCGCGCGCGTCGCCGACTACGCTGGCTGCACGATCTGGCTTCGCGCTGGCGCCCGTCGAGGTCACGTCAAATCACGTCCCGCGCGATCACGCGCGATTCGGTCGCCATCGCGACGAAAACGCTGCGCCGCGGGCAATCCTTCATCACGACGGAGCCTGCGCCTACGACGCTATGATCCCCAATCGTCACGCCGTCACGGATGCACGCGTTCACGCCGACGAAAGAATTCGCCCCGATCCGGCATTTGCCCGACACCACGACGTGCGAAGTGATGAAGCAATTGTCTTCGACGACCGAATGGTGGCCGAGGTGGTTGCCGGACCACATCGTCACGTTATCGCCGATGCGGGTGAAGGGTTGAAGCACGTTCTGCTCCAAGATGAAGCAATTCGCGCCGATCGATTCGGCATGATTGATCGCCCGCGGGCTGACGTAACTGGCGAGGCTATAGCCGGCGGCCGCGACTTGATCGAACCGCTGACGCCGGATCGCATTTGTCTTGCGGTAGCCGATCGCGACGAAGGCGCGAAACCGTCCGGGAGGGAACCGCTCGACAGCGTCCGGCCAACGGACGACGGGGCGGCCCAAGCGGGCTTCCGTTCCTTCAGTGACGAGTTCCGGCAAATCGGTGTAGCCGCAAATCTCGTAACCCCCGTCCAGCCTCAGATAGAACGTGGCGACCTCGGCAAGCGTGCCGGTGCCGAATATGAGCAAAGGTTCAGCCATGCCTATGCCCCGGTCCGGAGCGCACGCCCCCGCGATACAAGTAAATGGTGAATTCGTATAGCGGATAAGCGTGATCCAGCCGGACATGGGGCGTCAGCTCGGTCATGCACCATGCGAGCAACTCGACCGGATTGCGATAGTAGAGATTGTCGGCTTGATAGTTCACGTGGGTCGTCATCACGTTGAACGCGCATCCGCGGCGGCAAGCGGCAAACATTGCCGAGACGAGCTTGCGCGCATGAGCGTTCATTTCGAGAATGGATGCGTCGAGCTTCTGGGTCAGAATTCCGTTGCAGACCACGTAGTCGTAGGATTCAGCCGGCACAGCGGCGAGGAAATCCCCGTCCAAAAATCGGCGATGAGGGTGACGGCGGCGCCCCTCGCTCGTCATTTCGCCAACCACGTCGATGCCGGTGTAGTCGAGTTCCATGCTGCACTCGTCGATACGATCCGCCAGAGCGCCGTAGCCGCATCCCACGTCAAGCAGCGTACCGCCCGGCGGACAGCCGTCCGTTACGGCCAGCATCGCGTCTTGACGAAGCCGCGCTGCCTCTACGCGCGGTCCCCAATCGACCCCTTGCGGTGTCGCGCCATGGGCGCGGAAGGTCGCGCGATAATGGGCTTGAAGTCGCTGCGTCACGTCGCTCAGCCGGGGTCTCCCCTTCGGATGCGCCTGAAAAGCGAGCCAGCCCGCCACCGGACAACAGAAACCATATCGCCACTGCGGTCGCCGCGCGTCAAGCCGCTTGTCGGCCGGTGCGACCACCAACGCCGCCGGCCGCCTGCTGGCGCGTCATTTTGCCGCTCTGGCAGGATTGCGTGGCGCCATCTTCCAGACCGGCGCGGTGACGATCATCCAGCGCTTCGGGTCGGCGGCGAACCGGAACATCCACTTTCATTGCCGGCCGGTGGACGGTGCATACCGGGTCGGGGCAGACGGGCGGCCCCGTTTCGTGGCGGCGGCGGCGCCGACTCAATCGCAGGTGCATGCGCTGCTGGCGGCGATGATCGCGCGGCTGATGCGGCTGTCCGTGCGCCGCGGCGCCGTAGCCGCCGAACCGGATCGCGCCTGGCTCGCCGATGCGGAGCATGGGGAGGACGGCGGAGACGCGGCTGCGGCGAATGGTCGTAAGCATCCGGCGAGCCTTTCAATTACCCACAACCGCGCGCGGCAATCTGAGCGTTGCGCCGTAGGTGATGTCGGCAAGCCTGGAGAGGCCACGCCAGATGACCTTGTTCCCGGGAAGCGGGTCGTTGGCGCGAGCGAGATAGCCACCGAGGCGGGCAATCTCTACGAGGCTGTCCGCGACGGTCGCCCGACGCGGTGGAGCGCGGCCTTTACGCTGGTTGATCTCGTCGAGGACGGCGCTCTCGGTATCGGTGAGCACGAGCGCAGCCGGAGCCTGGGGTGCGTCTCTGTTGAGCATCGTCAGCCAGAAGATACGCCAACCCAGGATGCAGAAGACGGCGATGAGGTTCACCAGTCGCTCGGCGGTGCGCAGCTTCGCCTCCTCGGTTCGGCAGCCGGACTTGAGGATCGTGTGGAAGGTCTCGATTTTCCAGCGCATCGCGTACCACCGGAGCTTCTCGACCGCCGCCTCAGGCGATTCGACGGTGAGCGTCGTCCAGGCTCCCACCGTGTCAATTGGACTTCTGGAGGGTGCCGGGACGACGCTTACCCATCGGCAGGCTCTCGCCGACTACTCCACCCATCTGCTCGAGCAGCACGCAAAGCCGCTTGCCAAGCCGCTCGTCGGCAAATGCCCTTCTGGCGACTTCAACATCCACCCATGATTGCGACCCGGCCATCGGTACTTCGCTGTCCGCGAATCGGTGCCACGCAACGAATCACGCGCGATACCTCCAACACAAGCCGCGCGGAGATGTGGGTAATTGAAAGCGCCACCGAAGGGTTACGTACATAGTGCCCGAGGAGATCCAGCAGGACCTGGACGTGTTCATCGCGTTCTACAACGAGCAGCGTACGCACCAGGGCTACCGACTGAAGGGACGAACGCCCGCGCAGGCCCTGCGCGAGCCACTCGCCATCGATCACCTTCTGGCCTTCGCGCCGCCCGCCATCCAGCCCGAAGCACAGGAGCACAGGAGCACACCATACCCTCGGAGACGAACTCGAATCTCGGGCTCGGCGCCCCGATTGTCGGGGAATTACCGAACTTTTATACTAATGGTACACCGCTTAGATTAGTGCATGAGGTTGCGATTAATCGAAAGGCCAGCCAAAAATTTATAGCTTATCGAATGACGCTCAAGACTTATCTGCAGTGCAGTTTGATTCAATCCACTTTTCTAGCAACTTCATGAGCCGAGCCTGCCCAGACAGGGCTGCTGAAATTTCCGGCTCTCGAAATAACAGGTTCAGTTTATCAGCATTTCCGCCAAACTGTTCCAGGTATCGCGCGAAGTACATCGTCAACGCCGACAACCGAAGTGCGTCATTCAACACGGGGACAGGAGTTGGCAAAAGAGATCGACTGAGTAGATCAACCCACGAAAACTGCTCCGCGATTCCGCGACGCAAGTCCAAATCTTGTGTTCCAAAATGTTTTCGGGCGTAAGTTTCGAGACCTCGACTTGTATCGCGAACAAGAATTGATGCGCCATGGACAGATTTAACGGCACCGTTTCTAGAAATATCCCCTATTCTTATGTGGTCAGCCGCGTAGCAATTTCTGTAATTTTCGTCAAAAAAGTAGGCTGATCGCCATAAGCCGAATGCCAAAATATTATATCGAATCGACAGGATTAAGGGAATTGATTGAAAAAAATCAGATTTGCTATATGTCTGCGGCATTGGCGGGTAACGAAACTTGATGCGGTCCAGGCCATCAACAGCGTACGCCTCTTCAGGATAACAAAGAGAAAGTCCGGAATTAGAAGTTAGTTCACGCACTAACAGCTCGACATAGCGAGGGGATACGATGTCATGCCCGCCGATACTAAGTCCAAATTTATATCGATTTTTATCCTCAATCTGCGACATGATCCATCGCCAATGACCAAAAGACGGCAAATTTCCAGACGTTTCCAATACTCTTATCCGCGCATCTTGAGCAGAATATTTTTTCGCGATTTCGAGAGATTCGTCGGTGCAGGAGTTACAGGAAACAAGGATGTTAAAAGATTTGTAAGTCTGACAAATCAGGGATCGAATTGTCTGGTCCAGAAATTTTCCTTCATTATGGACAGGGACGACCACGATTGTATCTGCCGTCATTTTAACTCTGCCCTCTCGTCTTCCATGATTAAAAACAATTCTGTAATTTTTTGTTAGCTGTCTAAAAACATATATCAAAAATTTTTAGGATCCTAGGAAAATCTTATGCGGTAGCCCTGATCTCAATTTCTGCGCCAATGATGCATGATCATCACTTAACTCCACGCAGGATCAATAGGATTGAAGACACAAGAAAATGGTTCAGCTAAAAACAAAACTCAAATAACATAATTTATGCTGAGAATCCTATTTCCCGACCAATCGATCCCAGCGCACCTGCCTTTCGACGCGCTCCTTATAGTGATCCGTCTGCGATACCCTGAGCGGGTTCGCGAACGCCAGGATGTCGCCCGGATACTCGCTGCTGTCGCGCGCGTCCCAATCATGGGGACGCTGTAGCCTGGCGGGATCATGGTTCCAACTGGGCCCCATATTTGGCCGCGTCCGCCGGAACAGAAACTTGATCATGTGTCGCTTGACAGGAGACCGGTTCGCCGCCGTGCCGTGCCAGATATCGTAATGCGTGAAGGCGACCGTCCCGCCAGCGACCACAAGCGGGACTTGACCTCTGATGTTCGAATACGTGGCCATGCGGTCGGTCGGGGCATTGCGGAACTGGGTCCCCGGAAGAATGATCGTGGGCCCCATCTCCGCGGTCACGTCGCGCGGGTAGTACATGCCCAGCAGCACGGCGATCTGAGGATCGCGGTTGTTCACGCCGTCTTGGTGCCAGTGCATGTATCCCGATCCCGGGAGCTTGCAGTGCCAGTGGCGATGCGCCAGCACTTCGTAATCGATCCCCAGCAAGCTGGTCAGCACACCCCTGACGCGCGGATCGTCGAGCACGTCCTGCAAGGCCGGAACCGCCTGGATGATGGCGTCGCCGGGATTGCGGTCCAGTCCGTCGAGCGCCAGAGCGATGCTCTCGTTGCGCTCGGCCGGCAATCCCGTTGCGACCAGGTGATAGCCGTTGACGATGAACCGGGCGACCTGGACGTCGTCGAGAAGATTCGGGGCCGGCCTTACGCGATCGGCTCGATCTTCTGCAGGATGAACTCGTACCCGACCAGATCCATGGCGCGGTCGTCGTACGGCGCCTGCTGCAGGGGAAACTGCACCACCTGCCACCCGTCGACGATCGCCTCGTGCACGGTCCTGAATGGCCATCGGGGTTCCTCCGCGGTGAGTTCGACCTTGAAGCCCGGGACCGGTTCGATCAGCGTCGAGCCCAGTATCTCCGAGAATACGCTCGGCGTGCGCGCGTGCAGATAGAGAAGGCGCTGACGGGGTCGAGGATCGTTCATCGCGGGCCCCTCTGGCCGGGCCGTCATGGCAAGAGCGCAGGTGCCGGAAACCGGATCGCTGGCCACAGCGCCACCAGCCACCCGCCCGACACCACTGTCATCCTGGCTTGTCGCGCATCCGAATTCCAGTCTCTCAGCGCCCGCCCCCGGGGCTGGAAGAGCCACCGCTTCCCCGACGCGCAGGTCCCGCGCTACCCTCCGTCCGGTGGCTGGTCTGTCGGCGTCGTAGGCCCATTCCCCGCGAGGCCAGCAGACCAATGCGTCGAGAGGATCATGGCCGCTTCGCCACAGGACCAGGTCAAGACCACAAGCGGCACGCCGCGCGATGCCACCACCGCGATCGCCGGACCGGACGACCCGTTCACCCAGGAACTGCGGCGCCTGCCAGGAAAACGCGGCGTCGCGGCGATCCTGATGGCCGGCACCACCGAGGCAACCGGCCTGGACATCCTTGTCGCGGTGATCCGACGACTGGACGTCAAGCCACGGCTTTGCTTCGTCGCCTCGTCACCGGAAGAAGGCGCGAGGCTGCGCGCGGCTTACCGTGAGGACCGCTTCGTCATCGTGCTGGACAACCCAGGCAGCGGCAGCGACCTCCACACCCGACACGGCATGTCGGGCAGCACCGGGGGTCCAGAGATCGCAGGCGACGCCGGCTCCGGCATGGGTGCGCCGGACCGGCATGGCGTCGATCCGCTTGCCTATGCCGCCGGTGTGAGGCGGTTCGATGTCGTGGTGATCGGCCGGTCCGGCCCGGTCGACATGGGAGATGCCGGGGTCCTTCGCGATGCGACCTGGATCGCGATCGACGGCCTGGCGGCGACCGCCAACCGCGGGATCCATGCCCGGCTGGCGGGCGACCCGACCTATGAGGGCGTCGCCGGGAACAGTTTCCTGCGAGGCGGCTATGCGGTTTTCCGCAAGCGCGCCGACGCACAGGCGGATGACCACGGGCTTGCGGTCCAGTTCTTCACCCTGGCCCTGAACGCGGGACCGTTCATCCGCTACCACGCCGATGTGTTCCGAAAACTGCCTTTCGCGTGGACCTGGCATGTGGTGGACGGATCGCAACCAGGGAACCACGCCGGCGCGGGCGACGACGACCCGGCCTATCTGGACAGGATCGCGGCGGCGTTCCCCGACCGGATCCGGATCTACCGCCAGCCAGTGGGGCAGAACTGGCGTGACGATCTGGAGATGGCGAACGCGCCGCTCGCCGCGATCCACGAGGAATGCCTGCTC
This sequence comes from Alphaproteobacteria bacterium, assembly GCA_044359885.1. Taxonomy (GTDB): domain Bacteria; phylum Pseudomonadota; class Alphaproteobacteria; order CACIAM-22H2; family CACIAM-22H2; genus CAIOSQ01. The sequence continues at coordinate 13,471 of JBIKLI010000004.1, read as the reverse complement.
TGGCGGATCGATCCGGAGGAGCTCTGGACGGCCGAGCAGATCGTCGCGGCGCGGCGGCTCTTCCTCGAGGAACCAGCGCGGACAGCCGCCTTCTATTGGTGCTGGTACTTCGTCGGCGAGGATCGGCTCGTCACCACGCGCGACTGCCATGGCGCGGACCCGGACATCGAGTGGCTGCGCAGCTGGCGCTACCGGCCCGGGGATGTCTGGCGGCGCTACGATCCGCCGTGCCTCGTACGGCCTTGCGCCGACGGCATCGCACGCGATCTCGGTCGCCTGCGCCCGTTCGAGCATGCCGAAACCGAGGCGCGCGGGCTGGTGTTCCAGCGTTTCGCCTATGCCACCGAGGCGCAGGCGCGGGCCGCGGGTGCCGCCTTGGGCTTCCCCGATGCGTCGAAGGGATGGCGGGATCTTCAGGCCGCGCGGTTGCCAGCGCCGCTCGGGGCGTTCCTGCCCTGGGCGCACGAAGGCGCCAGCGTCGGACTGGCACGATGGGCAGGCGTCGTTCCCTTGGCGACGCACGGGTGGAGTTTCCGAAACGACCCGGTTGCGGACCGCCCCCGGATCGTCATCGACGGCGTCTTCTTCCAGCGCTTCAAGTCCGGTATCGCCAGGGTCTGGCAGTCGCTGCTGACCGAGTGGTCGCGCAGCGAGTTCGCGCGCGACATCGTGCTGCTCGATCGCGCCGGTTCGGCGCCGAAGATCCCGGGCATACGGACTGTCGGCGTGCCCGCGCATGACTACGCCAGGCTGGATGCGGATCGCGCGATGCTGCAGCGCGTCTGCGACGAATTGCACGCCGATCTTTTCGTTTCGACCTATTACACGACGCCGGTCGCCACACGCTGCGTGGTCATGGCCTACGACATGATCCCGGAGGTGCTGGGCTTCGACCTGTCCAATCCGATGTGGGCGGAAAAACGCCATGCGATCGCGCAGGCGCATGCCTTCGTCGCGATTTCCGACTGCTCGGCCCGCGATCTGCTGCGGATCTACCCGCAGGCCGCGATGCGCCCGGTCACCATGGCGCATTGCGGCGTGCCGGAGGGCTATGGTCCGGCCATGCCGCAAGAGATCCAGGCGGTCCGGGCGAAATACGGGATCGACCGGCCGTATTTCCTGCTGTCGGGCGGCATGGGCAGCTACAAGAACGCGATCCTGTTCTTCAAGGCCTTCGCGCAGTTGGCGAACCGGGACGATTTCGCCGTCGTGACGACGGGCACCCGCCCGGAACTGGAGCCGCAATACCGGCCCTATGTCGGCAAGGCCCCGGTCCATGTCCTGTGGCTGGAGGATGCCGAGCTGAAGGCGCTCTATGCCGACGCCCTCGCCCTGGTCTACCCCTCGCTCTACGAGGGGTTCGGCCTGCCCGTGGTCGAGGCGATGGCCTGCGGCTGTCCGGTCATCACCACGCCGGTGGCGTCGATCCCTGAGGTCGGCGGCAACGCCGTGCTCTATGTCCGGCCGAACGATGTCGGCGCCATGCAGACGGCGCTGACGATGGTGCAGGATCCCGCGCGGCGCGAGGATCTGGCGCGGCGCGGCCTGGCGCAGGTGCGGAAATTCTCATGGGCGAAGATGGCGGCGACGATGCGCGACGCGCTGACGCGCGCCGCCGCGCGTCCGGGCGTCCGTCCGGAGCAGGAGCAGGCGCGCGGGACGGATCGGCGCGCGGCGATCGCGGCCGCGCTCGACCGCCTGCGCGCCGGCCAACCGGCGGCGGCGCGCGTCATCTGCGAGCGGATCGTCGCGGCCGCGCCGGACGATCCCCATGCCCATCATGTGCTGGGGATCGCGCTGATGCGCGAACGCAAGCCGCAGCTGGCGGTCGAGTCCTTCCTGGCCGCGCTGAAATCGCAGCCCGACCATGCCGCCGCCTTCAACAGCCTGGGCGTCGCGCTGCAGGTCCTGGGCCGGCAGCCCCAGGCGCAGGGGTGTTTCGAGCGTGCCCTCGCGCTGGATCCGGGCTTCGCGCCGGCGCGGCGAAACCTGGCGCTGTCGCGCCAGGACGGCACGGCCACGGGCATGGATCTCGACGCGGCGGTCCCGGCGACATAGGCACGACCTGTCGGCGCATCGCGCGGCGGGGCGGGCGTCAGGGCCGGTGGTCCGCCTGCCGCTCGGCCTCGATCAGGGCGCGGACCACGCCCTCCATGCGCAGGCCTGCCTGCCAGCCCAGATCGCGCGCCGCCTTGCCCGGATCGGCACGGCTGACGGCGATGTCGACGGGGCGCAGCATGTCCGGGTCGCACTCCACCCATTGGCGCCAGTCCAGCCCGACCTCGCCGAAGGCGACGGCGATGAAATCCTCCAGGCTGCGGGTCTCGCCGGTCGCGATCACGAAATCCTCGGGCTGGTCGCGCTGCAGCATCTTCCACATCGCGACCACGTATTCGGGCGCCCAGCCCCAGTCGCGGCGTATCCCGAGAGCGCCCAGCCGCAGCCTTTCGCGGCTGCCGCGCGCGATCCGCACCGCGCCGGCCGCGATCTTGCGGGTCACGAAACGTTCGTGGCGCAGCGGCGATTCGTGGTTGAACAGCAATCCCGAACAGGCGAACAGGCTATAGGCCTCGCGATAGGTCGCGACCTCCCAGAAGGCGGCGGCCTTGGCGACCGCATAGGGGCTGCGCGGCCGGAACGGCGTCCGCTCGTTCGCCGGCGCGTCGTCCGAATTGCCGAAGCACTCGCCGGAACCGGCGTTGTAGAACCGGATCGGCTTGCCCGAGAAGCGGATGGCCTCGAGGACATTCACCGTGCCCGTCGCGATGCTCTCCAGCGTCTCCATGGGCTGCTCGAAGGACAGCCCGACCGAGCTCTGCCCCGCCAGGTTGTAGATCTCGTCGGGCGCGACGCGGGTGATCGCCTGCAGCACGCTGCGGAAATCGTTGACCGCGATCGACAGCATCGCCACGCGCTGGTCGATCCCCAGGCGCCGCAGATTGCCGAGCGGCGCGGTATGCGCGTCGCGCGACGACCCGACGACGCGATAGCCCTTGTCGAGCAGCAGCCGCGCGAGATAGGCGCCGTCCTGGCCGGTGATGCCGCAGATGAGCGCGGTCTTCATGTCGTCCCTTTCGCGGCGGGTTCCGATCGCGCCAACGTCCCTCTTGCGTCCCCGCCCGTCAACGGCCGGTGTCGGCGGGACGGGGTATCGGCGGATCAGACCCCTGCGGGTCCCGGCTCCTGGGTGCGGGGGGCCGTGGAACGGGCGCGGAGGAGGACGAGGCGGGCGGATGTCGCCGAGGATTGCTGGCCCGAGGCGCAGGCTTCGGCGCAGAGGGCTTCGTCGAGCCGGGCGGCTTCGCCACGCCAGCCGCCGATGCAGCGCGCGGCGGTCTCGTAGATCGCCGCGCGGTACCAGGGCGCGAAGGCGCGGCCCAGGGGCAGCGCGTCGAAGCGTGCCGCCGGCGGCAGGAAGGGCAGGTCGACGGCCACCGGGATCTGGTTGCGCATGAAGCGCTGCAGGATCGTCCAGGCGGCGTCGCGGCGGCCCAGCTCCAATTCCAGCCGGACCCTGGTCATCGCCACGGCGAAGAGCGGCCGCGTGTCGGCGGCGGCCAGATCGCGCGCGGCGCGGCACAGCGACGCCAGGCGCGCCGGCGGCGCCGACGCGGGGTCATGGGCGGCCAGCCATCCGGCCAGCGCCTGGGTCAGCTCGGGCGGCAGCGTCGCCGTCGCCCACCCTCCGGCCAGGATGCGCGCGAAGGGCAGGCGCGCGGCCAGCGCCGCGCGGTCGAGCGACGGCACCGGCGGCAGGGGCGGCAGCGCCGGCACGAAGACCCCGCGCGCCGCCAGCACCGCCGCGCGCGACGGCGCGCAGGCGAAGAGCGGCCCGTCCTGGCGCGCATCGCGGCCGGGCCCGTCCGCGCCGTCCAGCAAGGCGGCGGGAGCGAGGATCCCGAGGCCCGGCACGGGCAGGCAGGGCTGCAACCCGCAGCCCGCCAGGGCCTCGCTCCAGGCGCCGCGCAGCGCTGCGCCGGGTCCGCAGGTCACGAGGACCAGCGGCGGCGTCGCGGCGACCAGGAGCCGCCCCAGCGGCCGGCCGGGGCCGAGGGACGCCGGATCCGGCGGCGCCTCGCCCGGCAGGACGAGAAGATCGGGCGGCCCCGCGCCGGCCAGCGCATCGTCCGGGCCGCCGGCATGCAGCCAGGCGAAGCCGGCGCGCGCGGCGCCATCCGCGAGCAGCGCCGCGTCCGCCGCGGGGGCGCCGCCGGTGCGCACCGATCCCGCCGGCCCGACATGGGACGCGACCAGCAGGGCGCGCGCGCCCGGCCCGGGCGCCAGATCGACCACGGCGTCGCCGGGCCGCAGCACCCGGCCGAGCAGCGCGTGTTCCGTCGCCAGGGCCGCCCCCCCGGCCATCAGCTCGGCCACCGCGTCGTCGTCCGGATCGTCGCGCAGCTTCAGGACCGGCGATCCTGGCCCCGCCAGCGCGACCAGGCGATGCGCCGGCAGCGGCGGCGGCGCGGCGACCCCGCAATGGCGATCCCAGAGGCCGCGCAGCATCGCCTCGAAACGGCGCGCGAAGCCGGCCGCGTCCAGCAGCGGCGCGGCCAGCATCCGCGCCCGCGCCCCGGCCCGGAAGGCCGCCAGCGCCGGCAGATCGGCGGCCAGCCGGGCCGCGATCGCCGCGAACCCGGCCGCGTCGCGCGCCACCAGATGATCGAGGCCCAGCGCGTGGCTCAGGCTGGCGCCCACTCGGGCCGCGTGGCGGTCGCCGGCCAGCGTCACCACCGGCACCCCCATCCAATGCGCCTCGCAGGTCGTCGTGGTGCCGTTGTACGGAAAGCTGTCCAGCGCGATGTCGACCTGGTGATAGGTCTCGAGATGGGCCCGGGTCTGGAGCTGCCACGGCGCGAAGGCGATGCGATCCGCCGCCACGCCCGCCGCGGCGAACAGCGCCAGCAGGCGATCGCGCGTGGCGCCGTCGCGGGTCATGCGCGCCTTCAGCAGCAGGCGCGAGCCCGGCACCGCCGCCATGGCCCCGGCCCATAGCCGCACCGTCGCCGGCGTGATCTTGGTCAGCGCGTTGAACGACCCGAATGTCACGCCGCCGCCGCCCAGGGCGGGCAGGGGGCCCGGGACCGCCGGGCTGGGGATCGGCTCGTAGCACAGGAAACAGCCCGGCAGCCGCACCAGGGTCTCGACCGCCAGCCCCTCCGACCCCGGCGGATCGGTGATCGCATCGACCAGGCGATGATCGATGGCCGCAAGCCCGGTGGTCGCGGGATAGCCGAGCCAGGTGAGCTGGACCGGCGCCGGCCGGCGCGCGAACACGCCCAGCCGGTTCGGTCCGGTATGGCCCGCGAGATCGACCAGGATGTCGATCCGGTCGCCCTCGACCATGCCGGCGACGGCCTCGTCCGACAGCCCCGCGCAGACGCGCCAGATCGCGGCGCGCGCGCGGAAGGCCTCGGTGAAGGCATCGGGCGCGCGGACATCCGAATAGCAGGCGATCTCCACGCGCTGCGGATCCAGCCGGTCGAAGAGCGGCTTGAGGAAGAAGGCGACGGAGTGGCCGAAGAAATCGGCCGAGACGAAGCCGACCCGCAGGCGGCGGGCGGGGTCGCGATCGCCGGCCCGGGCGGGCCGCGCCAGCGCCGCCTGGGTCTCGCCCCAGGCGCGATGCTCGGCGGTCAGCTCGGCCGCGCCGATGTCGTCGCGGTAGTTCAGCTCCAGCAGCATGTTCGACCAGACCGCGCGCAGATCGGGCTTCAGGCGCAGCGCCGCCTGCGCCGCCGCGCGCGCGGCGTCGCGCCGGCCCTGGCGGGAATAGGTCCCGGCCAGATTGGCATGCGCCTCGGCCATCGACGGGTCGAGGCGCAGCGCCGCCTCGCCATGCGCGGCCGCGTCCGCCAGCCGGCCATCGGCGCCGCAGGCGGCGGCCAGATTGGTCAGCAGGGTCGCGTCCGGCGGCCCCAGCGCCAGCGCGCGCTCGAAGGCCTCGATCGCCAGGTCGTGGCGCAGCTGCGCCATCTGCGCCAGCCCCAGCTTGACCAGGGCGGGCCGGAAGGCGGGATCCAGCGCCAGGGCGCGCCGGCAGGCGGCCTCGGCCGCCGCCGCCTCGCCCAGATCGACCAGCACCGAGCCCAGATTGGCGTGCGCCAGCGGCCAATCCGGCGCCAGCGCGACCGCGCGCTCCAGCTCGGCGCGGGCCTCCGCCGGGCGGCCCAGCCGGCGCAGCGTCGCCGCCTGGCGCAGCGCCGCCTCCGCCGGGGCGGGAGGGCCGGGGGCGGCGGCGGGCGGGGCGACCGGCGCGGTGCGGTCCAGGAATTCCCGCCACGCCCGACGCGCCCAGGCCGCGAAGCGGGCGGCGAAGCCGGCGGCGTCCAGCAGCGGCGCGGCCTGCATGCGCGCCCGCGCCCCGGCCCGGAAGGCCGCCAGCGCCGGCAGATCGGACGCCAGCCCGGCCGCGATCGCGACGAACCGCGCGGCGTCATGCGCCACCAGATGATCCAGGCCCAGCGCATGGCTGAGGCTGGCGCCGACCCGGGCCGCGTGACGGTCGCCGGCCAGCGTCACCACCGGCACCCCCATCCAATGCGCCTCGCAGGTGGTGGTCGTGCCGTTGTAGGGGAACGTGTCCAGCGCGATGTCCACCTGGCGGTACATCTCCAGATGCCGCTTCAGATCCGGTTGCCAGTCCAGGAAGTCGACGCGATCGGCCGCGACGCCCCGCGCCGCCAACATCTCCAGCAGCCGCGCGCGGGTCGCCGCGTCGCGGGTGTCGATCGATTTCAGGATCATCCGCGAGGCCGGCACGGCCGCCAGCACATCCGCCCAGAGCGCGACGGTCGCGGCGTTGATCTTGCTGACATTGTTGAACGAGCCGAAGCTGATCCGGCCCAGCACCGGCGCCGGCAGCGGACCAGGCTGGAGCGGGATCGCCGGCGGCTCGTAGCACAGGAAGCATCCAGGCAGGCGGGCGAGACCTTCGACCGACAGCGCCTCGCTTCCCGGCGGGTCGGTGATCGCATCGACCAGACGATGATCGATCGCCGCGAGCCCGGTGGTCGCGGGATAGCCCAGCCAGGTCGCCTGCACCGGCGCCGGCCGGCGCGCGAAGACGCCCAGCCGGTTCTTCGCCGTATGGCCGCCCAGATCGACCAGGATGTCGATCCCGTCGCTCGCCACCAGACGCGCCACCGCCGCGTCCGTCATCCCGATGCAGTCGCGCCACAGACCGGCCTTCGCGCGCAGCAGGCCGGTATAGGGATCCGGCACCGGCACGTCGGCATAGCAGCAGATCTCGACCGCCCGCCGGTCCAGCGCGTCGAAGAGCGGCTTCAGGAAGAAGGCCACCGAATGGCCGTAGAGATCGGCGGACACGAAGCCGATCCTGAGGACGCGCCCGGGATCGCGGTCCGCCGCGCCGCGATCCGCGGGCGCGGCGAGATCGGCCTGGGTGCGGCCCCAGGCGCGGTGCTCGGCGGTCACCGCCGCCGCGTCGATGTCGTCGGCGTAGTTCAGCCCCAGCAGCAGATTGGACCAGGCGTGGCGCAACTCGGGCTTCAGCCGCACCGCCGTCTCCGTCGCCGCGCGCGCCGCCGCGCGCCGCCCCTGCCTGGCGTAGATCGAGGCGAGATTGGCATGCCCCTCGGCCAGGTCGGGCGCGAGGCGGATCGCGGCCTCGCCATGGGCGGCGGCGTCGGCGAGCCGCCCGGCGCGCGCGCAGGCGGCGGCCAGATTGCAGAGGATCGTCGCATCCGGCGGCCCCAGCGACAGCGCGGTCTCCAGCCCCGCGATGGCCAGGTCCTCGCGCTGGCGCGCCGACATGACATTGGCCAGGTTCGCATGCGCGATCCGGTTGCGCGGATCCAGCGCCAGGGCCTGGCGGCAGGCGCGTTCCGCGGCGTCGGCGTCGCCCAGATCCAGCAGGACGCCGCCCAGATTGGCATGCGGCGGCGCCCAGCCCGGATCGCAGGCGGCCGCATGCGCCAGCGCCGCGCGCGCCTCGCCAAGCCGGCCCAGCCGCCGCAGCGTCGCGCCCAGATTCAGCGCGGCATGGGCCGATTCGGGGAAGCGCCGCGCCGCCTCGGCGAAATGCGTCAGCGCCGCCTCGGTCTGCCCCGCCTCGAAAGCCGCCGCGCCGGCCGCGATCGCCGCCACCAGCGCCGGATCCGCGGGGCCGGGGGACGCGACGGGCGGCGGCGCGGGCGCGGGCGGCGCGGCGGCGCCCTGCCCGGCCGCGCACCAGCGCCGCCACATGTCGCGGAACGCGGCTTCGACCTCGGCCACGAAACCCGGCGCGTCGAGCAGCGCCGACCGCGCCATCGCCGGCCTCAGTCCCGCGCTGACCGCCGCCAGCCGCGCCGGGTCGCGGGCCAGCGCGACGGCGATCCCGACATAGGCGTCGATGTCCGGCGCCACCAATTCGTCCAGCCCCACCTGCCGCAGCAGCGAGGCGCCGACCCGCGCCACATGATGCGTGCCCAGCAGCGTCACCACCGGCACGCCCTGGTACAGCGCCTCGCAGGTCGTGGTGGTGCCGTTGTAGGGAAACGGGTCCAGCGCGATGTCCATCCGGCCATAGAGCGCCAGATGGTCGCCGACCAGCGGCGTGCGGCCGATCAGGTCCAGCCGCTCCGGGCCGATGCCGTGGCGCGCGAACCCGTCGCGATACAGCCTCTGCACGCCGGGATCGGCGAAGGCCTTCTGCTTCAGCATCAGCCGCGAGCCCGGCACGGCGGCCAGGATCCGCGACCAGGTCGCGACCACGCGGTCGTTCATCTTGGCCAGCGCGTTGAACGACCCGAAGACCGGCGGCGTGCCCGCCAGAGACGGGCGCGCCGCGACCTCGGGCGCGAAATCCGACGGCCGGTAGCACAGGAACCCGCGCGGCAGCCGCAGCAGCGTCTCGCTCGCCCAGGAATCGGCCTCGCCCGGCGGATCGGTGACCGCGTCGACGAGGCGATAGCCGATGGCGGTCAGCCCGGTGGTGTTGGGATAGCCGATCCATGTCGCCTGGACCGGCGCCGGCCGGCGCGCGAACAGCGCCATCCGGTTGTTGGCCGTATGGCCGGCCAGGTCGACCAGGATGTCGATGCCGTCGGCGCGGATCCGGGACTCGGCCTCGGCGTCGCTCGCGACCGCGATGTCGCGCCAGTGATCGGCCTGCGCCTTCAGCCGCGGCGTCAGCCCGTCGGTCAGCTTGCCGGTGGCGTAGCAGAAGACCTCGACCCGGCCGCGATCGTGATGGGCCAGCAGGTTCTCGACGAAATACGCGACCGAATGCGCGACGAAATCCGGCGAGACATAGCCGATGCGCAGCCGTCTTTCCGGATCGCGGTCATTGCCATGGGGCGCCGGCGCCGGGACCGCCGCCTGCAGCGCGTCGCCGAACCGCCGATGCGCCGCGGCGATCTCGGCCGGGGAGGCCGTGTCCAGCGAATTGAGCGTGTAGACCAGGTTCGAATGCGCATCGGCATAGGCGGGGTCCGCCTCGACCGCGGCGCGGAAATGCGTCACCGCCTCCGGGATCAGCCCCTGCTCGCGCAGCACGTTGCCCAGATTGTTGTGGGCGATCGCATAGCCCGGACGCAGCGCGGCGGCGCGGCGCAGCGGCGGGACCGCTTCGCTGGGCAGGCCCAGCGCCTTCAGCGCGGCCCCCTTGTTGACCAGCAGCTTGGGATTGTCGGGATCCAGCGCCAGGGCGCGGTCGGTCATCGCCACCGCCTCGGCATGGCGGTGGCGCGCCAGCAGCACCAGCGACAGATTGGCGGCCCAGGCCATCTCGCGCGGCTCGGCGGCATGCGCGCTTGCCAGCAGGCGCTGCGCCTCCTCGTAGCGGGCGAGCTCGAACAGCACCGTCCCCTTGTGGCCGGCCAGGCGCGGATCGGCGGGCGCCCGTTCCAGGGCGGCGTCGTAGACCGCGAGCGCGGCGTCGAGGCGCTTCGCCTCGGTCAGCAGCCGGCCCAGCTCGATCGTGGCCCCGGCATGGCCGGGAACGGCCGCCAGCGCCGCGCGAAGATCGGCCTCGCAGGCGGCGACGTCGCCGCCGCGCCGATGCGCCATCGCCCGCCCCAGCAGCGCCTCGACCTGCCGCGGCCGCAGCGCCAGCGCCGCGGCGAAGGCGGCCAGCGCCGCGTCACGCGCGCCGGCGTCCAGCAGGCACAGCCCCAGATTGGCATGGGCCAGCGCATGGTCCGGCCTGGCCGCGATGCAGCGCCGGAACCATTCGGCCGCCTCGCCCGGCCGCTTCAGGTCCCGCAGCGCGGCGCCCAGATTATGGGCGATGTCGCCATCCGCCAGCACCGCGTAGGCGGCGCGATACCGCGCGACCGCCTCGGCCAGATCCCCGCGCTTGTGGGCGGCAAGCCCCGCCGCGACCGCCGCGGCAAAGGCCGGCGGCGGCAAGGACCGCGATATTCCCCCGGCCGCGGCGCGGGGGCGCCTGGATTTCGGTTTCGGCATGACGCGATGTTAACCCGAAACCCCGGCGAAAACCCCCCTCGCCGCGCCCCGGGATGCGGAAGGCCCGGGGCTCGGCGGTCCGGGGGCTGGCCCGGGGGTCTGACCGAAGGGGGCTGGCCCAGAGGGGGCGCACCCAAACCGGGGGCAGACCCCTCGGGAATGGCCAGCCGAGAGACTAGACGAAGACGAAGTCGGAGGTCGCCAAGTTCACAGCAAAGCGCGCCATGAACTGGAGTTCGTCAGCCGTGATGTTAGCGGTTCCGTCAGCAGTGAACTTATACATGACGGCGGTGTTGTCCCCAGCGTTGAAGACAAGGATTCGTTCCTCGCCGGCGGTTTCATTTGTCGTGCTGATTGCAGTTTGCAGATCGGCGATATCGAAGAGGTCATTCAAGGTCGCGGTGGCCGCACCATTGGTGATCAGTAGGACAACATTGTTGTCGACATTCAAATTCATGCTGCTGCCGTATGCGAAGGCCTGTGCTCCGCTGGTGTCTGTGCCAGCCATCGATCCGGACAAGAAGTCTCCGGACAACTGCACCGTGTCGACATCTCCGGCCGATACGAAGTCTGTGATCCGATCTCCCTGCGTCGAGTCGAGAATTCCGGCCACGCCAGCATCCGCATCCAGGCTGTACACGAAGACATCGTTATCGGCGCCACCGGTCAAGGTGTCGGCACCCGGCCCGCCCGTCAGCGTGTCGTTTCCGGCACCGCCGGTCATCGTATCTGCCGCAATCCCACCTCTGAGAGTGTCGTTGCCACCGCCGGCGCTGAGGATATCGGCGCCGATGCCGCCATCGAGGATGTCGTTCCCGCTGCTGGTGGTGATCGAGTCGACGCCAGCCGTGCCGGTGACGGTCATGTGCAGCGCGCCGACAGTCAGCAGGTTCACGATCGACGCAGATGTGTTCACGCTCGCCCCAGACAGGTCGATCACCCTGATGCTGCCGACATTGCTGCTGCTCAACGTGATCTGATGCGTCAGCGACGACGTGTCGTTGGCCGCTGCAGCGATCACTTCGACGTCCGTGACCCCGGTGAACACGTCCGCGGCCACGATGGTGATGGCGCCACCGATACGGATCGTGTCGGTGTCAGCGCCGCCAGCGATCGTGGCATCGACCAGAGAGTTGCCAGTCACGAATTCGGCGCTTGTGGCGAAGACGAAGACGTCATTGCCGTCGTTGCCGAACAGGCGGTCGTTGCCCGCGCCGCCGGTCAAGAGGTCGGCGCCAGTGCCGGCGACCAGCGTGTCATTGCCGCCCCCGCCAGTCAGGGTGTCATCGCCACCTGACCCATCGAAGGAATCATTCCCGGATCCGCCGGTGAGCACGTCGGTCGCACCGGTCGCGGTCAGACTGACACCGTCGGTCGTAGCAATGGCGCTCGCATTCAGAACGAACGAGCTCGCCGATGTCGCCGTGATCGTGATCACCTCGTTGAAAGCAGCGGCAGCGGCGGTGCCAAGCGTCACATTCTGTGCGACGGATCCGCGCAGTTCGATGATCTCGACATTGGACAGCCGCGCGAAATCGGCGTCGACGATCACGGCGTCGTTCGTGATCACGATCGTGTCGGTGTCGGCACCGCCATCGATCAGATCCTCACCGTCGAACTCGTCGTTGGTGAAGAAGAAGATGTCCGATCCGTCGCCGCCGTTGAGCGTATCCGTGCCGCCCCCACCGGTCAGGCTGTCGTTGCCGACATCGCCATTGAGGGTGTCGTTGCCGCCTTCGCCGAACAGACTGTCGACCTCGGTCCCGCCATTGAGGATGTCGGCATCGTCGCCGCCATGAAGGGTGTTGACGCCGCTGCCGCCATTGAGGGTGTCGTTGCCGGCGCCGCCCTGGAGGCTGTCGGCGTCATCGCCGCCGTTCAGCGTGTCGTCGCCTGCCCCGCCGCGCAGCGTGTCGAGGCCGGCGCCACCGGTCAGGATGTCGTTGCCGTTGTTGCCGTCGACGATGTCGTTGCCGCCCTGGGCGTCGAGCGTGTCCGCGCCGCTGGAGCCGGCGATGCTGTTGGCGGCGCCGTTGCCCAGGATCAGTTCGATGCTGGTCAGCGTGACGCTGGACAGGTCGAAATTGACGGCCACGATGATCGTGTCGGAGCCGACGCCGCCGTCGATGGACGTCCCGGTCGGCAGGTCCGCCTGGTCGAGCGTGAAGACGTTGTCGACGGAACTGCCGAGGATCAGCTCGACCGAGGTCAGCGTCGTGCTGCTCAGATCCAGCGTCGTCGTGCCCGCGGCCAGCGACAAGGTATCGGCACCCGCGCCGCCATCGACCGTGCCGCCGGAGATCAGATCGGCCTGGTTGACGGTGATCACGTTGGCGCTGGAATTGCCGAGGATCAGCTCGATCGAGGTCAGCGTCGTGCTGCTCAGATCCAGGCCGGTCTCGCCGGCCGCCAGCGACAGGGTGTCGACGGCGTTGCCGCCATCGACGGTGCCGCCCGACAGCAGATCGGCCTGGTTGACCGTGATCGCGTTCGCGTTCGTGTTGCCCAGGATCATCTCGACCGAGGTCAGCGTCGTGCTCGACAGGTCGAGGGAGGTCTCGCTCGACACCAGCGACAGCGTGTCGAACTCGCCGCCGCCGGACACCGTGCCGCCCGACAGCAGGTCGGCCTGGTTCACGATGACCGTGTTGGCGTTCGTGTTGCCGAGGATCATCTCGACCGAGGTCAGCGTCGTGCTCGACAGGTCAAGGGACGTCTCGCTCGTCACCAGCGACAGCGTGTCGAACTCGCCGCCGCCGGAGACCGTGCCGCCGGACAGCAGGTCGGCCTGGTTCACGATGATCGCGTTGGCATTCGTGTTGCCGAGGATCATCTCGACCGAGGTCAGCGTCGTGCTCGACAGGTCGAGGGTCAGCTCGCTCGAAACCAGCGACAGCGTGTCGACCCCGTCATCGCCGGCAACCGTGCCGCCCGACAGAAGATCGGTCTGGTTCACCGTGATCGCGTTCGCGTTCGTGTTGCCGAGGATCATCTCGACCGAGGTCAGCGTCGTCGAGCTCAGGTCCAGAGACGTCTCGTTCGTCACCAGCGACAGCGT
>JBIKLI010000424.1:0-3442 GCA_044359885.1 Alphaproteobacteria bacterium | reverse complement strand
GCAGTTACGCGGAGAATGGATTTGTCCTGATCCGGTCCCTGGTCAGGCCGGCAGGCATACGCCGGCTCGTCGATGAATGCATGGCGGCCTGGAGCGCCGAAAAGGGACCCTATGACCCGAAAGGGACATGGCTCGAGAATTCGCTCCTGACCGATATCCACCACAGGTCGAGCGCCGTACGCGACTACTATTTCGACGGTCCGCTGGTCGACATCGTCGGCCAACTCATCGGCGAAAACGTGAAGGGCGTCACGTCGCAGCTGACCTTCAAGATGCGTGGGAACACGCGGCCGTTCGCCTGGCACCAGGACAACGGGTATGGGGAGCTCGATCCCTACAACGCCGTCACCTGCCTGACCGCTCTCGAGGACAACGACCGGGAGACTGGTTGCCTCTGGATCATTCCCGGCAGCCACAAGCAAGGTCAGATTGCACCGGGCCTGTCCTCGGCCGAAAAGCGCGCCCAGCGCGAGATCGCCCTGAACCCCGACGAAGCCCGGGCGCAGCCGATGCCGATGAGGGCCGGCGATTGCCTGATCTTCACCTGCTGGACGCTCCATAAGTCGGGAGGAAACCATTCGAAGGACCGCGATCGGCGCGTGCTCTTCTTTCGCTATGCAGATGCCGACGCGGTCGAAGTCTACAATCAGCGTCGTCCCCGTCTGGGACGGGTCGTGCGCGGCCGCAGTCGGTTCCCCGAGGTCGCCGCGTTCGAACAGGACCTGTAGTCGGCGCTCAGCACCGGCATCGCCGGCAACGGAATGGTCGGCCCCAGCGGGAGATTGGCCTTGCGGGCCTTCGCCTGAACCCCACCGTGCATCGACAACGACACAAGCAGAGGAAACGCGCATGTATCCGAACACGATGAAGCAGAAGATCAAGGCCGGCCAACTCGTTCTTGGCACTGCTCTGCCCGCCTTCACCCCGGCCGTGGCCACCATGACCGCCCGCACGGGCGTCGACTTCCTGTGGATCGACACCGAGCACTCCCCCCATGGGGCTGAAGCGCTCGAAGCGATCCCGGTACTGGTCCGGAATCAGGGCGTGGCACCGATGATCCGTGTCGCCTGGAACGACCCGCACCTGATCAAGAAGGCGATGGATGTCGGGGCCTCGGCGATCATGGTGCCGCAGGTGAACACCGCGGAAGAAGCGGCGCGGGCGGTGCAGTACACGTTCTATCCGCCGATCGGACAGCGGGGTATTTCCCCCCACTGGCCGCTGGTCGCCGGCGAGGACTGGTTCAACGTCATCCGCACTGCGAACGAAGAGACCGTGCTGATCGTTCAGATCGAGAGCGTCGAAGCCTATCAAAACCTGGACGCCATCGCCGCTGTCCCAGGGATCGACGTGCTGCTTGTCGGGCCGATGGATCTCTCCGCGTCGCTGGGCAGGATCACCGAAATGCAATCCCCCGAAGTGCAGCGGATCATGGAAGAAATTCCAAGGCGGCTTGCCGGATCCGGCATCATGATCGGAACGACCTTGGGCGACGTCGCCGAGATCCAGCAGAAATACCGCTGGGGCTATCGTTTCCTCAACATCGGCAGCCCGCTCGGGTATGGCCTGAGCGTCGTCCAGCAGCACGTCCAGACAATGCGGAAGAATCCGGGCGGCGACGCGACCGCGTGACGGCCGTGTATTTCGGATCGCGGACATCCCGACGGCCGTGTCGGGATCCGCGATCAATGGCCGCGCCGCGCCTGCCCCGGCCGGCCCGCGCGTCGGGGCACACCCCCGACCGGTCTCCAGGGACCCGCCCCAATCATGAAATGGGTGGGCCAATAGCGCGCCGGTCACCTGCGTCTCAGCCTTGGGGAGCCAATTCTGTCCGTTTGTCGTGCCCGGGAGGCGATGCACGCGCCCTCGGGGGCAACCAGGCCGAATGAGCGGCAGGCCGCCCCGCATGCCCGTGATCGCACAGACGATCAGGGCAGATCGGGAAAGGTTGAGCATGGCGTGGCTCGAAAGAGGCATCCTTCCGGCCGAGGTGGAACGCGGCATGCAGCCGGCATCATCGGATGACAACATCGGCATCCGACCGTCGGTGCGACGGCATCTATGGGCGGTGATGGGACTGGTCGTCGGCGTTCTGCTGCTGGCAAGCCCGTCCGCGCATGGACAAGGCTGCGCGGAACTGCCGCCCGGCCGGACGGTGTCCGACGGCAGTGGAGGATGTCTTGCACTCGTGCCGACGAGCGGATCGGCAACGAGCGAGCAGACGCCTGTGCGCGTTCTGGTCGTCATGATTCACGGCGACGGCACCGGATCGCTCGAGCAACGGCATATCGACAGTTGGCTGCGCGTCGGCCGGACGATCCAGGCCGCAGACCGGCAGGCGATCCTTCTGATACGCCCGGGCTACCGGACCCCGGCGGGCAACTCCAGCGGTTGGGCCAATCCGCGCGACGACGACTACACCGGCGGGAACATGACCCGGGTGGCGGGTGCCCTGACGGCCCTCCGGCAGACGCTCAAGCCCAAGCATGTCGTACTGGTCGGCCATTCCGGCGGCGCCGCGACAGCGGCGCTGGTCCTGGGCAGACACCCCGGCGTGGCGGACGCAGCGCTGCTGCTTGGATGCCCCTGCGACGTGCCGCCATGGCGCTCGCACCGGAACGCCCAGCGCGGCGGCACCGACCGGCCGTGGACCAACAGCCTCAACCCGCTTGCCTTCGTGGCTGGCATCCCATCCGGCACGCCAGTCATCGCAGCCACAGGTGCGGATGACGACAACACCCTGCCGCATTTCGCGCGACGCTGGGCAGAACAGGCCGCGGCACGGGGCGTCAGGGCGACATATGAGGACGTTCCGGGGCATGGCCACGGCAGCATTCTGCGATGGGAGGGGATCGCGCATCGGCTTCAGGCGCTGACGGCCACGCTGGACGCGGCTCGATAGGCGCGGCATCGCAAACGGGCGACGCACATGGCCGCTAGCGCGGTGGCGAGCGAGATCCGCAGCTCTCCCTGCGCTGACCGTCGCATCGGCATCGGGCCAGCGCATGAGCGGCGGGCACGGAACCGGGTTCGGCGGGGAGATGACCGGCGCCTGGGTCGGGCAACCTCAAGCCCGAGCGCCTGCCGATAGAACGCGCCATTCGCATTGCCGAGTGTCTCGAGCAGCGCCCTGGCGTCATGTGTAGAAGTCTATACTTGATCTGACGTTCGTTCGATCTGGCGTGGTGGGTGTCGGCCCGATCGAGACTGTCGGCTGACGCGGCTATGCGGCCAAGCCGGGGTTCTGCTTTTCGCGCGCCAGATCGGCGCTGTCGAGCAAAGTCTGCATCGGGGTCTTTCCGAAGCACCAGCGGCCCTGACGGATGACGTCGGCGTTCCCGCAGTGACGCCGGAAGCGCTCGCTCAACCAGTCGGTCAGCCCGTCGAGCCGCTTCGAGCGCGAGATCGTCGAACAGGGTCGCCAGGCGCCCTCGCGAAGCCA
>JBIKLI010000423.1:0-3446 GCA_044359885.1 Alphaproteobacteria bacterium | reverse complement strand
AATACGGATCGGGCCGCGCCACGACCGCCGCCTCCATCACGGCCGGATGCCGGTAGAGCGCCTCCTCCACCTCGAGCGACGAGATGTTCTCGCCGCCGGAGATGATGATGTCCTTCGAGCGGTCCTTGACCTCGACATAGCCATCGGGATGGCGCACGGCGAGATCGCCGGTGCGGTACCAGCCGCGCCCCAGGGCCGCCTCCGTGGCGGCCTTGTTCTTGAGGTAGCCCTTCATCACGGTGTTGCCGCGCAGCCAGATCTCGCCGATCGTCGCGCCGTCGGAGGGGACCGGCGTTCCGCTCTGCGGATCGGCGACCATCAGCGCGCCCAGCGTCGGATAGGCGACGCCCTGGCGCGCCATCAGCCGCGCGCGCTCGGCCGGCGGCCGGTCGTCCCAATCGGCCTGCGGCATGCAGATCGTGGCCGGCCCGTAGCTCTCGGTCAGGCCGTAGAGATGGGTGACGCGGAAGCCCAGTTCCTCCATGCCGGCGATCACCGCCGAAGGCGGCGCGGCACCGCCGGTGCCGACATCGACGCGATGCGCGAAACGCCGCCGCGCGCCCTCGGGGGCGTGGATCAGCATCGTCAGCACGACCGGCGCCGCGCAGAGATGGGTGACGCCATGCGCGGCGATGGCCGCGAAGATCGCCGCCGGCTCGACCTTTCGCAGGCAGACATGCGTGCCGCAGGCTGCCGTCACTGCCCAGGTATAGGTCCAGCCGTTGCAGTGGAACATGGGAAGCGTCCAGAGATAGACGCTGCGGTCGTCGAGCCGGAAGGCAAGCGCGTTGCCGAGCGCGTTCAGATAGCCGCCGCGATGATGGTAGACGACCCCCTTGGGATCGCCGGTGGTCCCGGAGGTGTAGTTGAGCGCCAGCGCCTGCCACTCGTCCTCGGGCAGGCGCCACGCCTCCTGCGGGTCGCCTTCGCCGAGGAACGCCTCGTAGCCGCGGTCGATGGCCGCTTCGCCGATGCCCGGCGCGCCGATCCAGATCACGGGTGGCGGCGCCGCCATGGCGCCGAGCGCGGCGCGGGCCACCGGTTCGAGATCGCGGTCGACCAGGAACAGACGGCTCTGCGCATGGCCGAGGATGAAGGCGATCGTCGCCGCATCGAGGCGGGTATTGATGGCGTTGAGCACGGCGCCGGCCATCGGCACGCCGTAATGCGCCTCCAGCAGCGCCGGCACGTTGGGCGCCAGGATCGACACCGCCTGCCCCTTGCCGATCCCGCGCCGCCGCAACGCCGAGGCGAAGCGCCGGCAGCGCGCCGCGAATTCGCGATAGGTGAGAACCCGCCCGTCGTCGATCACGGCGGCGCGGTCGGGAAAGATCGCGGCGGCCCGATCGAGGAAGACGACCGGGCTCAGCGCCTCGCGATTGGCGGGACGCGCCGCGAGGTCGCGCTCGAAAATGTCCTCCGGCGGCGCCGGATCCCCCATCGTCCGCTCCTCCCGGGCGCCATGATGCCCGCGTCCCGGGTCCATTATGCCCGCGCCGCGTCGCAAGCGTCGACACCCGGATCGCCGTGGCCTAGGTTCGCAGCCATGGATATCGACGTCGTCTCGGACATCGTCTGCCCGTGGTGCTACATCGGCAAGCGCCGCCTCGAATCCGCGCTGGCGATCTGGTCGCGCGGCGAAGCGCGCGTGGTCTGGCGTCCCTTCATGCTCAACCCCGACCTGCCGCGCGAAGGCGTCGATCGCGCCGCCTATCTGCGCGCGAAATTCGGGCCGGATGGCGGCGCGGGCCGCTTCGCCGAGGTGACCGCGATCGGCGCCGAACTCGGCATCGCGTTCGCATTCGACCGCATCGCACGCACGCCCAACACGCTGCAGGCGCAACGCCTGATCCGCTGGGCCCTGGCGCTCGACGGCCAGGACGCGATGGTCGAGGCCCTTTTCCAGGCCTATTTCGTCGACGGCGAGGACATCGGCGACGATGCCGTCCTCGCGCGCATCGCCGGCGCTGCCGGCTTCGACGGTGGAACCGTGGCCGAATTCCTCGCCGGCGACCAGCATGCCGCCGAGATCCGCAGCGAGGACGAATTCGCCCGCCGGATCGGGATCACCGGCGTGCCCTGCTTCATCGTCGACCGGTCCTTCGCCGTGTCGGGCGCCCAGCCGGCCGCCGCCTTCCTGGAGACGTTCGAGGCCGCGTCGCGCGCCTCGGGCGACGCGACGGCCGACATCGTCTGACCCGCCGGCCTCACTGCGCCAGACGCGCGAGATCCGCGACCAGACGGGCGACGCCGCGCATGCGGTCGCGCGTCGCGTCCCAGTCGGCGGCGAAGACCAGCTTCTGGTCCGGCCGCACCTTCATCGCCGCCGCATCGCGGGTGATGAACGCGATCAGCTTCTCCGGCCGCGCGAAACGGTTGCCGCGGAAGGCGACCACGGCGCCCTTGGGGCCGGCATCGATCTTCTCGACCCCGGCCAGGCGGCAGAGCTGCTTGACCGCGACGACCTCCAGCAGGTTCTCGACCTCGGGGGGCAGCTTTCCGAAGCGGTCGACCAGCTCCGCCGCGAAGGCATCGAGTTCGGCCCGCTCGCCCAGCTGCGACAGCCGCCGGTAGAGCCCCAGCCGCACCGCCAGATCGGCGACATAGGTCTCGGGGATCAGCACCGCCATGCCGACATTGATCTGCGGCGACCACTCGTCGCGCCCCTGATCGAGATCGCGGCCCTCGGCGCGCGCCGACGTCACCGCCTCCTCCAGCATATGCTGATAGAGCTCGATCCCGACCTCGCGGATATGGCCGGACTGCTCGTCGCCCAGCATGTTCCCGGCCCCGCGGATATCCAGGTCGTGAGAGGCGAGCTGGAAGCCGGCCCCCAGCGAGTCGAGGGTCTGCATGACCTCAAGGCGCTTCTGGGCGGTCTGGTTCAGCACCCGGTCGTGCGGGATCGTCAGATAGGCGTAGGCCCGCAGCTTCGAACGTCCCACGCGCCCGCGCAGCTGGTAGAGCTGCGCGAGTCCGAAGAGATCGGCGCGGTGGATCACGATCGTGTTAACCCGCGGCATGTCGAGACCCGATTCGACGATGTTGGTCGAGAGCAGGATGTCGAAGCGGCCCTCGGTGAAGGCGCCGATCGTGTCCTCGAGCGGACCCGCGGCCAGCTGCCCGTGGGCGAGCGCCACCGAGCATTCGGGAACCAGATCCGAAAGCCGCTGGCGGACATGGTCCAGATCCTCGATCCGCGGGCACACGTAGAAAACCTGACCGCCGCGGAACCGCTCGCGCATGATCGCCTCGCGGATCACCATCGGATCGTAGGGCAGCACGAAGGTGCGCACGGCCAGACGGTCGATCGGCGGGCTGGCGATGATCGACATGTCGCGCACGCCCGACAGCGCCATCTGCAGGGTCCGCGGGATCGGCGTCGCCGTCAGCGTCAGGACATGCACGTTCGACTTCAGCTGCTTGAGCCGTTCCTTCTGCGCGAC
>JBIKLI010000422.1:0-3447 GCA_044359885.1 Alphaproteobacteria bacterium | reverse complement strand
CGCCAGACAGGGGACGGCATCGGTCGCGAATGACGGCGCGATCTCGTGCCGACGCAGGATCGGAGGTTCCGCGCCGGTGCACCGGCCTGTAAGGTCGCGATCCCGCCCCGTCATGCAACGGGCGAAGCGGCGTGCCGTCCCGCGCCGGTCCCCACGCCTCCCGACGAGATCGTGCGCATGTCGCCCTTCCTTCGTTTCCACCGGCTCCGCGCCGGTATCCCGATCCCGGCGCCGGCCGTCGTCGCGACCCGGCAACGAAGCGCGCGATGCGTCACCATGGTCTTCGGATCCTGACGCCGATGGACAGGATGACGCCGGGCGCGATCGAGGACCTGGCGGCGCGGGCGCTGATCCGCGCCGGGGCTGCGCCGCACCAGGCCTCGCCGGTCGCGCACTCGATCCGCCGTGCCGAAGAGGACGGGATCGGGCCGGTGGGGCTCGGCTATCTGCCGACCTATGTGGCGCATCTGCGCGGCGGCAAGCTGCGCGGCGACGCGCGCCCCCTGGTGACGCGACCACGCCCCGGCACGGTGCGTGTCGACGCCGCGCACGGCTTCGCACACCCCGCCTTCGAGGCCGGTCTGCCGGCCCTCGCGCAGGCGGCGCGCGCCAACGGCGTCGCGGCGATGGCGATCAGCCGCAGCTATTCGATCGGCGTGCTTGGCCATCCCGTCGAGGACATCGCGCGACGGGGTCTGGTCGGGCTGGCGATGACGAACTCGCCGCCCAACATGGCCGTGTGGGGGGGCCGCCGGAAGCAGTTCGGCACCAACCCGATCGCCTTCGCCGTACCGCGGGCGCCGGATCCGCTGGTCGTCGACATGGCGACGACGGTGGTGACCAAGGTGGCGCTCGCCGGGCGCGCCGCTGCCGGCGCACCGATCCCGCCGGACTGGGCGATCGATGCCGAAGGCCGTGCGACGACCGACGCGAAGGCTGCGCTGTCGGGCGCGATGCTGCCTTTCGGCGGCGCCAAGGGGGCCAATGTCGCGCTGCTGGTCGAGCTCTTCGCCGCGCTGCTGACCGGGGCGGTGGCATCGCGCGACGTCCAGCCCTACGCCGTCGCGCAGGGCGAACCGCCCGGTGTCGGCCAGTTCTTCCTCGCCTGCGATCCGGACGCCTTCGCGCCCGGCTTCGCGGACCGCCTGGCGTCGCTTGCCGCGGCCATCGTCGCGGAACCAGGCGTCAGGTTGCCCGGCGATCGCCGGCTCGCGTCGCGCGCTGCCGCGTCGCGCGACGGCATCGTCGTTCCCCCCGACCTTCTGGCCCGTATCGAGAGCGACGCATGAAGATCACCGCCATCCGTGCGACCCCTGTCAATCTGCCGCTCGAGCTGCCCTATCTCTGGAGCTACGGTGCGCTCGGGGGCTTCAGCAAGACGATCGTCGAGGTCGAGACCGACGCGGGCATCGTCGGCCTCGGCGAAGGCCCGTCGCCCGCCAATGTCGCGACCATCGAGCGATCCTTCGCGCCGCGTCTGACGGGGCGCGACCCTTTCGACATCCAGGGCGCGGAGGAGCTTTGCCTTCCGAGCTGGCGCGGCGTCGGCACGATCGACGTCGACCTTGCCTCGATCCGGGCCTTCGGCGCGATCGAGATGGCGCTCTGGGACATTCGCGGCAAGGCCTGGGGCCAGCCGCTGCATCGCCTTCTCGGCGGCGCGCATCGCGACGCCATTGCCTTCACCGATTATTTCGCCTTCCGCGAGGGCGGCGAGACGACGCCCGAAGAGGTGCGCGACTATTGCCTGGACCTGCATGCGCGCCACGGCACGACGATGTTCGAGGGCAAGCTCTCCACCGCCGATCCGGCGCCGTCGATCCGCGTGCTGGAGCTTCTGCGTGCCGCGTTGGGGCCATCGGCCGTGCTGCGCGTCGACAGCAACAAGGCCTATTCGCTGACCGAGGCACGGCGGATCGCGCGATCGATCGAGCCGCTCGACATCCGCGCCTGGGAGGATCCGGTCGCGACGTTCGAGGAGATGGCGCAGCTGCGCCGCCACACCGCGATCCCGTTCTCGGTCCATACGCCAGACATCCGGCGTGCGGTGGCGCTGGGCGTGCCCGATGCCTTCTGCACCGACGTGAACGTCCATGGCGGGATCGGTCGCGCGCTGCGCTTTATCGGCGCGTGCGAGGCGATGAACATCGATTTCTGGTGCTATTCGGGCGATTCAGGGATCGCCAGCGCCGCCTATCTGCATCTTGCGGCGGCCTTGCCGCATATCCGCGAGCCCAGCCAGTCGCTGTTCCGCATGCAGGCGCTCGACGTCGTCGAGGAGGGGCCGTTCCGGCCCGTCGGCAACCTGGTGACGGTGCCGCAGGGTCCCGGCCTCGGCGTGACGCTCGCGCCCGACAAGCTCGCGCATTGCCACCGTCTGTTCGTCGAGCACGGTCCCTACGACAAGTTCCGCGATCCGGACCGGCCGGGCGTGTTCCGCCGCCTGCCCCTGCGCTGAGCGCGCAAAACGTCGTGCAGGCGTCTGCGCGTCGGCCGGTCTCCCAGGGGAGGCTGCCGAGGCGGACGGGGCCCGCGGCCGGCTCCGCGCGCCGATCGGCGCGGCGCCCTACCCGCCCGGCACCGTTCCCGGCGGCAGACCGGCAGCATGCGCCGCGATCGCGCCCGCCGTCGTGATCCAGACGCCGTCGCGATTGGCGGCGATGTGCTGCAGCGCGCGGCGCAGGTGGCGCAGGCGGTAGGGCTGGCCGACCAGATAGGGGTGCAGCGCGATGCCCATGACCAGCGGCTGGGCGCGGGACTGGGCGCGCATCTCGTCGAAATTGTCGACGATCATGTCGGCGAAGGCGTCGCCGCCGATCTTGCGCCCGACGATCATCGGGATGTCGTTGAGCTCCTGCGGATAGGGCAGCGACAGGATCCGCCCGTGCCGCGTCCGGAACCACACCGGCTGGTCGTCCATGCACCAGTCGAGCAGATAGGAATAGCCGGCCTCCTGCAGCAGGTCAGGCGTGATCCGGCTCTGCGAGATCCAGGGCCCCAGCCAGCCGGCAGGCGGCCTGCCTTCGTGACGCGCGATCGCCGCGGTAGCCTCCGCGATCAGCGCGCGCTCGCCCGCCTCGTCCAGGATGCCCTGGCGTTCGGCGTTGCTGCGGCCATGGCCCACGAACTCGTCGCCGCGCGCGCGGAAGGCGGCGGCCAGCTGCGGCGCGTAGTCGTAGATCGCGCTGTTGAGCAGCACCGAGCAGGGCCAGCCCAGCGCGTCGAACAGCTCCAGCATCCGCCACGCGCCGACGCGGTTGCCGTAGTCGCGCCACGCGTAGTTGAGCACGTCGGGCTGCGGTCCGCCGGGCGCCAGCTCCGCGCCCAACCCCTCGCCGAAGGCGAAATGCTCGAGATTGAGCCCGACATAGACCGCGAGCCGGGCGCCGCCGGGCCAGGAATAGTCTGGCCGGCCGACGATCGGCGCGTAGCCGTAGCGGCCATGGT
>JBIKLI010000112.1:0-12324 GCA_044359885.1 Alphaproteobacteria bacterium | reverse complement strand
TCCGGATCGTCGCCGGTCACGACCACGCGGCCGGCGCCCAGTTCGGCGCCGGCCTCGATCGCGGGCCGGAAAGCGTCCGGATCCGTCGCGCGATCGAGCGGGATCAGTTCGATGCACAGCAAGCCGATCCCCGCCTCGGCGAGCGCGCGGCGCAGCGCCGCCCGCGGCCCCGGTTCGTGGAGCGGGTAGCACAGGCCGCCCGACATGGCCGGCATCGCCCGCACCCCGATCGATGCGAAGCCGGCCGCGGCGGCCATCCCGGCCAGGGCCGCGGGTGGAACCTCGAGCTCGCTGAGATGGGCGAGGGACAGGGGCGTGTCGTCGTCGTAGCTCGCCATCGGCCGCCGTCGCTGTGGCGCCGGTTCCGGACAGCCCGTGACCGCGCGCCGCGGGACCCTAGACGCAACGCGGCCGGAGGGGAACGGCGAAGGCGCGCCGGCCGGGTCGCGGTTGGCGTTGCCGGCGCGGGCGGCGCTTGCCAGATTGGCGGCATGCAGGACCCCTATGACGTGCTCGGCGTGGCGCGCGACGCCGACGACGAAAAGATCCGCGCCGCCTACCGGCGGCTGGCCAAGCAGCATCATCCCGATCTCAATCCGGGACTGGCCGGCGCCGAGGAGCGCTTCAAGCGCATATCGAACGCCTATGCGATCCTCTCGGATCCCGAGCGGCGCGCGCGCTACGACCGCGGCGAGATCGATGCCGACGGCGCCGAGCGCGGCCCGGCGGGCGGCCGGCGCGGCTTCGATGCCGAGGACATCGAAGGGCTATTCGCGCGCGCCTTCCGCAACCGGCGTCGCCGGGCGGCCGGCGCGGACATGAGGTGCGAGATCTTCGTCCCGTTCCTGGAAGCCGCCAACGGCACGGTGCAGCGCCTGGCGCTGCCGGACGGGCGCAGCCTCGATGTCCGCATCCCCGAGGGTTTCGAGGACGGACAGGTGCTGCGGCTGAAGGGTCAGGGACGACCGGGCGAAGGCGGGGCGACGCCGGGCGGCGACGTGCTCGTCACCGTGCATGTGCTGCCCCACCGGTTCTTCGTCCGTCAGGGAAACGACATCTTCGTCGATCTGCCGGTCACGCTGTCCGAGGCGGTGCTGGGCGCGCGGATCGCGGTGCCGACGATCAAGGGCCCCGTCACGGTCGTCGTGCCGCCGGCATCCGGACAGGGCACGAAGCTGCGGCTCAAGGGCCGCGGCATCGCCGGCGGCGACCAGTATGTCGCGATCAAGGTGCTGCTGCCCGAGCAGCCCGAACCCGAACTGGCGAAGTTCCTCGAAGGCTGGCGTCCGCGCCATCCCTTCGACCCGCGGCGCGGCATCTTCGGCGGCACCTGACGTCGGCGGCGTCGCGGTTGATGCCGCGCATGGCGAGGCGCCCGCGACCGGAGTGATGTCGGCTGGCCGTGCCGACGATCTCCCGCCCCCCCTTCCCGCTGGACCGGTCCGGCGCCTTGCCGGCGCCGGACGGCGGTCGGTCGCCGATCCCGGACGACCGCGACTTCGTCGCGCAGCTGCGGCTGGAGATGCCGCGCCTGCGGGCCTTCGGCGCGGCGCTCGCCGGTTCGCGCAGCGCCGCCGACGACCTGGTCCAGGAAACGCTCGCCAAGGCCTGGATCCATCGCGAGCGCTTCGCGCCCGGGACCAATCTCAGGGCCTGGCTGTTCACGATCCTGCGGAATACCTTCCGCTCGCAGCGTCGCAAGCTGCGTCGCGAGATCGGCGACGACGGGCGTCTGGCCGCCCGGCTGCCGGCGCCGGCACACCAGCATGCCTGGCTCGACATGCAGGCGTTGCGCTCGGCGCTCGGACGGTTGCCGCGCGAGCAGCGGCAGGCGGTGGTCCTGGTCGGGGTCTTCGGCTGCTCCTACGAGGAAGCGGCGGCGCGATGCGCCACGGCCGAAGGGACGGTCAAGAGCCGGGTCAACCGGGCCCGTCGCCGTCTCAGCCGGATGCTCGATATCGCGCCGGGCGACGGTCATGGACCGGGCGGGCAGGATCTGGCGATCCTCGTCCGGCCCCTCGGCGACGGGTCCGTCCGCAGCTAGAGGCTGCAGGTCCGTTCACCCTTTGCGCCGCATGTCGCGCTAGACTGGCGTGGTCCGCGGCCGATCGCCGCGGCGCTGCTTGCGACCTGCGGAGATCGTCGCCCATGGCTTTTGCGCGGATCAGGGGTGCGGCGCCGGCGGCCGCTCTCGCTGCGGCCGGCCTGCTCGCGCTGCTTGCGGCAGCCGCCGCCGCGGCCTCGGCGGGCTGGAACCTGCCGGCGGTCGCGGCCTTCGTCCTGTCGGGGATCGCGGCGATGCTGGCGGCGGCGGTCGTCGCCCATCATCTCGTCCTGCGGCCGCTCGGCGAGCTTGCGGCTGCCGCGGAGAAGCTTGCCGCCGGTGAACTGGATGCGCCCTTGCCCCGCATCGACGGCGACACGAAACTTGCCGTCATGGGCCGTGCGCTCGCGGCGCTGCGCGAGCTCGCCCGGAAGGGCAGCGCCCAGCGGCAGATCGCGGCGAGCCTGTCGGAGATCTCCGCCGAACTGCAGGCGGCGGACGGCTTCATCGACCTGTCCGAGCGCTTCTTCCGGCGGATCGCCCCGATGGTCGGGCTCGCGAACGGCGCCTTCTACCTCGTCGAGGAGAAGAGCGCGACGATGCGCATGATCGGGGGCTATGCCCTGGCGCCGGGTCAGGATGCCGGCCGGTCCTTCGCGCGCGGCGAGGGGCTGGTCGGACAATGCGTCGCCGACCGGCGGCGGCTGGTGCTGACCGATCTGCCGGCCGACTACGTGCGGATCGGCTCCGGGCTCGGCGAAGCCGGGCCGCGCTGCCTGGTCCTGATCCCCGTGGTCCGCAGGGACAGGCTGCTTGCCGTGATCGAGATGGCGCTGCTGGCGCCACCGGACGACGCCGCCCTGGCGCTGATCGACGCGTTCCTGCCGATCCTGGCGATGACGCTGGAGATCCTCGAACGCTCGATGCACGCGACGCTGCTGCTGATCGAGTCGCGCAACCAGTCCGAGCGCATGGCGAGGCAGGCCGAGACCCTGGCCGGCCAGGCATCGGAACTCGAGGCGCGCCAGAAGGCGATCAAGGCGACCGAGGCGTGGTTCCGCAGCATCATCGAACTGGCCCCCGCCGGGATCCTGGTCGCGGACCAGCAGGGCCAGGTGATCATGGCCAACCCGCACGCGGAGCGCATCTTCCGCTACGCGCCCGGCGAACTCGACGGCTTCGCGCTCGACGTCCTGATGCCGAACATCCCGGCCCATGTGCTCGCCGGACAGCCGCCGCCCGGCGCAGGGCCGAACGAGGACGGGGAGAACGTCCAGGCGGTCGCGATCGCCAAGGACGGCAAGAACGTCGCCGTCGAACTCGACTCCGCGATCCTGCCCGAAATCGAAGGCTGGGGACGCTGCGTGTGCGTGTCGATCAGCGACATCAGCTTCCGCAAGCGCGCCAAGGCGAGGCTGGCGGAGCAGCGCCAGGCGCTTCAGGACATCCTGGACAACAGCCCCGTGTCGGTCGCCTTCGCCGCCAGGGGCGCCTTCCGCTACGTCAACGCGCGCGCCACCGAGATGCTGGGCGTCGGCGCGGGCGGCGCCTTCGCCGAGCTGTTCGCGGACGACGCGACACGCGCCGACGTCGACGCGCGTCTGAGCGAGCACGGCATCGTGCGCAACGAGGAACTGGCCGTCGTCGGCAGCGACGGGCGACACAGCGTCGTGCTCGCCACCTTCATGCGGTTCGTCTACCAGGGCGAGGGCGGCGTGCTGTGCTGGGCGCTCGACATCACGGACCAGAAGGCGGCCCAGGCCGAGATGCGCCGCGCGAAGGAACTGGCCGAGGAGACGACGCGGGCCAAGAGCGAGTTCCTGGCCAACATGAGCCACGAGATCCGCACGCCCATGAACGGCGTCACCAGCATGGCCGAGATGCTGGCCGCGACCGACCTCGATCCCGATCAGCGCGATCTGACGCGCGTCATCCTGTCCTCGGCCGAATCGCTGCTCTCCATCATCGACGACATCCTCGACTTCTCGAAGATCGAGGCCGGGCGGCTCGGCCTCGAGAGCCTGCCCTTCGATCCCCACGACGTGGTCGAAGGGGTGGGCGACCTGATGGCGCAGCGCGCCCAGGAGAAGGGCCTGGGGTTCCACGTGCTCGCGGACCCCGCCATCCCGCCGCGGGTGATCGGCGACCCCAACCGCCTGCGGCAGGTCCTGCTCAATCTGGCGAGCAACGCCGTCAAGTTCACCGAAGCCGGGCATGTGTCGGTCCGCGTCACCCTCGCGCCAGCGGCCGTGGACGCGTCGGTCGCGCGGATCGTCTTCGAGGTGGTCGACACCGGGATCGGCCTCACCGAGGAGCAGCTGGCGAAGCTGTTCCGTCCGTTCGAGCAGGCCGACATCTCGACATCGCGCCGGTTCGGCGGCACCGGGCTTGGCCTGTCGATCTGCAAGCGGCTGGTCGATCTGATGGGAGGACGGATCGGCGCCGTCTCGCGCGTCGGCAGTGGATCCACGTTCCGTCTGGAACTGTCCTTCGCGATCGCCGATGCCGGACCGCGACGCCCGCCGGCCGCCATCGCCGATATCGTCTTGCTGACGGTCGGCGCCGATTCGCGCGACGCCGCCGCAGTGACCGCCTATGCGCTCGCCGCCGGCGCTCCGGTGCCGGTCCATGTGTCGACGGCCGAGGCGCAATCCGCGATCGCGCGCGCTGCGGGACGTGGCACCCCGGTCGTCGTGCTGGCCATGCTCGGTGACCCGGGCGGCCGCGGCATGATCGCCGATCTTGCCACCGGCGCGTCTGCGCCGCGCGCGATCGTCGTCGCCGCGCCGCGCGCGATGATGTCGACGATCGGCGCGGTCAAATCCGCCGGCGCGGATGTCGTGCTGGCGCTGCCCTTCTCATGCCGGTCGCTGTGGCGGGCGATCGGCGTCGCGACAGGGCGCCTGGCGGACGAGGGTCCGGCCGCGGCGGCGCCCGCCGAATGGACCGCGCCCGCAACCGACGCCGCGCGGGCCGCCGGGACGATGATCCTCGTCGCCGAGGACAACAAGACGAACCAGCAGGTCGTCAAGCGACTGCTGGGCCGCCTTGGCTTCGCGCACGAGATCGCGGAGGACGGCTTGGAGGCGCTCGCGATGCACGAGCGCGGGCGCTACGGGTTGCTGCTGACCGATTGCCACATGCCGCGCATGGACGGGTTCGAACTCGCGCGGATGATCCGCGGCCGCGAGGCCGGGACGGGACGGCGCATGCCGATCATCGCCCTCACGGCGGATGCCATCGCGACGACCGAACGCCACTGCCTGGAGGTGGGCATGGACGCGGTCGTCACGAAGCCCGTGCAGGCCCGCAAGCTGGAGCGCGAGATCGAGCGGTGGCTTCCGGGGGCGCTCGCCCTGCGCGTGCCGCGCGGCACGGCCGCGCCGCTCGCCGCGGCGGCGGGCGACGATGCGCCGCATGCCCGGTCCGGGCTGCCGGCGCCCGCGGCGCCGGTGATCGATCCGGCGCGTCTCGAGGAGACGTTCGGCGGCTTCAACGAGGAGGCGCGCGCCTTTCTCCGCGACTTCGCCGAGGATGCCGAGGGCATGGTCGACAAGGTCGAGCGGGCGCTGGGAGCGGGGCAGTCGAAGCTGGCGCGCGACGAAATCCATGCCCTGAAGGGGGCGGCGCTGTCGCTCGGCGCGGTCGCCCTCGGCGAGGTCGCGGGCGCGGTCCAGGACCTTCTCGACCGCGGGGACGCGGCGGCGGCGCGCGATCAGATGGCCCGGCTGCGGGGCGCGCGGCATACCCTGGCGCAGGTCGCCCATGCGCCCGAACCGGCCGAACTGTCCGAGGAACGAAGCGGATGAGCTCATTCATGTATGGACGGCTGCGCGTGATGGTCGTCGAGGACGAAACGTACACGCGTCGCGTCATCAAGAGCCTGCTGCGCCAGAGCGGGGTGCGCGAAATCGCGGAGGCGGATGACGGCGGCAAGGGTTTTCTCGAGATGCTGGGGTTCCGGCCCCATCTCGTGTTCTGCGACATCCACATGGCGCCGGTGGACGGCATCGAGTTCCTGCGCATCGTGCGCGGCTCCGACAACAAGGCGATCGCGAACACCCGCATCATCTTCCTGACCGCCGACGCCCAGCGCGATACGGTACTGGCGGCCAAGGACCTGAGGGTCGACGGCTATCTGGTCAAGCCGGTGTCGCTGGCGCGGCTGCAGGCCAAGCTCCACGAGACGATCGTGCTGAACCCGGAGCTGAACTGACCTGGCGGGACGATCCCGGCGGTTGCCGGTCCGGTGCGCCGCCCTATGTCCCCGCGCGATGTGGGCCCATGGACGGGCCCGCAGCGAGAGCCAGGGAGGCCGCATGTCCAGGAAGTCCAGCACCGGCGCGCCGTCGCGCCGCCAGATCCTCGCCGCGGGCGCCGCGCTCGCCGGAACCCTTTCGGCCCCCGGAATCGGCGGCGCCCAGGCGAGTCCGGTGCGCATCGGTCTGCTGCATCCGGTCACCGGTTTCGTCGCCTATAGCGGCGCGCAGTCCAGGCTGGGCGCCCAGCTCGCGATCGACGAGGTGAACGCCGCGGGCGGCATCAGGTCGATGGGCGGGGCGCGGCTCGAACCCGTGCTGGGCGACACCCAGGCGCGGGTCGAGGTCGGCGTCTCCGAGGTCGAGAAGATGAACGAGGCCGGCGTCGCCGCGATCGTCGGCTGCTTCCAGAGCGCCATCGTGCTCGCGACCACCCAGACGGCGGCCAAGTACGGTATTCCCTACGCGGTCGATGTCGGGGCCTCAGACCTGATCACGACCCGCGGCCTGAAGAACGTCTTCCGGCTCAAGCCCGGCTTCGGCAAATGCGTCGACGAGGCCATCAAGGCGCTCGACGGCATCAACGCCGGCGCCGGCAGGGTCGCGAAGAGCGCGGTGATCGTCCACGAGAGCTCGGAGTTCGGCACCGGCACGGCCAAGCTGCTGGCCGACCGTCTCCCGGGCATCAACATCGAGGTCAAGGAGGTCATCAAGCACGACAACCCGACGCGCAACTTCGACAACGTCGCCCTGCGCATCCGCTCGCTGCGGCCCGACGTGCTGATGATGTCGAACTACCAGAACGAGTACGTGCTGCTGGCCCGCACGCTGCATCAGCAGCGCGTCGATCTCGCCGGCATGTTCTCGGTGCTGGGCGGCGGCTTCAACTACAAGTTCGCGCAGGATCTGCCCGCCGTCGCCGAGCACATGATGGACTACAACCACTGGTTCGCGCCGACCAACCCCAAGGCGCAGGCGATGAAGAGGCGCGTCGAGGCGATGAACACGCTGTTCACCTTCGAGGTCTATCTCGCCTACAACGCGGTGAAGCTGATCGCAGACGGACTGGAGCGCGCCGGATCGGCGGACAAGGAGCGGCTGACCGCGGCGCTGGCCGCCTCCACCTGGTCCGACCATTTCATGCCCTATGGCCCGACGCGTTTCGTCGACGGCCAGAACCAGGGCGGCGAGGCGGCCGCGCTGCAAGTCCAGAAGGGCGACATCGAGGTCGTCTATCCGGCCCAGTTCGCCTCTGCGAAGGCCGTCTTTCCGAAGCCGAAATTCGGCTGAACGCCGTGCCGCCGGCCCGGTCGACCGACCGGGCCGGCGATCGCGGCAGGGCGACGGGGCGCCGGCATGCTCAGCTTCGACATCGTCTTCGCGGGGATCGTCAACGGCCTCGCCGCCGGCGCGATCTATGTGCTCGTCGCGGTCGGCCTGACGCTGATCTACGGCGTGCTGCACATCATCAACTTCGCCCATGGCAGCCTTCTCATGCTGGCCATGTACGCCGTCTTCTTCCTGTTCGCCCGGGCGGGCGTCGATCCGTATCTGGCCCTGCCCGGCGTCGCCGCCGCCAGTTTCGTCTTCGGCTACGCCCTCTACCGGTTCCTGATCGGCCGGTTCGCGCACGGCAAGGACGAGAACATCCTTCTCATCACGCTCGGGCTGTCGATCGTCATCGACAATCTGGCGCTGTTCTTCTTCACCGGCGACACCCAGACCATCGACGTCGTCCATGCCAGCGGCATCGTCGAGATCGGCCCGGCCTTCGTGTCGCGCGCCAAGGTGATCGCGTTCTTCGCGGCGCTGGCGCTGTGCGCGGCCCTCGGGCTCTACATCGCGCGCAGCGACATGGGCAAGGCGATCCGCGCCGTCGCCAAGGAGCGCCAGGGGGCGCGCCTTGTCGGCATCGACGTCGAGCATGTCTTCGCGGTGTCCTACGGCATCGGCATCGCCTGCCTGGGAGCGGCGGCCTGCCTGCTGATGCCCAGCTTCTACGTGTCGCCCAGTTCCGGTCATGCCTTCGTCCTGATCGCGTTTACCACCGTCGTGCTCGGCGGCATGGGCAGCTTCCTGGGGGCGCTGGTCGGCGGCTTCGTGATCGGCATCACCGAATCCCTGGGCGGCCTGTTCCTGGGCGAACAGCTCGGCCAGATCGGCATATCGCTGATCTTCATCCTCATCCTGCTGCTGCGGCCGACCGGTCTCTTCGGGGGCCGCCGATGATGCTGCGCACCGCCGCCTTCGTCCTGGCGCTGGCCGCGGCCGCGGCACTGCCCTTCGTGCTGCCGTCGAACTACGCGGTCAACGTCGCGACCATGATCCTCTTCGCGGCGTTTCTCGGCCAGGCCTGGAACATCGCCGGCGGGTTCGCCGGTCAGACGTCGTTCGGCCATGTGGTTTTCTTCGGCACCGGTG
Source organism: Alphaproteobacteria bacterium (assembly GCA_044359885.1). Taxonomy (GTDB): domain Bacteria; phylum Pseudomonadota; class Alphaproteobacteria; order CACIAM-22H2; family CACIAM-22H2; genus CAIOSQ01. The sequence goes on along the minus strand of JBIKLI010000112.1, from coordinate 3,600 downwards.
CCTACGCCTCGACGATCCTGCAGATCTCCTGGGGCTGGAACCCCTGGCTCGGGTGGATCGCCGCCGCGGTCGCCGGCGGGATCGTCGGGCTGGCGATCGGCGTGCTCGCCTTCCGTGCCGGGCTGCGTGGATCCTATTTCGCGCTGATCACGCTCGCCTTCGCCGAGGTGTTCCGCATCCTCGCAAATTCGGTCGGGTTCACCCGGGGCGGTCTCGGACTGCTGATCACGGCGGATGCGCGGGCGGCGAACATGCAGTTCAAGGATCCGCGCTGGTTCTACTGGATCGCGCTCGGTCTCGTCCTGGCGTCGCTCGCCATCGCCTGGTGGCTCAAGCGTTCGCGCTTCGGCGCGCGCCTCGCCGCGATCCGCGAGAACGAGGACGCCGCACGGGCGCTCGGCATCGACACGTTCCGCGAAAAGACGCTGTGCCTCGGCATCTCCGGGGCGATGGCCGGCGCCGGGGGCACGTTCTATGCGCAGAAATATCTCTACATCGACCCGACGATCGCCTATGGCGTGGAGAAGTCGGTCGAGATGCTGCTGGTGACGATGATCGGCGGCGCCGGCACGGTCTTCGGCCCGCTGGTCGGCGCGGCGGTGCTGGGCGGCGTCGGTGAGCTGACCCGCGCCTACGCCACGGGGCAGGGGCTAAGCCTCGTCGTCTACGGCGCGATCCTGATCGCCATCGTCGCGTGGCTGCCGGACGGTCTGATCGGGCTCTTCGCGCGCCGCGCGAAGCGCCGGGACGGCGCCGATGCTTGAGGTGCGCGGGCTGTCGCGCGCCTTCGGCGGCCTCAAGGCGGTCGACTCGGTCGATCTCGACGTGCCGCGCGGGGCGATCGTCGCCCTGATCGGGCCGAACGGCGCCGGCAAGACGACCTGCTTTGCGGCGATCGCCGGTTTCGTGCGGCCGGATTCGGGCCGGGTCGTCCTCGACGGCACGGATGTCACCGGGTGGGCGCCGCACCGCATCGCGGCGGCGGGCATGGTCCGGACCTTCCAGATCACCCAGCCCTTCGCGCGGCTCAGCGTACGCGAGAACGTCATGGTCGGGGCGTTCCTGCGCTATCCGCGGCGCGCGGCGGCGATGCGCGTCGCGGAAGCCGCCGCCGGCCGCGTCGGCATGGGCCGGATGCTGGACATGCGGGCGGGCGACCTGACCGTCGCCGGCCGCAAGCGGCTGGAACTGGCCCGCGCGCTGGCGACCGAGCCACGGCTGCTGCTGCTGGACGAGGTCATGGCCGGTCTCAATCCGACCGAGATCTCCGAGATCGTCGCGATCGTCCGGTCGATCCGGGCGGACGGGGTGACCATCCTGCTCATCGAGCATGTCATGCAGGCGGTGATGAGCCTCGCCGAACGGATCCACGTCATCAACCAGGGCCGGATCGTCGCCCGCGGCACGCCGGCCGAGATCGCCGTCGATCCCGTCGTCGTCGAGGCCTATCTGGGCCAGGGAGCGGCGAAGCGCCTCGCCGGGGACGCGGATGGCTGACGCCGCGCTCCTCGCGGTGCGCGGCCTGCGCGCCGGCTACGGTCCGGTCGAGATCCTGCGCGGCATCGACCTCGATGTCGGCATGGGCGAGATCGTCGCGCTGCTCGGCAGCAACGGTGCCGGCAAGTCGACGCTCAACAACAACCTCTCCGGCATCTTCCGGCCTTTCGCGGGGTCGGTCCGCTTCCTCGGCGCGGAGATCGCCGGCGCCGCGGCGACGCGCATCGTCGCGGCCGGGCTTGTCCAGGTGCCCGAGGGGCGTCGCGTCTTCCCCGATCTGACGGTGCGCGAGAACCTGGAACTCGGCAGCTATCGCCGCGGCCGGGCCAACCGGGCGCGCAACCTGGAGCGCGTGGTCGGCATCTTCCCGCGGCTCGCCGAACGCGCCGGCCAGGCCGCCGGCACCTTGTCTGGCGGCGAGCAGCAGATGCTGGCGATCGGTCGCGGCCTGATGAGCGAGCCGCGGCTGCTGATCCTCGACGAGCCGTCGCTGGGCCTGTCGCCGCTGCTGGTCGAGGAGATGTTCGCGCTGATCGGGCGGCTCAACGCCGAGGGCCTGTCGATCCTGCTCGTCGAGCAGAACGTCGTGCAGTCGCTGGCCATCGCGCATCGCGCCTATGTGCTGGAGCATGGACGCATCGCGCTCAGCGGCCCGGCCGCCGAACTCGCCCGCGATCCGGCGCTCAAGCGCAGCTATCTCGGCCTCTGATCGGGCTCAGGCGACGGCGTACTCGCGCGCCGCCTCGGCGAGGAATTCCCACGCATAGGCGGCGAAGGAGCGGCGGACCTCCAGCCGGAAACCGTCGGGCCGGTGGCGCCACAGCACGATCTCGGCCTTCGCCAGCAGCGTGCGCGTGCACATGTCCGCCGGGAAGGCGGCAGCATCGAGGTCCAGCGCGCATCCCGCCGCCAGCAGCGATCCGGCATGCGGTCCGGCGACCGTCAGCGCCGCATGGCGGTCGCTGATCCGCACGAGCGCGTGCGGAACGCGGCCGAGCGCCGCGCGCAGCGCATCCTCGACGCTGTCCTCCGCGTGCTTCGGCGCCAGCAGCAGCCATTCGTCCGGCCCCAGCCACAGCGCGGCGCGGTCGTCGACGGCGAGCGCCCGGCAGGTCCCGACCGGCAGCGCAAGACCGAAGCCCGCCGCGGCGCAGGCGAGCGCGTCGGCGTCGCCCCGGAACGAGAACCTCGCCTGCGGCGGCAGGGCCGCGATCTCCAGCCTCCCGGGCACGTGAATGGGCGCGCGGCCCGCGAGCGCGTCAGCCATCGAGGCTTCTCCCCTCGGGGTCATGGAACACCGGGCCGGTCACCGCGACCGGGACGGCGCCGGCCGGCATCGGGACATGCAGCGTCTGGCCATGTCGCGCGCGTCCGTCCGCCACGAGCGCCAGCGCGATCGAGCGCCCCAGCGCGGGGCTCCAGTAGGACGAGGTGACATGGCCGAGCGCGGGCGTGCCGGGCGGCGGATCGCGCATCGCGACGATCTGGGCACCCTCCTCCAGCACATGGCCGGGATCGGCGGTGAGCAGCCCGACCAGCTGCTTGCGGCCGGGGGCGGCGATGTCCGGACGCGCCAGCGAACGCTTGCCCACGAAGTCGCGCTTGGCCTTGCCGATCGCCCAGGACAGGCCCAGGTCGTCGGGGACGACGGTGCCGTCGGTCTCCTGGCCGACGATGACGTATCCCTTCTCGGCGCGCAGGACATGCATCGTCTCGGTGCCGTAGGCGACGGCGTCGTGGCGGCGCGCCTCGGCCCAGATCGCCTCCCAGACCGCGCGGCCTTCGCCGGCCGGGACATTGACCTCGAAGCCGAGTTCGCCGGTGAAGCTGACGCGGAACAGCCGCGTGGCCACGCCGGCGATCCGCCCGGTGCGCAGCGCCATGTGCGGAAAAGCCTCGCGCGACAGATCCATGCCCTCGGCCAGCGGCGCCAGGATGTCGCGCGACCGCGGTCCCTGCACGGCGATCGTCGCCCATTGCTCGGTGGTCGATGTCAGCCAGACCCGAAGCTCGGGCCACTCGGTCTGGAGATAGTCCTCCATCAGGGCGAGCACGCGCGCCGCGCCGCCGGTGGTCGTGGTGACGTGGAAGAGATCCGGCGCC
>JBIKLI010000111.1:0-12332 GCA_044359885.1 Alphaproteobacteria bacterium | reverse complement strand
CGGCAGGCCCGGTCCGTCGTCGTCGACATGCACCAGGATGCGCGGCGGCCCGGGCAAGACGGCGACCCGCGCGCGGCCGCCATGGGCGACCGCGTTGGCGACCAGATTGTCGAGGGCGCGACGCAGCGCGCCAGGCCTGCCCTCGATCGCGAGCGAGGCCGGTCCCTCGAGCGCGATGTCGGCGCCCAGATCGGCGCGGTCGTCGACCAGGCTCTGCACCAGCGCCGCCAGGTCGAAGCGCTCGGCCCGCGTCTCCAGCGCGTCGGCGCGCGCGAACGCCAGGGTCTCGGCGATCATGCGCTCCATCTCGTCGATGTCGGCGGCCGCCCGCGCACGCTCGTCCGCGTCGGGGATCTGCTCGGTGCGCAGCCGCAGCCGGGTCAGCGGCGTGCGCAGGTCGTGGCTGATCGCCGCCAGCATGCGGGTCCGGTCGTCGACGACGCCGCGCAGCCGGCCATGCATGCTGTCGAGGGCGCGGGCGATCGCCCCGACCTCGCGCGGCGCCGGCTCGGGAACCGCGAAATCCGGCGCCAGCCCCGCTCCCGCCCGGGCGGCATTGCCGGCCAGCACCTCCAGCGGCCGCGCGATGCGGCGCGCCGCCCACCATGCCGCGACGCCTGCCGCGGCCGCGATGCCCGCGAGCCACGCAAGCAGGACCGTCAGCGGCCAGCCATGCGCGGGCATCTGCGGCCGCAGCATCAGGTGGCTGCCATCGGGACCGCGGATGGCGATCGCGAACAGCGCGGGCAGCATCCCTTCGAAGGCGGCTTCCCCGGCAGCGTCCTCGCGCGGGACGCGGACCACCTGTCCCTCGCCCAGACGCGGCAGGCGCGGCCCCGGACCCGGGCCGGCGCCGGGGCGATGGAATTCGACGACCACCTGGAATCCCGGGGGCAGCCGCTCGCCGATCGCCCGCGCCAGCCGGATCGCCTGGCGCGGCCGGCGCAGGCCTTCGTCGGCGGCGGGGGGCTCGCGAAGCCACTCGATCGCAAGATGTTCGGCCTCGGGCCGCGCGCGCAGATAGGCGCGCCGCGCCTCGGGCGGCCGGGCGAAGGCGCCGCGCGCGATCTCGGCGCTGCGCTCGACGAGCCATCCGACCGCATAGACGCGCACGTCCGCCGGCCGCATCAGCAACGCGACCCCGACGGAGAGGAGCTGCGCGCCGATCAGCCCGACGATCGCGACCAGCGCGATGCGTGCGGCGATGCCGCCGAGGGGCCCGCGGATCACGCGCCCTCCGGCTCGACCGCCGCCGTGAAGACGTAGCCCCCGTTGCGGACGGTCTTGATCAGTTCGGGATGCGCGGGATCGGGCTCGATCTTGCGGCGCAGCCGCATCACCGCGACGTCGATCGAGCGATCGAAAGCCTGTGCGACCCGCCCGCGCAGCCTGTCCAGCAGCTGGTCGCGCGACAGCACGCGCTGCGGCTGCTCCGCGAACACGGTCAGCAAGTCGAACTCGGTGTCGGTCATCGGCACCAGCGTCCCGTCCGCGCGCCGCAATTCGCGGCGCACCGCATCCAGCCGCCACCCGGCGAAGACATGCTGACGCGCCTTGGCCGGCCTCGCGGCGCCGTCGCCGCTGCGGCGCAGAACGGCCCGGATGCGGGCCAGCAGCTCGCGCGGATTGAAGGGCTTGGCGACATAGTCGTCGGCGCCGATCTCCAGGCCGACGATCCGGTCGGTCTCGTCGCCGCGCGCGGTCAGCATCAGGATCGGGACGGCGCTCGTCTGCCGCAGGCGCCGCGCGAAGGACAGCCCGTCCTCGCCCGGCAGCATCAGATCGAGGACCACGATGTCGACGCCGCCCGCGGCGAGGGCACGATCGGCGTCGGCGGCGTCGGCGACCGCCGAGGCGCGCAGGCCGTTTTCGGACAGGAAGCGCGACACCAGGCGCCTGATCTCGCGATCGTCGTCGACGATGAGGACATGCGGCGGTCGAGGCATGATGCGAGACTAGCGGCGCTTGGCGCCGCGGCAAGCCGTCGCGTTGTAACCGTTGGTTACGCCGCGAAACTCGGCTGTCATCGTCGTCGGCGGTCGCCGGGCTATGACGTCATCCTCTTCGAACCCGTGGAGGTCACTGATGAAGATGAACACGCGTCTCGCCGCCCTGTTCCTCGCCGCCGCGCTCGCCGCGCCGCTTCTGGCGTCGGCCCAGCAGGGCCACGGCCACGGAGAGCGGCCCGGTCCGCGCGACTCCATGCGCGCGCGGATGTGCGAGGATCTGGATGCCCGGCTCGCCGCACGGCTCGCCTGGCTCGAGGCGAAGGTGAAGCCCAGCGACGCCCAGCGCCCCGCCTGGGAGGAGTTCCAGCGCGAGAGCCGCGCCGCGGCCGAGCCGATGCGCGCGCAATGCGCAGCCGGCGAGCCTCGGCCGCCGCACGACGATCTGGCGGGCGAGCTTGGCCGGCGCGAGCAGCGGATGGCGGAAATGCTGGAAGCCACGCGCCGCGTCAGGGCCGCGGTGGAAAAGCTGCAGCCGCAGCTGGACGAGGCGCAGCGCAAGGCGATGGCCGAGAACTTCCACGGCGGGCGCATGGGCCAGGCGATGCATCGTCGCCTGCACCACGGTCATCACGAGCATCACGGCCATGGCCCGCAGCACGGCCAGGGCATGCGCCAGGGCGGCTGACGCCGCATCCCCGGCGACGATCCGCGGGACCGGCGGACCGTGCCGGACGCGCGCGGACCACGCCGTCGGGCGGCGTGGTCCGCGCGCCTCGATCGCGACTTGACACGGCCCGCCGGGGCGCCGAAACGTGCCGCCATCTTGTCCGGAGGCCGCGTCAGATGGAATTGTCGAACAAGACCGCCCGCCAGCTCTACGAAGAGGTCAAGGCCAACCCGACCCGGCGCCGCTTCGGCTTCGGCCGAAAGCCGGCGCTGATCAACGTCGATCTGCAGAAGGCCTACACGGCGGTCGGGGAGTTCAAGACCGCCTACGAGACCGATCCGCGCCAGATCGAGTACGTGAACCAGCTGGCGGCGCTGTTCCGCGCGAAGGGCTGCCCGGTGGTCTGGAGCTACGTCGCCTACATGACGCACGCCGACGATGCCGGCGTCTGGGGGACGCGCACCGACACGCCCGACTCGCTGCAGAACATCAAGGTCGGTTCGCGGCGGGCCGAGTTCGACGACCGCCTGCAGATCGACCGCGAGCGCGACGTGATCGTCAACAAGCGCTACGCGTCGTGCTTCCACGAGACGAATATCGGCTCGGTCTTCACCTATCACGGCGTGGACACGGTCGTCGTCACCGGGGGCTCGACCTCCGGCTGCGTGCGCGCGACCGTCGTCGACTCGCTGTCGCGCAGCTATCGCACCGTCGTTCCGGAGGAATGCGTCGCCGACAAGCACGAGAGCCCGCATTTCGCCAATCTCTACGACATGGCGCTGAAATACGCCGACGTGCTGCCGGTCGGCGAGGTGATCGCCTTCATGACCGCCTACCAGCCGCACCGGCCGTGAGGGCGCCATGACCTGGCGGGATCCCGGCCTCTACGACTACCTTCCCTACGACGAGACCCGCCCGCGGATCGTCTGGCCCGGCGGCGCGCGCGTCGCGTTCTGGGTGGCGCCGAACCTGGAGTTCTACGAACTCGATCCGCCGCGCAACCCAGCGCGCGCCGCCTGGGCGAAGCCCCATCCCGACGTGGTGGCCTATTCCTACCGGGACTACGGCAACCGCGCGGGGTTCTGGCGCATGCTCGAGGCCTTCGATCGTTGCGGCGTGCGCGGCTCGGTCTCGCTCAACGTCGCGATGTGCGAGCATCATCCGGAGATCGTCGAGGAATGCGTCAGGCGCGGCTGGGAGTTCTACAGCCACGGCACGTACAACACGCGCTACATGTTCGGCATGACCGAGGCGCAGGAGCGCGAGGTCATCCGGGATTCGATCGACACGATCAGGAAGCACACCGGCCAGAAGCTCGACGGCTGGCTGGCGCCGGCGCTGACCTACACCGAGCACACGCTCGATCTCGTCGCGGACATGGGGCTCAGCTATGTCTGCGACCTGTTCCACGACGACCAGCCGAGCCCGGTGAAGACGAAGACGGGCAGGCTGGTCTCGATCCCCTACTCGCTCGAGATGAACGACGTCATCGCCTACAACGTCAACCTCGTCGGCCCGCGCGCCTATGGCGACATCATCAAGCGCCAGTTCGACCGGCTCTACGAGGAGGGCGAGCGTTCCGGCACGGTGATGTGCATCCCGCTGCACCCCTATCTCGTCGGCTGGCCCTACCGCATGAAGGCCTTCGAGGACGCGCTGCGCCACATCGCCGGCCACGACAAGGTCTGGCTGGCGACGGGCCGCGAGATCGCGCAGCATTTCGTGGCGCACCACATGGCCGACTTCGCGCGTGCTTCGCACAAGGTCGGAGCCGCGCCGTGACCGGCGTGCCCCCGGACTACCTGCAGTACCGTGCCCGCGGATACGGAATGGACCACGACCGCTACGACTGGTCGATTCTGCCGCGGCGCCGGAAGATCGAATGGCCCGGCGGCGCGCGCGTCGCGCTCTGGGTGATCCCGGCGCTCGAATGGTTCCCGGTCGACATGAAGGGCAAGCCCTTCAAGCCGCCCGGCGCCATGCAGACCGCCTATCCGGACCTGCGCCACTACACGCTGCGCGACTACGGCAACCGTGTCGGCATCTGGCGGATGATGCGCAGCTTCGACCAGCTGGGCATCCGGGTCACCGCCGCCATGAACGCCGCGGTCGCGGTGCGCTATCCTGCGCTGCTGGAGGCCTGCGTCGCGCGCGGCTGGGAGATCGTCGCCAACGGGCAGGACATGGACCATCTCCACTACGAAGGCCTGCCGGCCGAGGACGAGAAGAAGCAGATCGCCACGACGCTCGAGGTCTTTCGCCGCGTGCCCGGCCTGAAGATCCGTGGCTGGCTTTCGCCCGCGAAGTCGCAGTCCAAGGCGACGCTCGATCTGATCGCCGCGGCGGGGCTCGAATATTGCTGCGACTGGGTCAACGACGACATGCCCTACGCGATGCGCACCGCCCATGGCCCGCTGGTCGCCATGCCCCACCCGATCGACATCGACGACCATACGATCCTGGTCCAGAACCATCATTCCGAGGACGAGTTCCGCGACCAGCTGCGCGACCAGTTCGACTGGCTCTACGACGAGGCCGGGACGCAGGGCGGGCGGGTGATGGCGATCGCGCTCCGGCCCTGGATCACCGGCCAGCCCTACCGCATCGGCGCGCTCGAGGAGGCGCTCGGCCACATGGTCTCGCGCAAGGGCGTCTGGAGCGCCACCGGCGCGGAAATCATGGACGCCTGGCGGGCGCAGCTCTAGCCCGGTCCTCCGTCGGCCCGCAGGCCACGCCGGCGGCGCGGCGCAGCGCCGCCGCGATCATCTCCGCGCGCGCGCCCGGCCCCGCCAGCAGGTCGATCTGGCCGGCGTTCGACAGATCGGCGATGCCATGCGCCATCGCCCAGACGGCCATCATGTCGAGCGTCGGCGACAGGCCTGACGGATCCAGGGCGGCGATGCACCGCGCCAGATGGTCGAAGGCCGCACGCGCCGCGGTGGCGAGGTCGGCGTCGCCGTGATCGGCCCGCCGCGAGCCGAACATCAGCCGGAACAGCGCCGGATTCGACGACGCGAAGGCGATATAGCCCTCGCCCGCGGCCAGCAACTGCGCCATCGGGTCGGCGGGCGCCCGCGTCTGATGGGAAAGCTGGGTGGCGAGGAAGCGCCGAAACCCCTCGGCCGCCAGCGCCGTCAGCAGCGCGCCGGTGTCGGCGAAGTGATGCGCGGGGGCGGCATGGCTGACGCCGGCGCGGCGCGCCGTGCCGCGCAGGGAAAAGGCCTCGATCCCGTGCGCCTCGAGCTCCGCCTCGGCTGCGCGCAGCAACGCCGCACGCAGGTCGCCATGGTGATAGGACGTGCGGCGCCGGCGGCCCGTTCTGGCTGGCTTGGTGGACACCCGCGGCTGTCTAAGGACTTGATCCGAAGCTGTCAAACTCCAATCTTGACATCGGACAGATTGAACGGCACACGTCTGAGACCGCAGAACCGGGGGTGCCGATGCCGTTCGAGACCGCCTTCGCCGCCGCCAATGCCGCCGCGATCGCCGGCTGGGCGGCGCTGCTCGCCGCCCCGTTCCTTCCGCGCGCCGCCGACGCGATCGCGGGCGCGGCGATCCCGCTGCTGCTGTCGATCGCCTATGCCGGTCTGATCCTGGCGTTCTGGTCGCGGGCCGACGGCGGGTTCGACAGTCTGGCGGCGGTCATGCAGCTGTTCGACACGGCGCCGATCGCCCTCGCCGGCTGGATCCACTATCTGGCCTTCGACCTGCTGGTCGGAGCCGCCATCGTTCGCGGCGCACGCACGGCGTCGATCCCCTTCGCGCTCGTCGTCCCCTGCCTCGTGCTGGCCTTCCTGTTCGGTCCCGCCGGGTTCCTCGCCTTCGCGGCGCTGCGCTGGTCGCGCGCCGCGCGTTCCGCCGCCGGAGCGTGAAGACCAGCATGGGCATGCAGACGCTCGATCTCGTCGTCCCGCCGCTGGCGCCCCGCCCGCGCGGCATCGTCGCGGAAGTCTTCCGTCGCGATCCGCTTTATGCCGGGGCCGCCGCGACGATCGCCCTGTCGATGGCGCCGGTGCTGGTGGCCTGGGCCTGCGACGACCGCAGTCTCGACGGCGTCGCCATCTGGGCCAAGCCGCTCAAGTTCCAGATGGCGCTGGCGGTCTATCTGGCGACTCTCGCCTGGTTCTCGGCCTGGATGCCGCCCGCGGTCGCCACGGCGCGCAGCTATCGGATCTTCGCGACCCTCGTCGTGACCGCCGTCGCCCTCGAACTGGTCTGGATCGTGGGCGCGGCGGCCCAGGGCGAGGCATCGCATTTCAACGTCGCCACGCCCGCGCGCCGGGCCATCTACGCCACCATGGGCGCGCTCGCGACCCTGCTGACCTCGGCGGCGCTGGTCCAGGGCATCGCGATCCTGTCCGCACGCGACGGCGGCGGCGACCCGGTGCTGCGGCTTGCGATCGGGCTTGGGCTGCTGCTGACCTTCGCGCTCACCGTGGCCACGGCGAGCAACATGTCCGACGGGACGGGCCATCTGGTCGGCGTCGCCCCGGACGCGACGCGGCGCCTGGCGCTGTTCGGCTGGGCCCGCGACGGCGGCGATCTGCGCGTCGCGCATTTCTTCGCCACCCATGCGATGCATGCGCTTCCGGCATCCGGCCTCCTGGCCGCGCGTCTTCTGTCGCGACGCCGGGCCCGGCAGGCGGTCGTGGCCGGCGCGGTGGCCTATGCCGCCTTCGTCGGCTGGACCTTCGCGCAGGCGCTGGCCGGCCGGCCATTCCTGCCCTGGCTTTCCTGAGCCGCGGGGCGGCCCGGCTCACGGCCAGGCGGCGACGAGATCCTGGTGGCCGACGACCAGCGCCACCCGGCCGGACTCGATCTCGCGCGCCCGCCGCGCCGACCAGGCGGCGATCGCGCGGCCCTCGTCGCCGCGCGCGGCGCGCGCGGCTGCCTCGCCGATCCCCGCGCGCATCGCCGCCAGCATCGCAAGCTCGCCGGCGGCGATGCGCCAGTCGCTGTCGCGGGTCTCACGTCCGGCACCGCGGGCACCGAGCGCAGCGTCGAGCGCGAACGCCGCCTCGGGTCCAAGCGCCGGCCCGAAACCCTTGTCGCGCGTCATGTCCCGGTGGAAGGCGCGCGCCACGACGCCGTCGGTGGCGTCCGCCGGCCGCCATTCCATCCGTCCGTCGTAGGTGAGCACCGCCAGCAGCGGCAGCCGTCCGGCGGCCAGCCGGTCGGCAAGACGCTCGATCCATGCCGCCGACACCAGATCGATCAGCGCCGCGCAGGTCACCGCCGCCACGCCGTCGAGCGCCGCATCGAGCGCGGCGGCGAGGTCGACGCGCGCGAACTCGACGCTGCCGTCGCTCGCGAAACGCCGGCGCGCGGCATCGAGCAGCGCGGGATCGTCGTCGACATGCCGCCAGCGCAGCCGCCGCCCGGCCTGCGCCGCCAGCGCCTGAAGCCGGCCGATATTCGATCCGGCGCCGGCGCCCAGATCGACCACCAGGCCATCTTCGGGAAGCCGCGCCAGGAAGGACAGGGCGAGCGCGTCGTCGCGTGCGGCGACGTCGAACCGCTCGCGCAGCGCCAGCCATTCGGCGGAGAAACCGGTCATGGCGCCGCCAGCGCGTCGATCGCCGCACCGAAGCGCCGCGCCTGGCCGGGCCACCCAGGCAAGCTGCGGGCATGGTCGCGCGCACCGCTCGCCAGCCGACGCCGCGCACGCGGATCGGCGATCAGCCGGCGCAGCGCGCGGGCAAGGCCTGTGGGATCGCCGGGCCGGACGAGCGTGCCGGCACGTACAGGCACGGTGGCGGGCACCGCGCCGGCACGCGCGCCGACGACGGGCAGCGCGGCCGCGATCGCCTCGGCGAAGGCCATCCCATAGCCCTCGTACCAGGACGGCAGGACGAAGAGATCCGCGGCGCGATAGGCGGCCGCCACCCGCGGCGCATCCACGGCGCCCGCCAGCCGCACCCGGCCGCGCAGGCCACGCGCGGCGATCGCGGTCGCGATCCGCCCGGCCTCGCGCCGGTCGTAGCGGTGCGGTCCGACCAGGTCGAGCCGCCAGGCGAGGCCGCGCAGCCGCCCGAGCGCCGCCAGAAGCACACGATGACCCTTGCGGGGGGTGAGCGAGGCGACGCAGAGCAACCGCAGGGCGCCGCGGCGGCGGCGCGACGGCGGCGGCGGCCCAAGCTCGACGGCCGGCGTCACGACGCGGATGCGCGCGGGATCGACGCCCATGGCACGGATCGCCGGCACGGTGGCCGGCGACGTGACGACGACGCCGGCGCAGGCGCGGATCAACCGCGGCTCCAGCGCGGCGAAACGACGGCGAAGGCGCGCGTCGATCCCGGTCTCCAGCGCCAGCGGATGATGGACGAGGGCGACCACCGCGGCGACGTCGGGCGCCGGCAGCAGCCCCTCGAAACCGGGCAGGGCGAGGCCGTCGATCGCCAATACCGCCCCGCGCGCCGCCGCAAGGCAGTCGCGCGCCGCGGCGCGCGCCGTGTCGTCGGCGTCGGGGAAGCGCCCCGCGAGTTCGTGCAGCGCCACCGGGCGCCCCGCCGCGGCCAGCCCGCCGAGGATCGCGGCGTCGTAGCGATAACCCCCGGTCGGCTGGCCGATCGCGCCAGGACAGGCGAAATGCAGGACCGGGCGCAGCGCCGCGTTCATGCCAGCGGCGCGTCGTAGGCGGCCCAGGCGGTCGGGGATTCGCGCAGCGTCACCTTCATCGCCGCCGGCGCCGGCGACGGCGCCAGGGCGCCGGCGGCGATGGCGGCACCGGCGCGGCGCCAGATCTCGCCGGCCAGGAACTCGGTCGTCGTGTTGACGCCGGCGAAGTCCCGCTCGTCGTCGAGATTGCGATAGTTGAGGGCCTCGAGCGTGCGCGCCAGCATGTCCGCCAGCCGGCCGATATCCGCGACCAGGCCATGGGCGTCGAGCGCCGCGGTGCGGATCTCGAGTTCGACCGCGTAGGTCGCGCCGTGCAGGCGCTGCGCCGGCCCGAAGACCTCGCCCCTGAAGCTGTGCGCGATCATGAAATGGTTGCAGACGGTCAGGCTGTACATGCGGGTCTCCGATCGATCAGTAGTCGACGACGATATGCGGCCGTGGCGGGTTCGTCGCGAGCAGCGCCGGCAGCCGTTCCGCAAGCGCCGCGAAGGGGACGCGTGGCCCGATCAGCAGGTCGTAGCGCGGATCCGCGAGCAGATCCAAGGCCTCGGCCAGACGCTGCGCATGGGTGATGGTGGCGCGGCGCGACGGTGCCACGTGCCCGACCTGCGAGGCGATCAGGCGCAGCCGGCGCGAATGGAACGCGCCGCCCAGGGGCAGGGTCGCCAGCCGGTCGCCGTACCAGCTCAGTTCCAGGATCCGCGCCTCGAAGGCGGCGATGTCCAGCGCGGCCACCAGCCCGTCGGGATTGCCGCTGGCGTGGAACACGATGTCGAACTCGCCGCTGGCGCGCTCTTCGGCGACGAGGCCGAGCGCGCCGGCGAGTTCGCGCCGCGCCGGATCGGGATCGACGACGCGCACCGGCACTCCCGCTTGGTCCTGCGCCAGACACCCGACCAGCAGACCGACGACGCCGGCTCCGATCACCGCGACGCGCGCGCCCGGCGCGATCTCCGCGTCCCAGGTGGCGTTGAGCGCCGTCTCCATGTTCGCCGCCAGCGTGGCGCGGGCGTCGGGAACCGCGTCGGGCACGCGATGGGCCCAGGCGCCGGGAACGACGAAGCGATCCTGGTGGGGGTGGAGGACGAAGACCCGTTCGCCTGCCCGCGGGCCATGCAGGATCTCGCCGACCGCGCCATAGCCGTATTTCACGGGGAACGGGAAATCCCCCTCCTGGAACGGGCAGCGCATGCGCTGGAACTCGCTGGGCGGAACGAGGCCCTGCAGCACCAGGCGCTCGGTGCCGCGGCTGACGCCGCTGGCGCGCATCCGGATCTCGACGTCGCCGGGGCCCGCCGCCGGCAGCAGGCACGCGCGCAAAGCGCCGCGACCCGGCGCGACCGCCCAGAACCCGCGTGCCCCCGTCATGTCAGCCGCAATTCGTAGAGCACGTCGCCGCCCATGACGACGCGGCGAAAAGCCGGCCGCCACGCATCGTCCAGGCGCTCGATCGCCGGCAGGCTGACCCCCTGGCGCCCCTCGCCGATCAGGATCGGCGCCACGACCACATGCAGCAGGTCGAGCGTCCGCGCGAGCAGGAACCGGGAGACGGTGACGCCCCCGCCCTCGATCAGCACCCGCTCGGCGCCGCGCGAAGCCAGCAGGGCCAGCACATCTGCCGGTCGGAACCCGGCGTCGTCTGGATCGAGGGGAAGCACGGCGCTCTCGGCCCGGCCGGGCGCCGGCCCGTCCGTGGCGCCGATGACCAGGGTGGGCGCCTGACCGTCGGTGAAGACCCGCCGATCCGGCGGCAGACGCCGACGCGGGTCGAGAACCACCCGCAGCGGATTGGTTCCCGGACAATGCCTGACGGTCAGTTGCGGGTCGTCCGCCAGCACGGTTCCGGCGCCGACGACCACCGCGTCGGCCAGCGCGCGAAGGCGGTGAAGGTGGTCGAGGCTCTCCGGACCGGTGACGTAATGGGAATGGCCGGATCGGGTGGCGATCCGGCCATCCAGGCTCTGGCCCAGCTGGCCGATGGCGAAACGGCCGGGCCGGATCAGCGGCAGATAGAGTTCCAGCAGCGCCGCCGCGGCCGCCGAAACCGGTGAGCCGCAGGACCGCCATGTGCCGTCGGGCATGATCATCAGCCGGATCGATGCGCCCGGCGGCGCCTCGATCGGGCGCTGCCCGGAGGCCACCCGCCAGTGCGCGCGGGCCTGCAGCAGCGCCGTCCAGGCCAATTCAGCGTCGATCGTCATGAGAATCGAGTCATTCGGCTCGTTGAGACACTCCCGGCGGCGCGCCATCCGGTGTATACCGCACCCCGTCTGATCTGGCACGATCGCAAAAACGACGAAGCGTGATGGCGTCCATGGCTCTTTCCTCGCCCCCTCCCGAATTGCCCGATATCGCCGCGCGCAGCGAAGCGGTACGGCGCGCCCTCGAATCGCTGCGGCGGGGCGCCGTCGTCGCGATCGGCGACGGCGACGACGCCATCTGCGTGGCTGCGGTCGAAACCCTGGGCGAGGCGACGCTGGCCGGGCTGCGCGCGTCGGCGGCTGGCCCCATCGAGGTCGCCATGACCCCGCCGCGCGCCGGCGCGCTGGGTCTGGGTCCGGAACGATCGCCGGTCCTCGCCTTTCTGCGCCCGGCGGCGACTTGCGCCGACATCGTGGCCCTGGCCCAGCCGATCGCCGCCGAAGCCCTCGGCCCGCTGGAGCCGCCGACGCGGGACAGCGCCGATCCGGCCGTCGCCGCGGCGCTCGACCTCGCCAAGCTGGCCGGGCTGATCCCGATGGTTCTGGTCGCTCGGCCCGTGCCAAGCGCCCCGCGCGGAACGACGCTGCCCGCCGCCGCCGTCAGCCGCTTCGCCGAGGACTCGGCGCGCTGGCTGACCCAGGTCGCGTCGACGCGGCTGCCGCTGGCCGACGCGGAGGATACGCGGCTCTTCGCCTTCCGCCCCTGGGGCGGCGGGGCCGAACATCTGGCGATCGTGGTCGGAACGCCGGACGTGTCGCAGCCCGTGCTTGCCCGGATCCACTCGTCCTGCTTCACCGGCGATCTCATCGGCAGCCTGCGCTGCGATTGCGGCGACCAGTTGCGCGGCGCCATCCGCGCCATCGCCGACCAGGGCGCGGGCGTCGTCGTCTACCTGC
>JBIKLI010000421.1:0-3466 GCA_044359885.1 Alphaproteobacteria bacterium | reverse complement strand
GAAGGTGACGGAGGCGCCCGGGCCGATGCTGAAGCTGTGCCAGTCGATGATGCCGCGGGCGGAGGTCTGGTCGATGGTGAGCGCATTGCCCGCTGCGGCCCCGATGCTGCCCTGTCCGGCGACGAACCGCCCGCCCTGCGGCAGGGTCTGCGCCAGACAAAGCGCCGGCGCGACGATCGCGGTGAAGGCGGCAAGGGAAAGCCGCCGCCAGGCCAGACGATCGTGGACATGCGCTCCCAGCGACACGAGACGGGTCCTGAGAGTTTCTGGCCGCGCAACGACTTGAGTCGTCCGGGTCGTGACGAGGCGATGCACGAACGAACTGCCGCTCATTGGTTGGCCCGTATAACGATGGTCGCGCGGGGGACGACGCCGCGAAGTGCTTCTATCTCTTGGGAAAAGCTATTTCCATAACGAAAAATTAACCGAAATTTTCACGTGTCGCGCCGGCCAACCGCTCGGCGCCCGTGTCCTGGAAAGGCCTTTTCCGGTCACTGCCCCGCGAGCCATGCCGCCAGCGGTTCCGCGAGCGCGGCGATGCCCTTGTAGGCGCGTTCGCCGTCGGGGAGGTGGCGGATGGCGGCGGCGAGGTTGCGGGCGTCGGCGGGCGGGATGTCGCCCAGCTTCGCGACGCGGGTGTCGATGGTGAACAGGATCGCGCGGCTGCGGGGCAGGCGGCGCAGCGTCTGGCGTTCGTTGCGCAGGAACAGGCCGTCGGCGAAACGCTCCGGCGGCACGTCGTGCTTGCGCGGGGAGGCCGGCTGGAAAAGGTCGGGACGGTCGTGGATCGTCCAGTTCCAGCGCTCCACGATGCGCCCGTCGGCCAGCGCGCCGAAGAAGCGGTCCACGGGTGCGGCGAGTGCGGAGCCGTAGTCGGGCACGGGGCCATGGATCTGCGCGAGCGGATGGCCCAGCTTCTCGCCCAGGCGCCAGCGCGAGGGAAAGCACAGCGACGCCGCGACCAGGCGCGGCACGCCCCGTTCGTCGGCCTGGACCAGGCAGAGATCGTCGGGCACCAGCCGGCCGGCGAGGTCGAGCGAATGCATCGACGGGCTGCTCATGCCGATCAGCTCCGACGTCGCGGCGATCGCGAACATCGTGCCCATGCGCGGATAGCGCGTCGGAAAGCGTTTCGGCAGATG
The DNA here is from genome assembly GCA_044359885.1 of Alphaproteobacteria bacterium. Lineage (GTDB taxonomy): Bacteria > Pseudomonadota > Alphaproteobacteria > CACIAM-22H2 > CACIAM-22H2 > CAIOSQ01. The sequence continues at coordinate 2,324 of JBIKLI010000421.1, read as the reverse complement.
GTCGAAGAGCAGTTGCGCGACCTCCTCGCCTGCCGCCTCGGTGCCCGGCAGCGCCGCGAAGACCTCGCCATGGCGCTCGGCGAGCAGCCGGCGCTTGAGCACCAGCTTCTCGCGCTGGTCGTCGCCCAGCACGATCCAGTCGCGCTCGGGGATCGCGACCAGCCCCATGCGCGGCCGGTGCGGACCCGACGCGGCCTGGGCCAGCAGCGCCGAGACGGCCGGGTCGATCATCGCGCCTGTCCCGCCGCTGCGCGGCTCATGCGCATTTCGAGTAGCCGCAGCCCGTGCAGGTGTCGCAGCCTTCCTGACGGATCAGCGCGGGCATGTTGCATTTCGGGCAATAGGCCATGCGCGTGGCGGCCGCGCCGGAGACCGCGCTGAATCGGCTCGACCCGCCGCCGCCGGGCGCCGCTTCCGATCCGGTCGCGGCCCCGGGCAGCGCTGCGGGAACCAGCGGCGTGGCCGCGTAGGGATCGATCGGCGTCGCCTCGCCCGGCCGCACGAAGCCGATATCGACCATGTGGCGCTCGATCACCTCGCCGATCGCGGCGAGCAGCGAGGGCACGTAGCGACCGTCCATCCACTGGCCGCCGCGCGGATCGAACACCGCCTTCAGTTCCTCGACGACGAAGGAGACGTCGCCGCCGCGACGGAACACCGCCGAGATCATGCGCGTCAGCGCCACGGTCCAGGCGTAGTGCTCCATGTTCTTCGAGTTGATGAAGACCTCGAAGGGTCGGCGGCGTCCTTCCATCACCACGTCGTTGAGGGTGATGTAGAGGGCGTGCTCGCTGTCCGGCCACTTGATCTTGTAGGTCTTGCCGGGCAGCGCCTCGGGCCGGTCGAGCGGCCGCGTCATGTAGACGACGCCGCCCGCCTCGAAGGCATCCGCCGGCCGTGGCGCGGGCTTGGCGAAGGGCAGGGCCTGCTGCACCGGCGCCGCTTCCTTTTCCTTGCGCTCCTTGTCCTTGTCGTCCTTGCGCGTCTCCAGCACTGCGCCGGTGACGTCGTTCGGGCGATAGGTGGTGCAGCCCTTGCAGCCCAGGTCGTAGGCCTGCTGGTAGACGTCCTTGAACGCCTCGAAGGAGATGTCCTCGGGGACGTTGATGGTCTTCGAGATCGAGGCGTCGATGTATTTCTGCACCGCCGCCTGCATGACCACGTGCTCGCGCGGCGTCAGGCGCTGGGCGTCGACGAAGCTGTCCGGCAGCGCCGCGTTCTCGCCGAACATCCGCCGGTGCAGGCGATAGGCGTGGTCGCTGACCTCCTCGGTCCGGCGCGTGCCGTCGGGCATCAGGACGTTGCGCAGATAGGAGAAGCTGAAAACCGGCTCCAGCCCGGACGAGACGTTGTCCGCCATCAGAGAGATCGTGCCGGTCGGCGCGATCGAGGTCAGCAGCGCGTTGCGAAGCCCATGCGCCGCGATCGCGTCGCGGATCTCCTCCGGCAGCTCGTCGCGCACCGCGCCCTCGAGATAGCGATCGCGGTCGAAAAGCGGGAACGGCCCCTTCTCGCGGGCGAGATCGGCCGAGGCCAGATAGGCGCGGTCGCGGATGCGCGCCATCCAGCGCTCGGTCAGCGCCACCGCGGCGGCCGAGCCGTAGCGAACGCCGCACATGATCAGCGCGTCGGCGAGCCCGGTCACGCCGAGGCCGATACGCCGCTTGGCCTTGGCCTCCTCCTGCTGCGCGGGCAGCGGGAAGCGCGAGACGTCGGTGACGTTGTCCATCATCCGCACGGCGAGCGGCACGATGCGGTCGAGTTCGGCCTCGTCGAGCGCAGCCTCGGCGGTGAAGGGCGCCTTGACCATCGCCGCCAGATTGACCGAGCCCAGCAGGCAGGCGCCATAGGGCGGCAACGGCTGCTCGCCGCAGGGATTGGTGGCGCGGATCGACTCGCAATAATGCAGCCGGTTGCGGGCGTTGATGCGGTCGATGAAGATCACGCCCGGTTCGGCATAGGCATAGGTCGCGCGCATGATCCGGTCCCAGAGCTCGCGCGCCTGGATCGTGCGGTAGATCGTGTCGCCGAAACGCAGCTGCCAGGGCGCGTCCTCCTTCACCGCCGTCATGAAGGCGTCGGAGACGAGGACCGAGAGGTTGAACATCCGCAGCCGCCCGGGCTGGCGCTTGGCGTCGATGAAGGCCTCGATGTCGGGATGGTCGCAGGCCAGCGTCGCCATCATCGCGCCGCGGCGATGGCCGGCCGACATGATCGTGCGGCACATCGCGTCCCAGACGTCCATGAAGCTCAGCGGGCCGGAGGCGTCGGCGCCCACGCCCTTCACCGGCGCGCCCTTGGGGCGGATGGTGGAGAAGTCGTAG
>JBIKLI010000420.1:0-3470 GCA_044359885.1 Alphaproteobacteria bacterium | reverse complement strand
AGGCCGGGGTCGGCGTGCTGGTGCTCAACCATTTCGTGCCGACGCGCTTCGACCGCGCGGCGCTGATCGCGGAGGTCCGCCAGACATGGCGCGGGCCGCTGGTGATCGGCGAGGATCTGATGGCCTATGACTGCGCCACGCGCAGCCTCGCCCATCGCGACGCCAGGCTGTCCTTCGCGCTCGACTGATCCCCGGTTCAGGCGCCTATCGCGCGCCGCCGGGCGGACGCAGCGCCGCCGCCCAATGGGCGAAGCTCTGCGCTCCGATCGCCAGGCGATAGGGACCGCGATAGAGCCCCTCGAGGCAGACGAAGAGCGCGCCGGCGGCATCGATCTCGCCGGCGAGGACGAGGCTGCGCAGGATGCGCGTCAGCCGCAGCAGGTTGTGGTTGCCGGGCGAGAGCCAGACCACCGCCTGCTCGCGGAAATCGGGGCCCAGCCGGATGGCGCGGCGCTCGCCGTCCCAGGCGAGGCCATAGAAGGCGAGCATGCGGTCGAGCGACCGGCGCAGATTGGCGCGGATCGCGCGGTCGCGGCGCAGGATCGCGACCTCGTCGGCCGCGAGCACCGGCGAATCCGGAACCGCACCGCTCGCCGTGTCGAGCGGGAAGAGCCACTGGATGAAGTCGTGGCGACGCTCGATCTCCTCGTTGGTCAGCGCCCAGATCTGGGCGATCGCGCGCCCGCGCGCGTCGCGGCCGTCGCCGCGCAGGAAGTCGAGCAGCGCGCTCACGCGTCGTCGCCGGCGGCCGCGCGGCCGCGCTTGACCTGGGCGCGGCGGCGCTTGTCGTCCAGGCGGCGCGCGCGACTGCCCGCGGTGACGCGGGTCGGCACGCGCTTGCGGGGCGCCACGGCGGCCGCGCGCAGCAGGTCGAGGACGCGTGCCAGCGCGTCGGCACGGTTGGCGACCTGGGTGCGATGGGACTGCGCCTTGATCACCAGCGTGCCGGCCTCGGTCACGCGCCGTCCGGCGAGCGCCAGCAGGCGCGCGCGCATCGCCGCGTCCATTCCCGCGACGCGATCGAGATCGAGCCGCAGCGCGATGGCGCTGGACACCTTGTTCACGTTCTGCCCGCCCGGGCCGGAGGCGCGCACGCCCTCGACGGCGATGTCCTCGTCGTCGAGCGTCACGCCGGGCGCGATGCGATGGACCGCCATCCCGCAAGGTTAGGCGGTCGCGCGCAGGCTTGCAAAGCCCCCGCCCGGCGCAGGCCGGGCGGCCGGGCCTCAGTCGATCGCGAGGACGCCGCGGCGGTTCTGCGCCCAGCTCTGCTCGTTCGAGGCGACGACCACCGGCTTCTCCTTGCCGTAGCTGATCGTCTGGACGCGCGCAGCCGCGACGCCGATGCTGGTCAGGTAGTTGCGCACGGCCGTCGCCCGGCGTTCGCCCAGCGCCAGGTTGTATTCCCGCGTCCCGCGCTCGTCGCAGTGACCTTCGATCACCACGCGCGTGCCGCCGGCCTGGGTGAGGATACGCGCCCATTTCTCGATCGTGGCGCGCGCCGCCGGGGTCAGATCGGACGAGTCGTAGCCGAAGAGGATGCGGTCGGAGACCCCCTCGCGCGCCAGCGCCTCGCGCAGCTGGTCGGGATTGAGCACCGGCCCCAACGCCGCCCGGTCGATGCCTGCGCCACCGCCGCCGGCGCCGCCGCCGGCGCCGCTGCCCGCCCCGCCTGCGGTACCGCCGGTGCCGTCGGTCGTGCTGCAGGCGCCAAGCGCAAGACCACCCAGCAGCGCGAAGGTGGCGAGCGCGGCGCCGCGCCGCGTCACGCCGCGGCGCGGCGCCTCAGCGGGCGTGAACCCGGTGTCGAGCGAATTGTCCATCTGGCAGCAGGCCCCTTTCTTCACGGCGATCGTGCCGTCCTCGTCCACGGATATAAACCAGTTGCGGCCGAAATGCGGCGGGAATTTCTCATTCCGGCGATGGTTCGGCGGGCGGCGGCGCGAATGCCGCATGCGCGCGCCAGCGGATCATCTGGACGATCAGTCCTGGCGGCGCGCCGAGCCCTGGCCGGCTCAGGCGCGGCGCGTGGCCGGGCACGATCTCGAAGCCCCAGCGCCGGTAACGCTCGACATTCCCGGTCCGGGCGTAGAGGAAGACCCGGTCCCAGGTTTCCGGCCAGAGATCGATCGCGTGCTGCACCAGCGCGCGGCCGATCCCGTTCGAGCGCCACGCCGGCAGCACGTAGATGCCGCGCAGCCGCAGAGCCTGGTCCGAGACGTTGTAGACCGAGGTCCAGGCGACTCGGGTCCCGTCCAGTTCGGCCGCCAGCGGCAGGACGCGCACCCGCACGGCGAGTTCGGCGCCGGCATATTGCATCTGGCCATGGCCGTTGACGGTGGGCGTCACCCGTTCCGGCGCCCCCTCCATGTGCCAGAGCGGGGAGATTTCGCGCCGCCAGGTCGCGCCGTCGACCGCGACGAAGCGCAGGCGACGCAGCGCCGCGCCGGCGCCGGAGCTGATGCCGGGGCTCGTGCCGGGGCTCATGCCGCAGCTCCCGCGATGACGGCCGGCGCGACCGCGCCATAGACCGCGGCCCCCTCGCCCAGATCCGGACCCAGGCCGATCCCGAGCCGCCCGGCGAGGCGATGCAGCGGGAAGAAATGGGTCGTCGTGCAACCAGGCACGCGCCGCCGCAGCCGCCGCGTCAGCACCGCCATGCGCGCGCGCAGCGACGGATCGGGCCAGCCGGGATCCGGCGGCGCGGCGCCGAGATCCGCGAGCGCCGCGCGCCACATCTGCGCGCGCGCCGCCCGGGCGGTCGGCGACCGGACCGGCTCGGCGCCCCCGGCGGACGCGATCCAGCCGGCCATCGCGGGGCAGGCGAGTTGGGCCGCGATCAACGCGGGCGACCAGCGCAGCGGCTGTGCGACGCCCATCCGCCCCTCCAGCGCCATCCAGCGGTCGAGGCCGGTCGCGGCCTCGTCGTCGGCCAGCGCCAGATTGGGCGGTCCCGCGCGCGTTCCGCGCGCCGCGTCGACGCCATGGTCGACGATCTGGATCTCGCCGTGATCGGCCAGGACCGGCCAGTCCTCCTCGGCGGCCGCGAAGGCAGCCAGCGCCGTCCAGGCGCAGGCGCTGCCCGTGCGCGACGCGAAGCCGGCGGCGAAGAGCTCGAACGCCTCGAAACGCGCCGCCACCCGCCGGACCGGCAGCCGCCCCGCCGGCAGCGCCGGTCCGCTGCCGTCCAGATCGAGCGCCAGGATCCGCGCCGGCACGCCAAGACGCTCGGCGACGGCGGCGGCGGCGACGGCAAGCGGACCGCCGCGCACCACGATCGCCAGACGGCCGAACCGGTCCGCGATCTCGCCCAGCGCGCGCTCGAATTCGCGCGGGACGTCGGCCGGCAGCCGGTCGCAGGCGCCGTAATCGGTCCAGTAGCGCTGCGCGGGGTCGCGGCGCAGACCGAAGACCTCGCCGTCGAAGCCGTGACGGAAATGGTCGCCGCGCGTCCGGGCGCGGTCGGCCGG
>JBIKLI010000110.1:0-12435 GCA_044359885.1 Alphaproteobacteria bacterium | reverse complement strand
GCGCGCTTTCGCGGCGTGCCGGGCGCGATCCTGCATGGCCGCTACGACATGATCGCGCCGGTCGACGGCGCGATCGCGCTGTCCCGGGCCTGGCCCGAAGCGCGGCTGCGGATCATCGAGGACGGCAGCCACTCGACCGCCGAGCCCGCGATGCGCACCGCCCTGCTCGACGCGTCCGACGCCTTCGCCGGCCCGGACTGAGCCACGCGGATCAGGCCTCGCGCAGCAGCGCCGCGACCAGACGCGGCACCGTCTCGCTGGCCGGACCGCGATGCGTCTCGTCGAAGCGCGCGCTCGCGGCGGAGTCCTGGAGATTGAGCTCGATCGTGCGCGCCCGGCCCGCGACGCGATCGACGAAACCCGCCGCGGGATGCACCTGCGCGCGCGTACCGATGGCGACGAACAGATCGCAGGACGCCAGCGCCTGCTCGATCCGGTCCATGCCGAGCGGGACTTCGCCGAACCATACGACATTCGCCCGCATCCCGCCGGCGGCGCCGCAGGATGGACAGTTCGTGACGACCGACAGATCCCCGTCCCAGGCGCAGACATCGCCGCAGCGCATGCAGCGCGCCTTGCGCAGTTCGCCATGCATGTGGACAAGGCGGCGCGCACCCGCGCGGCCATGGAGGTCGTCGACATTCTGGGTCGCACGCAGGAACCGGCCCGGCCAGGCGGCGTCGGGTCCGGCGAGGGCGAGATGGGCGGCGTTCGGCGCGATCGCCGGATCGCGAAGCTGGGCACGGCGGGCATTGTAGAACGCATGGACGCGCGCCGGGTCGCGCGCGAAGGCCGCCGGGGTCGCCACGTCCTCCACCCGGACCTGCGCCCAGATCCCGTCGGGGTCGCGGAACGTCGCGAGGCCGGACTCCCGGCTGACGCCGGCCCCGGTCAGGACGAAAAGGGCTCGATGGCTGCGCCTGCGCCGCCACGGATAGCGCAGGACGCGCCGCGCGTCAGCCCTGCAGCCCGCGCAACTCCCGCGCCTCGAGCAGCCGGGTGCAGGCGACGACGAACGCCGCGACCCGCAGCGAGAGCCGCCTTTCCGCCGCGACGCGCCAGACCGTGTCGAAGGCCTCGAGCAGGATGCGCGACAGCCGGACGCCGATCTCTTCCTCGGTCCAGAAGAAGCTTGAGAAATCCTGGACCCACTCGAAATAGCTGACAGTGACGCCGCCGGCATTGGCGATCACGTCGGGCACGACCAGCACCCCGCGCGCGCCCAGCACGTCGTCGGCCGCCGGCGTCGTCGGGCCGTTGGCCCCCTCGACGACGAGGCGCGCACGGATCGCCGCGGCCTCGGCGGCGCCGATCTGGCCTTCCAGCGCCGCCGGCACCATGATCGCGCAGGGCACCGACCAGAAATGCGCCGGCGCGATCGCCTCCGCACCGGCAAAGTCCCGCACTCCGCCACGAGCGGCCGCATGGGCGCACAGGGCGGGGATGTCGAGGCCGGCGTCGCGGAAGACGGCGCCGCTGCGGTCCTGGACGGCGACAACGCGGCAGCCCGCTTCGGCGAAGATGCGCGCCGCGGCCGCGCCGACATTGCCGAAGCCCTGGATCGCCACGGCCGCGCCGTCCAGCGACAACCCGATGCGCGCGGCCGCCGCGCGCGCCACCAGGACGACGCCACGTCCGGTCGCCTCGCGCCGGCCCAGCGTCCCGCCGAGGGCGACCGGCTTGCCGGTGACGACGCCCGTCACGGTCGCCCCAGCCCGCGCCGAATAGGCGTCCATGATCCAAGCCATCGTCTGCGCGTCGGTGTTGACGTCGGGCGCGGGGATGTCCCGCGCGGGCCCGATCAGCATCGCGATCTCGGCAGCGTAGCGGCGCGTCATCCGCTCGCGTTCGCCCGGCGACAGCGTCCCCGGATCGACCCGGACGCCGCCCTTGGCGCCGCCGAAGGGAAGGTTGGCGGCGGCGGTCTTCACCGACATCCAGGCGGCCAGCGCCATCATCTCGGCCAGCGTCACGTCCGGATGGAACCGCAGCCCGCCCTTGCCCGGACCGCGGCTGGTGTCGTGCTGCACCCGGTAGCCCTCGACATGCGCGATCGTGCCGTCGTCGCGGCGGATCGGCACGTCCACGATCAGCGACCGCTGCGGCCGCTTCAGCCCCTCGATCCCCCGCGCCAGCGGCCCGAGATGGGGCGCGGCGCGATCCAGCTGATCGAGATAGACGCGCCAAGATCCGGCGCGGGACGGGTCGAGATAGGAGGCCAGTTCATGCGGTCCGCTCATGATCGGCGCCGTCCTGTCCCGCGATGCGATCTGCAGGATCAGTCTGCCAGCCGCTCCCCTGCGCGGGGATGCGCGACATTGCCGCGGCCGGGAACGGCCGGCGGGACAGGACGCCGGATCAGCCGCGCCAGGCCACCAGATCGATCTCGACCAGCGCGCCGCGGGCCAGCCCCGTGACCCCGATGCAGGTCCGCGCCGGCAACCGGCCGACCGGGAAATAGCCCTGATAGACCGCGTTCATCGCCGCATAGTCGCGCGCGAAGTCGGTCAGGTAGACGCGCGCCTGGACCACGTCGGCGATGGCGAAGCCCGCGCCGCCGAGGACGATGGCGAGATTGTCCATCACGCGCCGCGTCTGCGCCTCCACGCCCTCGGGCAACGGGCGCTGGTCGTCGTCCGGCCAGGTCGGCATCTGGCCGGTGACGAAGAGCCAGGGTCCGACGCGCACCGCATGGCTGAACGGCGCCACCGGCTGGGGCGCGCCTGCGATCATCAGGAAGCTCGGGTCCATGCGTGGCTTGTCTCCTCGGGTCGGCGCGGCGCCAGCTCGCGCAGTTGGACTGGGCGATGGGCGGAGCTTCCGCCACGGGGCGCCGCCGGATGCACGCCGCGCAGCCCGGCGAGGATCGCGGCGCGATCGGGACCTTCCGGTGCGATCGGCATCCTGTTGCGGTGGCACGCAGGTTCGCGCATGTCCGGCGCGGCTGGATCCACCGCCACCGACCTGCCGTCTGGCGGGCGATCATCGCGATCCCACCGCCCGGGAGAGAAACAGCGGAACGCGGCCGAGCGCGTCGGTACGGGCTGCCGGATCGGTGCCGATCGTGGCCATGCCGCTGGCGGTCGACCCGACGCCCCGGCGCCGGACGAGCGGCTGGTCGGGCGCGTCGAAATCGTGATGCGCGCCGGGATAGACATGCAGTTCGACCGCCTCGCCGGCGCGCGCGGCCAGCGCCACGCAAGGCGCCGCCGGCGTCCAGTCGTCCGCCTCGCCCACCAGCAGCAGCACCGGCGCCACCGGCCGCCACGGCTGCTGCAGCCTCGACAGCGCGCCGCAGCCCGGATAGAAGGCGACTCCCGCGACGAAGTCCTTCGCCAGCCCGGCCGGGCGCGCCCGGCTGCCGCGGGCCAGCGCCCACAGCGTGGTGCCACCGCCATTCGACCAGCCCATCAGCGCCACCGCATCGCCGCGGATGTCGGGTCGCGACTGCAGATGGAGCAGGGCCGCATAGGCGTCGCGCGCGCGCTCCGCCGAAATCCGGAGGCGACCCTCGGGGTTGCGCTCGCCGCAGACCGCCGACACGCCGCGCGGCGCGAAGCTGTCGACATGGAGCGTCGTGAACCCTTGCGCCACCAGCAGCCGGCTCCATTCGGCGTCGCGCGCCCGGATCGCGCCGCGGCCGTCGCGCAAGCCCGCGCAGCCATGCAGCAGCACGACCGCCGGATGCGGGCCCGGCCCCGACGCCCGCCGCAGCACCGCGTCGAGCTCCGCCGGACCGCCGGCGTCGCGCTCCAGCGGATGGGCGGGGATGCGCAGTTCCACCGGCTCGGTGGCCGGCGCTGGGCCGGCGGCGAGCGCGGCGAGCGCGGCGAGCGCGGCGAGCGCGCGGCGCAGCGGCCGTGGGGCGAGCGCCGGCCTCACGGCGTCACCGGATGCGGCGCGCGCAGCCCGGCGGCGAGGGCGGCGCGGCCGGGATCGCCGGGCTCGATCAGCCCGTGGCGCAGGAAGAAGTCGATCAGCACGAGATTGCAGTTGAACTTGAAGTCGCGGGTGTCGCGCACCGTCGCCATGACGCGCGCCGCCGGCCAGAGTTCGTATCTTTCCATCTCGCCATCCGCGGGGCGCGGCACGAAATCCGCCGGCAATTCGAGGTCGAAGCAGAACTGGATGTCGGGCTTGAGCCCATCGGCGGCCGCCATGCAATACGAGACCGACCCGGCGGGCAGCGCGCGGCGCGCGAGCGCCTCGGGGATCGACGCCTCCTCGGCGCATTCCTTGATCAGGTTCTCGAAGATCCCGATCCCGACCGGCTGGCCGCCGGCGACCGTGTTGTCGAGCATGCCGGGATAGGTCGACTTGGTCCGCGCGCGCCGCGGGACCCAGATATGGATCCCGTCGGGCTTGCGCACGAATCCGGTCATGTGGACGCCGCAGGCGGCGATGCCGAAGGCCGGCACCGCCGCGCGTTCGATCTGCAGCAGCGCCGGCGCGCCGACATGCGCCGCCACCGGGTAGAATTCGTCGCGCCGGCCCGTGACCAGCCCCTCGCGCTCCATCGCCCGCACCACGCCGTCCATCGCCGCGCTTCGCGCCGCCGGATCGGCGAGACCGTCGTCGAGCGCCAGCGCCTGCGGCCCCAGGCGCAGCTCGGGATGGTGCGCCGCGAGCCGCGCCGCCAGCCCATGGCGCACCCATCCGACCCGCCGCTGCGCGACGGTGAACGGCGTGAACTCGCCCAGGTCATGGGCGTTGCACTCGGCGATGCGATCGAGGAACGACATGCCGCGACACTGACCCGTTGGCCCGTCCGAGGCAATGGGGCGGCGCGCGGTTTGCGTCCCCCGTCGCCGAGGATGATGATGGCCGGAACCATCCGCCAGACCTCGAGGACGGTTCACCGCTCCATGACCCCGTTGCATCCGCGCCAGCAGCACATCGCCGACCTCGCCCGCGAGAAGGGCTATGTCACCATCGACGATCTGGCCACGGCGCTGGACGTCACGCCCCAGACGCTGCGCCGCGACATCAATCTGCTCTGCGCGCGCGGCATCCTCGCGCGCTTCCACGGCGGGGCGGCCTATCGCTCGAGCGTCGCGAACATGCCCTACGCGGCGCGCGCCGGATCGATGACCGAGGCCAAGGCCGCGATCGCCGCAAGCGTCGCGGCGGAGATCCCCGACGCGTCGTCGCTGTTCATCGACATCGGAACGACGGCCGAGGCCGTCGCCACGGCTTTGCGCACGAAGTCGGGCCTGCGCGTGGTCACCAACAATCTCAACGTCGTGCGGCTGCTCGCCGACAAGGAGGATTTCGAGATCACCGTGACCGGCGGCATGCTGCGCCATCGCGATCTCGCGATCGTCGGCGCGACGGCGACCGATTTCGTCGCCCGGTTCCGGCTCGACTACGCGATCCTCGGCGTGGTCGCGATCGAGGACAGCGGCGCCATCCTCGATTTCCACGCCGACGAGGCGGCGCTCACCCAGGCGATCATCGGGTGCGGCCGCCAATGTTTCGTCGTCGCCGACAGCAGCAAGTTCGGCCGCCACGCCTTCGCCCGCGTGGCGCGCCTTTCCCAGGTCTCGGCCCTGTTCACCGACGCGCTGCCCGAGGGGCGCTGGGCCAGGACGATCGCGGAGTCCGGCGTCCGCCTGGTGCTGGCCAAGGAGAGGCCGGCCTCATGAATGTTCGAATACGAACTACATAGGTTCATAAACGAACAATTTCCTTGCAGCAGCGGTCAGGATCGCGTTTCATCGTCTGCGCATGTTCGGATACGAGCAGCACGACCGGCGAGGAAACGCATGAAATGGATCCGCACCCGTGTCCTGGCTGGCGAGAGGCTCGGCGGCGCCTGGCTCAGCCTTGCGTCGCCGGTCGCGGCCGAGATCGCCGCCCGCAGCGGCTTCGACTGGATCCTGTTCGATCTCGAACACGGCCTGGGTGACCACAACGACCTGCTGCACCAGTTGCAGGCGATCGAGGCAGCCCCCGCGGTGGGCATCGTTCGCGTACCTGCCATCGACGGCGCGGCGTTCAAGCGCGTGCTCGATCTGGGACCGGCCGGACTGATGATCCCCGACGTGCGGACGGCAGCGGCGGCCAGCGAGATGGTGCGTCTGGCACGCATCCCGCCGCTGGGAGTGCGCGGGATCGCCCAGTCGAGCCGCGCCTCGGGCTACGGCGCCGATTACGAGCGCTACAGATCCGAGGCGAATGCCAACCTGCTCCTCGTCGCCCAGATCGAGTCGCGCGAGGGCGTCGCCAACGCATCCGCGATCGCCGCCATCGACGGAATCGACGTGCTGTTCGTCGGACCTCTCGATCTGTCGACCGACATGGGAACGGGGCAGGGACGGCCGCGCGGGGCCTTCGCGGCGGCGGTGGCGTCGGTCGCCACGGCGGCAAGCCGCCACGGCAAGGCCAGCGGCGTCCTCGTCCGCGACATCGAGCAGGCCCGCGACTATGCCGGGCTGGGCTTCACATTCATCGCCATGGGGTCGGACCGCGGCCTCGTCGCCAGCGGCATGCGCGTCAACGCCGCCGAACTGGCGGCGTTGCGCGAGCCGGCGAGCATCGGCCGGGCCGTGCGCTGATGTCCACGGCGCCGGCGATCCTGGCCATCGATCTCGGGACGCAGAGCCTGCGCCTGTCGCTGGTCGCTGCCGACGGCGCCAAGCCCTGGGCATGGTCATGTCCGGTCGCGACGCGGACCCATGGCGAGGTCAGCGAGCAGGATCCGCAGGAATGGGACGCGCGGCTGCGCGAGGGCATGGCCGAATTCCGGCGCACGGGGCTCGGCTGCGGCGCGGTCGCCGCGGCCGGTCCGCTGGCCGGCTGGGTCCCGCATGACCGGGACGGCCGCGCGATCGGTCCCGCCCTGATGTATTTCGACCGCCGCAGCGCAGCCGATCTGGCGAAGCTGCAGGAACTGGAAGGTCTGGGCGCGGACGGGCTGCGCTCGACCATCGCCGATCCGGTGCCGCATCTGCTGCGACTGCGGCGACAGGAACCGGAGATCGACGCACGCACGCATCGGCTGCTCGATGCGACCGGACATCTGGTGGCGCGGCTGACGGGCGGAATCGCCACGCTCGACGCCTACACCGCCTTGCGCCTGCCGCAAGCCGCGCTCGCGCGCCGTCTGGGGATCGACACCGCGCGCCTCGGCCGGCCGACGCCCGTCGGCACGGTCGTCGGCAGGCTGGCGCCGGAATTCGGCGGCGACGCGCCGGTCGTCGCCGCAACCTTCGACAGCAAATGCGCCTATGTCGCCAGCGGCATCTGCCAACCGGGCGAGGCGCTCGACATTTCGGGCACGGTCACCTCGTTCGGCGTCGTCGCCGCGTCGCGGGTGGTCGATCCCGGACGCCGCATCTACGCCGTGCCGCTGGACGGTTCATGGCTGGTCCGCGGCTCGATGGGCGGTACGGGCAGCATCCTCGAATGGGCGCGCGGCGAGACGAGCGTCGAGGCCTATGAACGGCTTGCGGCCAGCGCCGCGCCCGGGGCGGGCGGGGTCACCTTCCTGCCCTTCCATTCGGGCGCGAGGGCGCCGCTGTGGACGCCGGCGGCGCGCGGCGCCTTTCTCGGGCTGTCGCTCGAGACCGGACCCGCGCAGATGGCCCGCGCCGTGTTCGAGGGGCTGGCGCTGGGTCTGGCCCATGTCGCGGCGACGATGGCGGAATGCGGGGCGCCGGTCGGCACGCTGCGGCTGGCCGGCGGCCTCGCGCGCAGCACGCTGCTCGCGCAGCTGAAGGCCGACATCCTGGGCAGGCCGGTGACACGCTGCGCCGACCACGAACTGACGACGCTGGGGCTGGCGGTCATCGCGCTGACGGCGATCGGCGCCTTCCCGTCGCGCGTCGCCGCCAGCCAGCGCCTGGTGCGCCTCGGCGACCGTTTCGCGCCCGACCCGGCGACGGCCGGCGCCTATGCGGCGGCCTATCGTCGCTACGTCGCCGCGACCGCCGCCCTGGCCTCGGTCTTCGCCGCCGGCGCAACGGCGAGCTGAACGATGCCGACGACGACGTTCATGCGGAACTGTTTGACTTCACCGATGATCTTGTTTGATTGTATATCATCTGTGCAATTGATCGATGAGACCATGCTCGAAATCGGACGCGACTTCCGGGTCATCGACGACGACAGCGACCTGACGGCCTATTCGAAGCTCACCAACGCGCTGTGCCTCGACATCCAGGCGGGCCGCTTCGGATCCGATTCGCGCCTGAAGATCCGCGATCTCGCCGCACGCTACGGGGTCAGCCCCAGCCCGGTGCGCGAGGCGCTGCAGGTCCTGCACGGCATCGGCCTCGTCGAGATCGACCCCAACAAGGGAGCCCGGATCCGCGATCTCACCCCGGCCGAAATCGATCAGGCCTGCCAGATGAACCAGGCGCTCGAATCCTTCGCCGCGCGCGAGCTCGCCGCGAGCGCGTCGCCGCACCAGATCCGGGTGCTGCGCGAGATCGACGGCCGCCACCAGCAGGCCTATCGCGACGGCGACGTCGAGCGGCTTGCCAGCGCCGGCTCCGACTTCCACTTCACGATCTACCGCTTCATCCGCAATCCGTTCGTGCTCCGCACCGCGATCGTCCACACGACGCTGGCCTTCGTGAACCGGCGCGAAGTCGGTTTCAGCCAGGCGCGGCTCGACGCGATCTGCCTGGAGCACACCGGGATCCTCGACGCGATCGAGGACCGCGATCCGGACCGCGCGGCGCGCCTCGCCTTCGAGCATGCCCGGTCCTGCACCGACGACCTCGTCGACCGGGTCGCGCATCGCGCGCGCGCCGCCAGGCCGGCAGGACCCTGACCCACCGATCCATCGACGACCAGAGCGGCGAACGCCGCATCGAAAAGGGGAGGAGACCGAACATGAAGACAAAGACCCGCCGCCGCGTCGCCGCGGCGACCTGCGCGATCGCCCTGGGGCTCGCCGCCGCCCTCGCGGGCACGGCCCCGGCCGCTGCCCAGGGGACGAACCGCGAAGTGACGATGATGGGCCTCGAGGTCCATCTCAACAATCTGCGCGCGCAGGGCTTCGCGCGCGGCGGCGTCGACACGCTCGCCGATTTCGAGCGCGACGTCGCCAAGGTCCGATTCAACACCGGGACGACGAACGCCCTGCAGGAGGCGCTCAACCGGATCGGCGTGCTGAACCGCGCCGAGGAGGATCTGATCTTCGTCAACTTCGCCGACGCCAGTTCCCGGTTGCGCAGCTTCCTCCAGCCGCTGAACGAGTACATGGCCAAGGAGCCGATCGCGGGCTTCCCGGGCAACTGGTCCCCCGGCATGGTCGCCGCCTCGACGCTGGGCAACCAGCTCTACATGATCCCGTTCCGCTGCGGCACGTTCATGCTCTGGACGAACAACGAGAACGCCCGCACGGCCGGGATCTCGGGCGTTCCCAGGACGCCGGAGGAACTCTACGAGCAGGCCAAGGCCGGCACCTTCACCCGCCCCAACGGCGAGAAGGTCTTCGGCTTCCTGCTGCGCGGCGACAAATGGTCGGTCAACGAGGATTTCGCGATGGCCGTGCGCATGTTCGGCGGCGATCTCGTGACGCCCGACATGAAGGTCGTCATCAACGAGTCCGGAGCGGTCAAGGCCGCGGAAATGCTGCGGCGCATGTATGTCGAGGGCATCATCCCGCCGAACTGGGCGACGCTCGACGGCGGCGCGCTGATCCAGCTCTTCCGCGAGGGCCGCGTGACGATGGCGTTCGGCGGCTCCAGCTGGGGGGCGCAGTTCGAGGGCGGCGATTCGAAGGTCAAGGGCATCGTCACGCCGTCCCACATGCCGCTGTCGCGCGCGCTGTGGACGGACAAGGTCACCTATTCGCCCAGCATCGTCTGGTTCTGGGCGATCGCGATGTTCAAGGGCGCCAACGACAAGGACGTCGGTTACCAGCTCATCCGCCACATGATGAAGCCCGAGGTCCAGCGCGAGGCGGCCCGCAACGGCAACGGTCCCTGCACCGCCGACCTGTCCGCCGAGATGGCGGCGACGCAGCCGGTCATGAAGCTCGCCCAGGAGATCTTCGCGATCTCGCGCACGCCCCTGCCCGCCCACCCGCGCATGGGGCAGGTCCGCGACCTGATCGGCGTCTCGGTCCAGAACATCGTCGTCAACGGCGTGCCCGCGCAGGCCGAACTCGACAAGGCCGCGGAGCAGATCCGCCGGCTGCTCGATTGAGCCGCCCTCCCGCCGGCGCCGCCGCGCCCGGGCATCGCTTCGAGGCGAATGCCTGGCTCGCGGCGGCCTTCGTGACGCCCGTCGCGGTCGTGCTCGCGGCGATCATCGTCGTGCCGTCGATCCAGCTGCTCTGGATGTCGTTCACCGATGCCTCGCCCGGCATGGACACGCAATGGGTCGGGCTGAAGAACTACGTCCGGATCCTGTCCGATCCCGGCTTCCAGGCGGCGCTGATCCGAAACATCCTCTTCGTCGCCGGCGTCGTCGCGCTGGAAATGGCGGTGGGCCTCGCCATCGCGCTGCTGCTGGAGAACCCCGTGCCGCTGCGCGGGCTGTGGATGGCGCTGATCGTCGCGCCCTACGCGGTCAGCCCGATCGTCGCGGTCGTGATGTGGAAATACATGCTCGACCCCAATTTCGGGGTCGTCAACTTCATGATCGCCCATGCCGGCCTGCCGACCGTCGCCTGGTTCACGTCGGCGGGAACCTCGATGGCCGGGATCGTCCTGATCGCGGTCTGGAAGGAGTTCTCCTTCGTGACCATCGTCAGCTTCGCCGCCCTCAAGGCGATTCCCGGCGACTTCGTCGAGGCCGCCCGGATCGACGGCGCCGGCTACGCGCAGGTCCTGCGCCACATCAAGCTGCCCATGATCCTGCCGGCGCTGGCGATCGTGACGATGTTCAGGATCATCTACACGCTGCGCGAATTCGCGATCGTGCACACCACCACCGGCGGCGGCCCGGGAACGTCGACCGAGATCCTCGCGCTCTATCTCTACAAGGAGGCGTTCCGCTACCTGAACTTCGGCGCCGGGGCGGCGACGGGATGGCTGATGCTGGTCGCGACGGTGCTGACGGCCGGCTTCCTCGTGCGACGCACCTATCGCGGCATGTTCGGGGAGCGCTACCGTTGAACCTTCTCGCGCAGATCGGCCGGCGCGGCGTGCTGTTCGCGCTGATGGCGCTGACCGTGCTCTGGGCCGCCTTCCCGATCGCCTTCCTGGTGATGGGCTCCTTCAAGCCCGGCACGGAGATCTGGGCCTATCCGCCGTCGCTGTTCTTCGAGCCCAGCCTGGCGTCGTATCGCGACCTGCCCGCGCTGGCGCCCATGTATCTCGGCAACCTCGCGAACAGCGTCGCGGTGACGGCGATCGCGACCCTCGCGACCCTGGCGCTGTCCGTCGGCGCCGCCTTCGCCTTCTCGCGGCTGCGCGCGCCATGGCTCAAGGGACCCGCCCTGCTGGTGATCCTGGTGCGCATGTTCCCGCCGATCATCGTGATCATCCCGCTCTATCCGACCTTCGCGCAGCTGGGCCTGCTCGACACCCTGGCGCCGCTGGTGCTCGCCGGCATCGCCTTCTCGGTCAGCATCACGACGCTTCTGCTCAAGACCTTCATCGACGACATTCCGATCGAGCTGGAGGAGGCGGCGCAGATCGATGGCTGCGGGCGCGTCGAGGCGTTCCTGCGCGTGACGCTGCCGCTGGTCCTGCCGGCGATCGGCGCGATCGGATTGTTCGTCGGGATCACGATCTGGAACGACTATCTCTTCCCGCTGGTCTTCACCTCGACGGAGGCCCGCACCGCACCGGTCGCGATCGCGATCGCGATCAACAATCCGGACGGGGTCAAATGGGGCGCATTGCTGGCGATGTCGACGCTGCATCTGGCGCCGATGCTGATCCTCGTCCTCCTCCTCTACCGCCAGCTCGTCACCGTCATGACCGTCGGTGCCGTCAAAGGATGATCGCGATGCACGAACCCGTCCGGCTGTGGGACGCTTCCCGCTCCTTTCCGCCCCCCGATGCCCGGACGGTGCCGGGGATCCGCTATTCCCTGGTCCATCGTCAGACGCCGGATTTCGAATTCCTGCACGAGCCGCGCATCGCCCATGACGGGCGGCGGCTTCTCGTCAATTTCTCGAATGCGCCGCGGCGCGAAAGCGAACCCGCCCAGGTGATGCGCGGGCGGCGCAGCGCCGACGGCGGACGGACCTGGTCCGCGGTGGAGGTCGTCGCCGGCGGCTTCGCGGATGGCCGCCGGCGCCACGAGACGGCACCGCTGCTGGTCCGCGAGGACGGGGTCTGGGCGCTGGTCGGGCGCTACGATTTCGGCAGCAAGAACGCGATCGGGATGGAAATCTGGCGCGAGCATGCCGGGACCGGGTTCTTCGCGCCGGTCTCGGACGGCGTCGTCGTCCCCGATTTCATCCCTTTCGTGGCGCCGCAGCGTCTGCGCGACGGCTCATGGATCGTCGGCGGCCATTTCCGGAAG
>JBIKLI010000109.1:0-12455 GCA_044359885.1 Alphaproteobacteria bacterium | reverse complement strand
CGGCGCAGCTTAGCATGACCGCCCGAAGCGTCAGCGTCGCCGACCGTTTCCGTGCGGCGACCGGTCCCACCGTCCTCCAGGTCCTGCCGGCCCTTCAGACAGGTGGCGTCGAACGCGGCACATGCGACATGGCTGCGGCGCTGATGGACGCGGGCTGGCGTGCCGTCGTCGCTTCGGCCGGGGGACCCATGGTCCGCGAGCTGGAGCGCGCCGGTGCCGTCCATGTCACCCTGCCTCTCGGAACGAAGAATCCCCTCGGGATCTGGCGCAACGCCGCGCGGCTCGCCGGTCTCGTGGCCGAATGGAGCGTCGACCTGGTCCACGCCCGCAGTCGCGCGCCGGCCTGGAGCGCGTACTGGGCCAGCCGCCGCACCGGCGTCCCGCTGGTGACGACGTTCCACGGGACGTACAACAACCAGAACGCTTTGAAGCGGCATTACAACGCGATCATGACCCGTGGCGCCCGGGTGATCGCGATCTCGGACTTCATCGCCGAGCATGTGCGCGTCGAGCATGACTGCCCGGTCGATCGCATAAGGGTGATCCCGCGGGGCGTCGACATCCGCAGCTTCGATCCCGAGGCGGTCCGCCCCGACCGGATCGTGACGCTGGCGCGGTCCTGGCGTCTGGCCGACGGGCTGCCGGTGGTGATGCTGCCCGGGCGGCTGACGCGCTGGAAGGGGCAGACGGTGCTGATCGACGCGATGGCGCGGCTGGGGCGTCGCGACGTGCAGGCGGTGCTGGTCGGCGCCGACCAGGGGCGCACCGCCTACCGCGCCGAACTGGAGGCGTTGATCGCGCGCTACGGGCTCGAGGGCGTCGTGCGCATCGTCGATCACTGCAACGACATGCCTGCGGCCTACATGCTCGCCGACGTCGTGGTCTCGGCCTCGACCGATCCCGAGGCCTTCGGCCGCGTGGTGGCCGAGGCCGGCGCCATGGGCCGTCCGGTGATCGTCGCAGGCCATGGCGGCGCGCGCGAGATCGTGCTGGACGGCGAAACCGGCTGGTCGACGCCGCCGGCCGATTCGAGCGCGCTCGCCGAAGCGCTGGCGCGCGCTCTCGATATGCCGCTGGCGGCGCGCCAGGTGCTCGCCGCGACCGCCATCGCCCATGTCCGCGCGCGCTACACCAAGGCGGCGATGTGCGCCGCGACGCTCGCGGTCTACGCCGAGCTCCTCGATGCGACCCATCCAGGTCCGGGGGCGGAGCCGGACCCGTGAGGGCGGATCCCGGGCCCATCCTGGTCGTCAAGCTGGGCGCGCTGGGCGACATCGCCCAGTGCTTCGGCGCCTTCGCGGCGATCCGCGCCCATCATCGGGGACAGCGCGTGGTGCTGCTGACGACGCCGCCCTTCGCGACCGCGCTGTCGGCCAGCCCCTGGTTCGACGAGGTCTGGAGCGAGGAACGACATCCGATCTGGCGTCTGGGCGAATGGCTGCGGCTGCGCCGCCGGATCCGCGAGGCGGGTTTCGCCCGGATCTACGATCTGCAGACCAACGACCGCACGGATGCGCTGTTCCGCCTGCTGGGGCCGGGCAGGCGTCCGGAATGGGTCGGACGGACCGCGGGGGCTTCGCATCGTCACGCCGATCCCGGGCGCGATGCGATGCACAGCCTCGAGCGTCTCGCCGGTCAATTGGCCGTCGCCGGGGTCGCGATGGAGGAAGCCCCCGATCTCGGCTGGGCGGATGCGGATCTCGGCCGTTTGCGATTGCCCGGGGCCTTCGCGCTGCTCGTACCCGGTGCGGCGCCGCATCGTCCAGCGAAGCGCTGGCCGGATTCCTGCTTCGCCGGGCTGGCGACCCGTCTGTCCGGCCGCGGCCTTGGCGTCGCGCTGCTCGGTGCGCCGTCGGAGGCCGCGCTCGCGGCCCGGATCGTCGCGGCCGCGCCCGGCACGATCGACCTCACGGGCCGGACGAGCCTTCCCGATCTGATAGCCCTCGGCCGCGTTGCGCGACTTGCGGTCGGCAACGACACCGGGCCGATGCATTGGCTGGCGGCCGCCGGGGCGCCCTGCCTGACGCTGTTCTCCGCCGACAGCGATCCCGCGCTCTGCGCGCCGCGCGGTCGCGCGACCCGGTTCCTGAAGGTCGCGGACCTGCGTGCGCTTTCGGTCGAAGCAGTCGACATGGCCGCGTCGGAGATGCTGCGGGCCGCGGGTCTCAGCCGCGGCCGTCCGGCTCCAGCCGCGCCTTGAAGAACGTGAGCAGCATGCAGAAGCAGGCCATCGTCGCCAGGAACAGACCCCAGCGCCCCTCGCGCCAGCCGCTGCGCCGCGTGTAGCTCTTCAGCGCGCGCGTCAGTCCCTTGCGAAGGGCGCGCGGGAAGCCGAACTGGATGTTCCGCCGCCGCCAGTCCTGCGCCATGGCGGTGCTGTAGCGATCGATCCGGGCGACGAAATCCGCGATGTCGCGATCGACCAGATGGTCGATCCGGTGGCCCGGCGGCAGGTCGTCGCCCAGCCGCGTCTGGGTTCCCGACAAGGCGATCTCGGGGTGGACGAGACCGGCGCCCCAGGTCTTGGTGCCGCGCGAGAACATCGTGTTGCGCCGCGAATTGCCGATCGGGTGTACCCAGCCATGGACGATCCGGCGAGCGCCGACGATGTTGTCGATCGGCATCAGGACATGGCCGGGCGGCAATGCCGGCAAGCGCTGCCGGATCAGGGCGGCGAGGTCCGGATGCAGCCGTTCGTCGGCGTCGATCTCGAGAATCCAGCGACCCCGGCAGGCGGCGATCCCGGCATTCCGGCGCTCGCCTTCCAGCGGCCACGCCCCCTCCAGGATCCGGGCACCGAACCGCTCGGCGACGGCGCGGCTGCCGTCGGTGCAGCGGTCCAGCAGGACGACGAGTTCGTCGGCGAAGCGCAGCCGCTCCAGGCACGCCGGCAGGTTGTCCTCCTCGTCATGCGCCACGACAAGCGCGGAAAGTTCGATCGGTTCTTCCGGGAACGGGTCGTGAGCAGGGCACATCGGCGATCGCCACAATTCGAGGCCGGCGCGCCAAACCGGCCGGTCTTGGCTATCATGAGGCGGTTCAGCTTTTGGGGGAAGGGAATGGAGAGGCTACGCGATCGTGTGGCGCTGGTGTTCGGGGCCGGCTCCGTGGGGCCCGGCTGGGGGAACGGCAAGGCGAGCGCCGTCGCCTATGCGCGCGCCGGCGCCAGGGTCGTCTGCGTCGACATCTCGGCGCGCGCGGCGGAGGAGACCGCCGCCATCGTCGCCGGCGAGGGCGGGATCGCCCTCGCGCTCGCCTGCGACGTCACGCGCGAGGATCAGGTCGAAGCCGCCGTGGGCGCCACGATGGACCGTTTCGGCCGGCTCGACATCCTCCACAACAATGTCGGCCGGGTGCTGATGGGCGGCCCGCCCGAAGTGACGGTCGAGGCGTGGCGGCGGGAGTTCGACGTCAACGTCACCGGCATGTTCCTCGCCTGCCGGTACGCGATCCCCCCGATGCTGGCGGCGGGCCGCGGGGTGATCACGAACATCTCGTCGATCGCCTCGATCCGGCATCTGGGGCATTCCTACGTGACCTACAGCGCGTCGAAGGGCGCGGTAAACCAGCTGACCGTATCGATCGCCATGCAGTACGCCGCGCGCGGGCTGCGCTGCAATGCGATCCTGCCCGGGCTGATGGAGACGCCGATGATCTTCCAGCAGATCTCGGGCCAGTTCGCCTCGCCCGAGGCGATGGTCGAGGCGCGCAACGCGGCCTGCCCCACGGGGCGGATGGGAACCGCCTGGGATGTCGCGAACGCCGCGGTCTTCCTGGCCAGCGACGAGGCGTCTTACATCACTGCGGTCTGCCTGCCGGTCGATGGCGGCCTGACCGCGCGGTCGATGTGAGCGCGGACGCCGCCCGGTCCGGCTTGATGGCCGGGCGCCCGCCGACTTATGGTCCGCGCCGTTCCAGAAGGATGACGTTCATGGTCTCGATCAGCCTGCCCGACGGCAGCGTGAAGCAGTTCGCCGCGGCGCCGACCGGGCTGGAGGTGGCGCAGTCGATCGGCGCCGGCCTCGCGAAGGCGGCGCTGGCGATCAAGGTCGACGGCGAGCTGCGCGACCTCGGCCGGCCGATCGAGGCCGACGCGCGGATCGAGATCGTGACCGCGAAATCGCCCGAGGCGCTGCCGCTGCTGCGTCACGATGCCGCCCATGTGCTGGCCGAGGCGGTGCAGGAATTGTGGCCGGACGTCCAGATCACCTTCGGCCCGTCCACGGAGGACGGGTTCTACTACGACTTCCATCGCAGCGAACCCTTCTCGCCCGACGACTTCGCGGCCATCGAGGCGAAGATGCGGGAAATCGTCGATCGCGACGAGACGATCGAACGCGAGATCTGGGACCACGCGCGGATGAAGGCCTATTTCCGGGACCAGGGCGAGACCTTCAAGGCCGAGTGGGTCGATTCGATCCCGGCCGGCGAAGCCATCTCCGTCTACCGGCAGGGCGCGTGGCTGGACATGTGCACCGGTCCCCATCTGCCGTCGACCGGGCGGCTCGGCAAGCATTTCAAGCTGATGAAGGTCTCGGGCACGTATTGGCGCGGCGATGCGAAGAACGCACAGCTGCAGCGGATCTACGGGACCGTCTTCCCGACCAAGGATGGCCTGGACGCGTATCTGCGGCAGCTCGAGGAGGCGGAGAAGCGCGATCACCGTCGCATCGGCCGCGAGATGGAACTCTTCCACATCCAGGAAGAGGCGGTCGGCTCGGTGTTCTGGCACCCGAAGGGCTGGACGCTCTACCGGACGCTCGAGCGCTACATGCGCGGGCGGCTCGAACGTGACGGCTATGTCGAGGTCAAGACGCCGCAGGTGCTCGACCGGGTCCTGTGGGAGCGCTCGGGGCACTGGGACAAATACAAGGACGCGATGTTCGCGGCGAGGCCTCGCAACGAGAATGCCGAGGAGGACCGGCTCTACGCGCTCAAGCCGATGAACTGCCCCGGCCACGTCCAGGTCTTCCGCCAGGGGCTGAAGAGCTATCGCGACCTGCCGCTGCGGGTGGCCGAGTTCGGCGCCTGCCATCGTTTCGAGCCATCCGGGGCGCTGCACGGCATCATGCGGGTGCGCGCCTTCACCCAGGACGACGCGCACATCTTCTGCACCGAGGACCAGATCACCGCCGAATCGGTGAAGTTCTGCACCCTGCTGCGCTCAATCTACGCGGACATGGGCTTCCAGGACATCCGCATCAAGTTCTCGGACCGCCCCGACACGCGGGCCGGCGACGATGCGATCTGGGACAAGGCGGAATCGGCGCTCGAGGCAGCCGCCTCGGCCGCCGGGCTGGAAACCGTGCGCAATCCTGGCGAGGGGGCCTTCTATGGCCCGAAGCTGGAATTCGTGCTGCGCGATGCGATCGGGCGAGACTGGCAGTGCGGCACCTTGCAGGTCGATTTCGTCCTGCCCGAGCGCCTCGATGCGTCCTATGTCGGCGAGGACGGCCAGAAGCATCGCCCGGTGATGCTCCATCGCGCCATCCTCGGCTCCTTCGAGCGCTTCATCGGCATACTCATCGAGAACTACGCCGGTCGTTTCCCGCTGTGGATGGCGCCCACCCAGGTCGCGATCGCTACGATCGTTTCGGATGCCGATGCCTATGCCCGTCAGATCGCGGCGCGCCTCGCCGCCGCCGGCATCCGTGCCGAACTCGATCTGCGCAACGAGAAGATCGGCTACAAGGTCCGCGAGCACACGCTGGCCAAGACCCCCTGGCTCTGGGCGCTGGGCCGGCGCGAGGCGGAGCAGGGGACGGTTGCCATCCGCCGTCTTGCGGGCGACGACCAGCGCACGCTTGCGCTTGATGACGCCATCGCTACATTGGTCGACGAGGCGAAGGTCCCCAGCGCCTGAATGCGTAGGCCACCCCGCAGGGACCGCGTGGACGCCCGCCAGAATCGAGGCGGCGTCCGGGCGACCGGGGACGGCCGCAACCAAGGAGACTCTCCATCGCACGTCCGATGACGGAAGCGCCGGCCAAGGGCGGCCCGCGCGTCAATGACCAGATCGAGGCCGCGCAGGTGCGCCTGATCGACGCCCGCGGCGAAATGCTCGGGATCGTTTCCCTCTACCAGGCTTTGGCCATCGCCGACGAGTCCGGGCTCGACCTGGTCGAGATCTCGCCGAACGCCGTTCCGCCAGTCTGCAAGGTGCTCGATTTCGGCAAATACAAATACGAGATCCAGAAGAAGGAAAACGAAGCTCGCAAGAAGCAGAAAGTCATCGAGATCAAGGAAATCAAGATGCGTCCGGGCATCGATGACCACGACTACGACGTCAAGCTTCGGGCCATGCAGCGCTTCATCGCCGAGGGCGACAAGGTCAAGCTGACGCTGCGGTTCCGGGGCCGCGAGATGGTGCACCAGGATCTGGGTGCCAAGGTGCTCGAGCGGGTGCGTGTCGATATGGGCGAGTCGATCAAGGTCGAGCAGACGCCCAAGATGGAAGGCCGTCAGATGACCATGGTGATCGCGCCGAAGTGACCCCGGACGAGGGCGTCGCATGCGACCTCTTGCCGGATCGGGGTCCGTGCGCCTATAAGGCGCGGCTTCCGACGGCGGCCACGGCCGGGACGGGCGCAATCCCGCGTCTCCGTTCCAGGGCATGCCCAACCGCCAAGTACCGAAGGAGACATGGAAAATGCCCAAGATGAAGACGAAGTCCTCGGCGCGAAAGCGCTTCAAGGTCAGCGCCACCGGCAAGGTGTTCGTGGGCGTCGCAAGCAAGCGCCACAACATGCGCAAGCGCCCGAACCGGATGCTGCGCCAGGCGCGCGGCACCAAGCAGCTCAGCCCTGGCCACGCGGCCAAGGTGGTCAAGCAGTGGCTTCACGACTGACCTGAGGAGAGACCCAGATGGCACGCGTCAAGCGCGGCGTTACCGGCCGCGCCCGTCACAAGGAAGTCGTCAAGGCCGCCAAGGGCTATGTCGGTCGCAGCGGCACCAGTTTCCGTCCGGCGCTCGAGCGTCTCGAAAAGGCGATGCAGTACGCCTATCGCGACCGCCGGAACCGCAAGCGCGACTTCCGCGGCTTGTGGATCCAGCGCATCAACGCCGGCGCCCGGCTGCATGGTCTGACCTATTCGCGCCTGATGGACGGCATCAAGAAGGCGGGAATCGCGGTCGATCGGAAGGTGCTCGCCGATCTCGCGGTCACCGATCCGGATGGCTTCGGCGCGCTGGTCAACCAGGCCAAGGCCGCGCTGGGCTGAGCCGGCAGGACGCGGTCGCGCACGCGAAGGGCCTGGCCGGCAAGCCGGGCCTTTTTCGTTTCGCGCTCCGGCCATCGCCCGCCCCTCCCGCCAAGAGAGAGCCAGAACCGACATGACGGACGAGATCGCCGCCCTGCTGGCGGACGCCAGGACCCGGGTCACCGCCGCCGCGGATGGCGCGGCGCTGGACGCGTTGCGCGTCGAATGGCTGGGCAAGAAGGGCCGCGTCACCGAGCTCATGAAGACGCTGGGCACCATGCCGGCGGATCAGCGCAAGGCCAGGGGCGCGGCGCTCAACGCCGTGAAGGACGAGGTCGCGGCGCTGATCGAGGCGCGGGGCGCTGGTCTTGCCGAGGCCGAACTCGATGCGCGGCTGGCGCGCGAACGGATCGACGTGACCCTACCGCCGCGGCCGCTGCCCGACGGGCGTGTGCACCCGATCAGCCAGACCATCGACGAACTGACGGCGATCTTCGGCGAAATGGGTTTTTCAGTCGCCGAGGGGCCCGACATCGAGGACGACTGGCACAATTTCACCGCGCTCAACATCCCGCCCGAACACCCCTCGCGGCAGATGATGGATACGTTCTACCTGCGCAGCGCGGGCGAGACCGGCACGCCGCCCAAGGTCCTGCGCACGCATACCAGCCCCGTCCAGATCCGCACGATGAAGAGCGTGAAGCCGCCCATCCGCGTGATCATCCCGGGCCGCACCTACCGCTCCGACCACGACGCGACGCACTCGCCGAACTTCCACCAGGTCGAGGGGCTGGTGATCGACAAGGCGATCCACATGGGCCACCTCAAGGGCTGCCTGCAGGAATTCTGCCGCGCCTATTTCGAGGTCGGCGATCTGCCGCTGCGTTTCCGCCCGTCGCATTTCCCCTTCACCGAGCCGTCCGCCGAAGTCGATATCGGATGCTCGCGTGCGGGCGGCGAACTCAAGCTCGGCAACCACGGCGACTGGCTGGAGATCCTCGGCTGCGGGATGGTGCACCCGAAGGTCATCGCCAATTGCGGCCTCGATCCGGACGAGTGGCAGGGCTTCGCCTTCGGGATGGGGATCGAGCGGATCGCCATGCTCAAATACGGCGTCCCGGACCTGCGCCCGTTCTACGAGGCCGATCTCCGGTGGCTGCGCCACTATGGTTTCATGCCGCTCGACGTCCCGTCGATGACCGGAGGGCTGGCGCGATGAAACTCACGCTGTCCTGGCTCAAGGAGCATCTCGAGTCGGACGCCAGCCTGACCGAGATCTGCGAGGCGGTCACCGCGATCGGGCTCGAACTCGAATCGGTCGACGACCGCGCCGCCAAGCTCGCGCCCTTCGTCGTCGGCTATGTCGTCGAAGCGCGAAAGCATCCCGATGCCGACCGGTTGCGCGTGTGCATCGTCGACACCGGCAAGGATCAGGTCCAGGTCGTGTGCGGCGCACCCAACGCCCGCACCGGCATGAAGGGCGTCTTCGCCCGGGCCGGCCTCGTCGTCCCGGGCACCGGGCTACTGCTCAAGGCCGGCACGATCCGCGGCCAGGCCTCCAATGGCATGCTCTGTTCGGCGCGCGAGATGGGTCTGTCCGACGAGCACGACGGCATCATCGACCTGCCGGCGGACGCGCCGGTCGGCGAGCCCTTCGCAAGGACGCTCGGTCTCGACGATGCCGTGATCGATGTCGCGATCACCCCCAACCGCCAGGACTGCCTCGGCGTCCGCGGCATTGCCCGCGACCTTGCGGCCAAGGGTGTCGGCCGGCTGAAGCCGCGCCGGGTCGAGCCGGTCCCTGGCCGGTTCGAGAGCCCGCTTGCGGTGCGATTCGACCTTCCGGCCGACGCTGCGAAAGCCTGTCCCTATTTCGTCGGCAGGATGCTGCGTGGCGTCAGGAACGGCCCCAGTCCGCGCTGGCTGCAGGACCGTCTGATCGCGATCGGCCTGCGTCCGATATCGGCGCTGGTCGACATCACCAACTATATGACCTTCGACATCTGCCGGCCGCTCCATGTCTTCGACGCCGCCAAGGTCGAGCGTGGCATCGTGGTGCGCCTCGCGCGGCCGGGCGAGACGATCGCGGCGCTGAACGGCAAGACCTACACGCTGTCGGGCAGCGAGACCGTCATCTCGGACGAGGGGGGCGCCGCCGAGGGGCTGGGCGGCGTGATCGGCGGCGAGGAATCGGGCTGCACCGAGGCGACGACGGACGTCTTCGTCGAGGCCGCACTGTTCGACCCCATCCGCACCGCGCAGACCGGTCGCGCGCATCAGATCCTTTCCGATGCGCGTTACCGGTTCGAGCGCGGCATCGACCCCGAAGCGGTGATCGAGGGCATGGAAGCCGCGACCCGCATGATCCTGGACCTGTGCGGGGGCGAGGCGAGCGAACTCGTCGTCGCCGGCAAGGTGCCCGAATGGCGGCGCAGCTACCGCCTGCGCAAGGAGCGGGCGGCCACGCTGGGCGGCGTCGACGTGCCGCCGGCCGACCAGCGGCGCATCCTGGAAGCGCTGGGCTTCGCGGTCGAGGACCACGGCGCCACCTTCGAGGTCGCGCCGCCGTCCTGGCGACAGGACATCCATGGCGAGGCCGACCTCGTCGAGGAGATCGGGCGGATCTGGGGTTACGACCGGATCGCGGCCGTCCCGATGCCGCGGGACACGGCGCTGCCGGCCCCGGCGCTCACGCCCGCTCAACGCCGCGTGCGCGACGCACGGCGTGCGCTGGCGGGGCTCGGCCTGGTCGAGGCCGTCACGTTCTCGTTCATGCAGAAGAGCGTCGCCGCGCTGTTCGGCGGCACGAACCCGACGCTCGAACTGCTGAACCCCATCTCGAGCGATCTCGACTTCATGCGGCCGACCATCGTGCCCAACCTGCTTCTTGCGGCCAGACGGAACGCCGATCGCGGGCTGGGTGGTTCGGCGCTCTGCGAAGTGGGGCCGCAATTCGCGGACGACACGCCCGCCGGACAGTCGATGATGGCGACCGGTCTGCGCAGCGGCGATGCGGCGCCACGCAGTTGGGGCGCGAAGCAGCGCGCGGTCGACGCCCTCGATGCGAAGGCCGACGCGCTGGCGTTGCTTCAGTCGCTGGGCGCGCCGGTCGAGAACCTGCAGACCACCCGCGACGCGCCGTCCTGGTACCACCCCGGACGATCGGGATGCCTTCGGCTTGGTGCCAAGGTCGTGGCGGTGTTCGGGGAACTGAACCCCCGCGTGCTGGCGGCGATGGATGTCCGCATGCCCGCGGTGGCCTTCGAAGTGACGATCGACGCGGTGCCGATGCCGAAGGCCAAGGCCGGTCGTGCGCGACAGTTGCTCAAGCTCGCCGCGCTGCAACCGGTGGAGCGCGATTTCGCGTTCCTGGTCGACTCGGCGGTCGAGTCCGAGAAGCTGGTACGGGCGATCCGCGGCGTGGCCAAGGAAATCGCGACGCAAGCCGCGATCCTTTCGGTCGGCGTCTTCGACGTGTACGAGGGCAAGGGGCTGCCCGAGGGCAGGAAATCGGTCGCCCTGTCGGTCCGGCTGCAGCCGGCCGAACGCACGCTGACCGACGCGGAGATCGATGCGATCGGCCAGCGCATGGTGGCCGCGGCTGCCAAGGCGACCGGTGCCGCGCTGCGCGGTTGAGTCCACCGGCGGCGTTCAGCGGCCGAGCCCCAGGCGCCTCATCTTCGACCACAGGGTGACGCGCGAGATCCCCAGCGACGCGGCGGCGGCGGCGACCTTGCCGCCGGCAGCGCGCAGGGCCGCGGCGATGGCCTGCCTTTCGGCATCGTCGCGCGCCGCTTCGAGCGTCGCCATCTCGGTGCCGGCGGCAGATGGCGGGTCGAGATCCCGCTCGGGGAAGACGTCGTGCACCGAGATGGACGCCCCGTCCGCAAGCGCCACGGCGCGGGCGACGCGGTTTCGCAGTTCGCGCGCGTTGCCGGGCCATCCATGCGCCCGCAGGACCGGCTCCAGGTCGGAGGCGATCGCCGGCACAGGCATCCCGTACTCGGCGGCGGACGTCGCCACGAAGGTGTGGAACAGCGCAATCATGTCCTCCGGTCGCTCGCGCAGCGGCGGGATCTCGAGCTCGACCACGGCGATGCGGAACAGCAGGTCCTCCCGGAACGACTTTTCGGCGACGCGCGCGCGCAGGTCGGCGTTGGTCGCGGTCACCAGCCGCGCGTGGAAGGGCAGGTCGGCCGTCCCACCGACGCGCCGGAAGACGCGCTCCTGGATCACCCGCAGCAGCTTGGCCTGAAGGCCGGGGCCGAGTTCGGCGATCTCGTCGAGGAAGAGGGTGCCCGACCCGGCCTCCTCGAAGTAGCCGACATGGCGTGCCGTGGCTCCCGTGAATGCGCCTCTTTCGTGGCCGAACAGCGTGCTCTCCGCGAGCTCCGGCGGAATCGCCGCGCAGTTGACGGCGACGAAAGGCGACCGCTCCGTCAAGCCATGCAGGCGCCGCGCGACCACCTCCTTGCCCGAGCCGGTCTCGCCGCGCAGCAGCACAGGGGCGGTCGTCCGCGCCAGCCGTGCCAGCTGCTGATCGATGCGCCGCAGCGCCGCCGACTCGACGACCATGGACGGCTGTCCCGCCTTGCCGTCCTGGCCGCCGGTGCGGCGCCGGACCAGGGCGCCGAGTTTCCCGACCAGCCCGGCCATGTCGAATGGCTTGGTCAGATAGTCGTTCGCGCCGGCCTTCATCAGCCGCACCGCCTGTTCGATGTCGCCGAAGGCGGTGACGAACAGGATCGGGGTGTCGCCGAGATGGACCATCGCGCGCCGATAGAGCGACTCGCCGTCTCCGTCCGGCAGCCGGATGTCGCTGACGAGGGCGTCGAAGCGCTCGCGCCCCATCAGCGCGAGCGCTTCGCTGGCCCGGGTCGCGAGCACGGGCATGAAGCCCTCGAGGCGCAGCCGATGCGTGATCGACGGTCCGAGCACGTCGTCGTCCTCGATGACAAGTATCCGCGGAACGCTCACGGTTCTGCGACGCCGCCATCGCCGCGACGGGGTGGTATCGTCAGGACGATGCGGGTTCCCTCGCCGGGCGTGGAGGCGACGTCGATCGTGCCATCGACGCTCCGGAGCAACCGCATGATCACGTCGACGCCGAGCCCGCCGCCTTCGCTGCCGGCGGATCCGGCGCCGGCCATGCGGGCGCGCACCTCCAGCGGCATCCCTGGACCGGTGTCGCCGACGACGACCTTGAGCGCGGTGCCGTCCAGGTGGACGGCGACCGCGACATCGCCGCCGCGCGG